>JBNLAT010000003.1:0-118857 GCA_050302275.1 Thiohalomonadaceae bacterium | reverse complement strand
AAAGGGAAATAAACTAACGACAAAAAAAAATGATAGCCCTATACGAATTTTGAGTGTAAAGACAGGAACTTATTGAACGCTATTTTCGCATTTTTTAACCTATTGTTTTACTTGGACTAATGCATTGTGTATAAGTCAATTATGATTAACTTATTCACTTAACTTATTGATAAATATAAACAAAATCATTGTTTCCATTTCTTGACATGTTTCACGCTCGCCCATATCGTGCTGACAATGTGACGTCATGTCACCTTACTAGTAGAACAATTCTCAAATACACAGGACATCCTGCCTCGCGCTGTCTTTAAGGAGTGGTCACTATGAAACATACCAAGCACCTACTGGCTGTTGCTGTCTCACTGGCAATTACTTCCCCCGCTGCATTCGCCACCAACGGCATGAACATGGAAGGCTATGGCCCTATTGCCACCGGCATGGGCGGCGCTTCCATGGCCTATGACAATGGTACGGCGGCCACTATGAATAACCCTGCAACTCTTAGTTTGATGGAAGATGGGAACCGATTGGATCTGGCTGTTGGTGTTCTTTCCCCAAGTATTGATGCTTCGCACCCCATGCCTGCCTCGTGGAGCTCAAGTTCTAATTCATTCTTGATGCCGGCTGCTGGCTGGGTGCAGAAAAAAGGAAAGCTTAGTTTTGGTGCTGCCGCTTTTGCACAAGGTGGTATGGGTACTGAATACAAGAATGGTGGACCTGGTACTTCTTTTGTACAAGGCGCAATCCTTGGCGCTGGTGATGATCCAACTATTGTCAGTGGGTGGAGGGAGTTTTCAGAAGTTGGCGTTGCCAGAGTCCTGTTTCCCGTGTCTTACGTCGTTGATAATAAACTGAGCATCGGCGGTAGTATTGATTATGTCCGTGCGACCATGGATCTACAAATGGCGCTACCCGGTACAGTTATGGGCGATATGATGATGAACCCCAATTCTACTGTTGGCAGTATTTCAATGTCTGGTGCAGCAGCAGCTTCGCTGCCAGCAACCATCTATGGTGGATATTTTGATTTTGCCGACAGCAATGACTACGCCGGTAAGACTGAAGGTGATGGTTTTGCGGCGAAGATCGGCTTTACCTATAAAGTTAATGAACAGTTGACTATTGGTGGTACCTATCATAGTGAGACAAGTCTCAGTGACTTAAGTGGTTCTGCAACTATGGCGTTGGCCTATGATGATGGTGGCACCGGCGCGGTTATGAGCATGCCGGGCAAGATTAAGGTCAAAGATTTCCAGTGGCCACAAACATTCGCTGTTGGTATGTCTTATAAGCCAAACGAGAAGCTTATGGTTGTCGCGGATATCAAGCAAATCAAGTGGTCTGAAGTCATGAAGGATTTTAAGATGAGCTTCGTGACCACCGGTCTTAATCTCGATGCAACCATGTACCAGAATTGGGATGACCAGACGGTTATTTCGCTGGGTGTAGCGTACCAAACCACTAATGAACTTGTTCTTCGCGCCGGTGCAAATATGGCAAGCAACCCGATTCCCACAAGCACAGTGCATTACCTGTTCCCTGCGACCATAGAGAATCACTACACATTGGGACTCGGTTATACTGTTACACCGGATGACGAAATCAATTTCTCTGTTACACACGCACCAGAGGTATCTGTTACAGGTTCAAATGCTAGTTCCAACCAGGGCTTGAAAATTAATCACGCCCAAACCAACTGGCAGTTGATGTACAGCCATAGTTTCTAAAGTTAATATAGTTGCCGTTGCATAATGGCTGATACACGCGGGGTGACCGGCCGATGTGCCTGTCACCCCGTTTTGTTTTATAAGCAGAAACGTTTCGGGGTGGTAAAGATGATTAGGAAACTTTCGCTGGCGTTTGCCATGTTACTTTCGGCTGTTGCGGTTCAGGCTGCAGATGTGACTCTCAAGCCATTTGTTCTTGCCGAGATCACCACAGGTGATGTGCCTACTGTAGAGAAGCAGGTTGAAAAGAAATTAAAGGATGCCGGTTTTGATATTGCTGGAAGTTATTCGCCCTACAAGGATGCAGCGGTAATTGCGATTACCAATGATGCACTGAAGCAGAATGCAGCCAAAACGGAATTCGGTGGTTACGGTGCCGCGGTACGGGTTTCGGTGACCAAGGTCGGTAATGATGTACAGATTAGTTATAATAATCCTACCTATATGGCTAATGTCTATCGTATGGCCGGTGATTTGACCGCTGTCACCAATAAACTCAGCAAGGTACTTGGGCGTAAGGAAGATTTCGGTTCTGCCAAGGGACTGAGTGTCGCCAAGTTGCGCAAATATCACTACATGTTTGGTATGGAGTACTTTGATGATACCAACATGCACTTGCTCAATATGTTCCCCAGTCACGAGAAAGCAGTGAAGACTGTGGAGCAGAATCTGGCTAAAGGCCTGGCTGGTGTTACCCAGGTTTACCGCATTCAGGTTCCCGGCAAGGAGGAAGTGGTGTTCGGCGTCGGGCTGAAGGCACCGCCCGCAGGTGGAGACAAATACATGGATGACGGGTATATTATGAGCGTCATCGATTTCAAGGAGCTGAAATCCACTGCGCATTTGCCCTATGAGATTCTGGTTTCAGGTGATAAGGTGTATCATCTCTACGCCCGCTTCCGGATTGCTATCGATTTTCCGGATCTCTCCATGATGGGTGAGAACAGCTTTATGAACATCATTCAGACACCGGAAGCGGTAAAAAAGGCTTTGACCCTTGTCGCCGACGGCAAAGTGAAGGATGATTACTGGCAACAATAGCCAGCAAGAATACTCTGGGGGGAGTATATAAAAAGAAGCCGTAATGGCCGTAAGGATATTTCTGCTACCACAGTGCGGATTTGGACCAGGAAGTCCGAAAATCAACTCTAGCCCCGCTTTAAGCGGGGCTTTTTTATGTCTGGCATAACGCTAAACCCATGAAAAATTTGGCCGGATCGGGTAATCTTTGCTCCTTTCCGCAGCACTGGGAGCGGATGTTGGGCCATAGACCCGCCAGAGGTTCCGCAATCTTCCCCAAGCTGTTGTTCTATAGGCTCTTTTCAATCTAGGGGTGTTGGATGTTCAGCAATGAGATGACGATTCGTGGATATGACGACGAACTGTGGAATGCCATGGAGCAGGAGCGGGTTCGCCAGGAGGAGCATATCGAGCTGATTGCCTCCGAGAACTACACCAGCCCCCGTGTAATGGCTGCCCAGGGTTCCGTACTGACCAACAAGTATGCTGAAGGGTATCCGGGTAAGCGCTATTACGGCGGTTGCGAATATGTGGATGTGGCCGAACAACTGGCTATCGATCGGGTCAAGGAACTATTCGGTGCCGATTATGCCAACGTCCAGCCGCACTCTGGTTCCCAGGCCAATGCCGCGGTCTATATGGCGCTGGTCCAGCCGGGTGATACCATTCTGGGCATGAGCCTGGCCCACGGCGGCCACCTGACTCACGGTGCCAAGCCCAACTTCTCCGGCAAAATCTATAACGCCATCCAGTACGGCCTGAATCCGGAGACCGGCGAAATCGACTATGAAGAGGTCGAGCGTCTGGCCCGCGAGCACAAGCCGAAGATGATCGTTGCTGGTTTCTCAGCCTACTCCCGTGTCGTCGATTGGCAGCGTTTCCGCGATATTGCCGACGAAGTGGGTGCTTATCTGTTTGTTGATATGGCGCACGTTGCGGGCCTGATTGCCGCTGGTGTCTACCCCAGTCCGGTACAGATCGCCGATGTGACAACCTCCACCACCCACAAGACCCTGCGTGGTCCCCGTGGCGGTATCATCCTGGCCAAGGCCAACGAAGAGATCGAAAAGAAACTGAACTCACTGGTTTTCCCTGGCACTCAGGGCGGTCCGTTGATGCATGTCATCGCCGGTAAGGCGGTGGCTTTCAAAGAAGCGCTTGAGCCGGAATTCAAAACCTATCAGGCCCAGGTCATTGCCAATGCTCGTGCTATGGCCAAAGTCTTTTTCGACCGCGGATACGATGTGGTTTCCGGTGGCACCGACAACCACCTGTTCCTGCTCAGCTTCATCAAACAGGAGCTGACCGGTAAAGACGTCGATGCATGGCTGGGCGCTTCCAACATCACTGTGAACAAGAACTCAGTACCCAATGACCCTCAATCGCCTTTTGTGACTTCCGGCATTCGCATTGGTACCCCGGCGATCACCACCCGTGGTTTCGGCGAGGCCGAGGCGAGTGATCTGGCTGGATGGATTTGCGATGTGATCGATTCACGTGGCGACAGCAAGGTGATCGATGAAGTGAAAGATAAGGTACTGAAGGTCTGCAAGCGCCTGCCGGTTTACGCAGACTGAATGATCTCCCGTCATGCGCTGCCCGTTCTGCAGTGAACCCGATACCAAGGTGATCGATTCGCGCCTCGCTAATGAGGGCGATTCGGTAAGACGCCGCCGCGAGTGTGTGACCTGCGGCGAGCGTTTCACTACCTTCGAGACGGCTGAACTGGTGATGCCGCGTATCGTCAAACGTGACGGTACGCGGGCACCGTTCGATGAGGATAAACTGCGTTCCGGGATTATGCGTGCGCTGGAGAAGCGTCCGGTGCAGATGGAAGCGATCGAGGAATCGATCAATCACATCAAACACAAGCTGCGGGCGACCGGTGACCGTGAGGTCAATTCGCGCCAGCTGGGCGAATGGGTTATGGATGAACTGCGTGAGCTGGACGAGGTGGCCTATGTGCGTTTTGCCTCGGTCTATCGCAGCTTCCAGGATGTGAACGCCTTCCGCGAAGAGATTGAACGGATGCAGAAGGAGCCGCCACCCGCGGTGAAGAAAAATCAGCTTTCGTTGCTGGAGACTTCCAGGAACGACAAACAGAAAAGATGATCCAGGATGAGTGAATTTACTGCTACTGACATTGCGATGATGAGCCGTGCCCTGCAACTGGCAGAGCGTGGACTCTATAGCACCGATCCCAATCCACGAGTGGGATGTGTGCTGGCGATTGAAGGGCAGGTAATAGCCGAGGGTTGGCACGAAGTCGCCGGTGGCCCCCACGCCGAGATTGTGGCGCTTGAGCAGGCGGGCGAGATGGCGAAAGGTGCAACCGCCTATGTCACGCTTGAACCCTGTTGCCATCATGGCAAGACGCCACCCTGCAGCGAGGCATTGATTAAGGCTGGTGTGGCACGTGTTGTTGCGGCGATGGAAGATCCCAATCCGAAAGTTGCTGGACAGGGTTTGCAGCAACTACGTGAGGCAGGTATCGAGGTAGCCAGCGGTCTGTTGCAGCCCCAGGCTGAAGCGCTTAACCCGGGGTTTGTCCGGCGCATGCGCGAGCAACGGCCGATGATTCGCTGCAAACTGGCGATGAGCCTTGATGGGCGTACCGCGATGGCCTCGGGTGAAAGTAAATGGATCACCGGACCTGCGGCAAGGGAAGATGTGCAGCGTTTGCGCGCACGTAGCTCCGCGATCATGAGTGGTATCGGTACGATTCTGGCAGACGATCCGTCGCTGACCGTTCGTGATGCTGCCGGTGAACTGGCAGAGCGCCAGCCGTTACGTGTGGTGCTCGATCCGCACCTGAGTACACCAGCTGAAGCACGCTTCATTGCTCAACCGGGCAGATCGTTGATCGTGACCGCAGTGGAAGAGCCGGAACTGCAGGAGCAACTGGAGCAGGCGGGCGCCGAGGTTATCTACCTGCCCAACGGCGGGGATGCTATCGATCTGCATGCTCTGATGGGTGTCTTGGCTAGCCGCGAGATTAACGAAGTCCTGTTGGAGACTGGCGCCATTCTTAGTGGCGCGGTGTTACGTGCCGGGATCATCGATGAGCTGGTGATCTACATGGCGCCGAAGCTGATGGGTGATGGTGCCCGTGGCCTGTTCCATACTCCAGGTCTGGAGAGTTTGGCCGATGCGGTACAACTCTCGATTAAGGATATCCGGGCAGTTGGCGACGACTGGCGGATCACTGCTGCTATCCAGCAGGAGAACTGATGTTTACCGGGATAATCGAGGCGGTCGGCAAGGTAAGGACGATAACTCCTGTCGCTGGCGACATGCGTCTGACGATCGATAGCAGCAAACTGGATCTTTCAGATGTGGTGCTCGGTGACAGCATCGCCGTGAATGGCGTTTGTCTGACAGTCGTGGCATTGAGCGACAACGGCTTTAGTGCTGATGTGTCGCGAGAGACGATGAGCCATAGCTCCTTCGCTCAACTAAAGACCGGCAGCCGAGTCAATCTGGAGAAGGCGCTGACCCCGACCAGCCGCCTGGGTGGACATCTGGTCAGTGGGCATGTGGACGGCGTTGGCGAGATATTACAGCGCTCCGAAGATGCCCGTTCGATACGCTTGCGAGTCAGGGCGCCGGATGAACTGGCACGGTATATTGCACATAAGGGCTCGATCACCGTCGATGGTATTAGCCTGACAGTCAATGCGATCGACGGCGCGATCTTTGAATTGAACATTGTGCCGCATACTTCTCAGGAGACGACGGTCGATGAGTTTATCTCTGGGCGTAAAGTGAACCTGGAAGTGGATCTGATTGCACGTTATCTCGAGCGTCTTCTGCAGGGCGATCAGGCAGCAAAACAGACACAGGGTCTCAGTGAGGCATTCCTTGCTGAGCACGGATTTTTATCAGCACGCCGACACTGAACGGCGTAAGCGAGTAATAGAAGAGTATGGCATTAAACAGTATTGATGAGATCATCGACGATATTCGTCAGGGCAAAATGGTTATCCTTATGGACGATGAGGATCGTGAGAACGAAGGCGACCTGATCATGGCCGCGTCCATGGTGCGCCCGGAAGATATCAATTTCATGGCGCGATACGGTCGTGGTCTGATCTGTCTGACCCTGACCCGCGAGCGTTGCCAGCAGTTAAAGCTACCGCTGATGGTCAGCAACACCAACGACAAGCACGGCACCAACTTTACCGTTTCCATCGAAGCCGCCGAAGGTGTTACTACCGGCATCTCCGCCTATGATCGAGCAATGACCGTGCGTGCCGCAGTAGCGCCCAATGCCTCCGCCGATGATATCGTGCAGCCGGGCCACATCTTTCCCCTGATGGCACAACCGGGTGGCGTATTGACCCGTGCTGGTCACACCGAAGCGGGCTGTGATCTGGCTCGATTGGCTGGACTCGAACCCTCATCGGTGATCGTCGAGATTCTCAACGAAGACGGTACCATGGCGCGTCGCCCCGACCTGGAAAAATTCGCGGTGGAGCATAACGTCAAGATCGGTACCGTGGCGGATTTGATTCATTACCGTCTGCACAACGAGCCCACGGTAGAGCGGGTTGCCGAATGTGCCATGCCGACCCGTTACGGCGATTTCAAACTGTTTGCCTATCGCGATCAGCTGAGTCATGAAATGCACCTGGCGCTGGTCAAGGGCGAGCTGAATCATGATGATCCGGCGTTGGTTCGTGTACACTTGCAGGACACGCTGTGCGATCTGTTTGGCAGTGAACGCAATTGCGGTCGTTCACTGGAAAACGCGCTGCGCCGTATCGATGCAGAAGGGCAGGGCGTGGTGATTATTCTGCAACGTAAGGAAGATACGGAAAAATTGCTGCGTCGGATCAAGGATTACGAAATGGAAGATAAGGGTGTGCCCCTGGCCGAGGCCGAGAAAGGCGACGACCTGCGAACCTATGGTATCGGTGCGCAGATATTGATCGACCTTGGTGTCAGCCATATGCGAGTGCTGGGGACACCGCGCAAGCTGCATGCACTTTCCGGCTTTGGCCTGGATGTGGTTGAATACATCAACGATTAAGTTTTTTTGCGCCGATAACGGGCGCCAACCTGAAAAGGGAAATACGAGATGGCTGAGATCAAGAGTTACGAAGGCGGCATGGTAATCGACGGCGCGCGCTTCGCCATTGTTGTCGGACGCTTCAACAGCTTTGTAGTGGAAAGCCTGCTGGACGGCGCACTCGACACCCTCAAGCGCCATGGCGCCAATGAGAAAGACATCGAGATCGCACGGGTTCCCGGTGCCTTTGAAATCCCGCTGGCCTGCAAGCAGATGGCGGCAAGTAAAAAATATGATGCGATTATCGCCCTCGGTGCAGTGATTCGTGGCGGCACACCGCACTTCGAATTTGTTGCCGGTGAGTGCGGCAAAGGCCTGGCGCAGGTGATGATGGAATACGGCATTCCAGTTGCGTTCGGCGTACTGACCGTCGATACCATCGAACAGGCGATTGAACGTGCTGGTACCAAGGCGGGTAACAAGGGAGTCGAGGCGACACTCTCCGCTATCGAAATGGTTAACCTGTTGCCGCAACTCGGCAAGTAAAGCATCCCACGGGCAACGTATCAGCGGAATCAAAAGTTATGAGTAATGCCCGAAGCCTTGCGCGTGAGCGCGCCATGCAGGCGCTATATCAATGGCAGATGACCGGCGAGTCTCCTGACGAAATCGAGAAGCAGTTCATCGAAGAGCAGGATATGAAGGGGGTCGATAAGAAATACTTCAGCGAATTGTTACGTGAAGTTCCGTCCAGACAGGACGAACTCGATACTCATGGCGCTGAAGTGTTGGACCGCCCCCTGGCGCAGGTCGATCCGGTGGAGCAGGCTATCCTGCGCATCGGCATCTATGAACTGCAGCAGCGTATCGACATTCCCTATCGTGTCGTTATTAATGAAATGGTTGAACTGGCCAAGCAGTTCGGCGCGGAACAGGGCCATAAATTCATTAATGGCACGCTGGACAAGCTGGCCAAGAAACTGCGTAGTGTTGAGGTGAATGCCCGTCAACGTTGATGAAGTTTGTCGTATGACATAACACGGTGAATGGCGCCCACCATGTCCCTGAACGAATTCTCTATTATTGAACGTTATTTCACCCGCGCAACATGTCGCAACGATGTGTTGCTGGGTGTTGGTGATGATGCTGCGTTGTTGCAGGTCCCTCATGGTATGCAACTCGCGGTGAGCGTCGACACACTGATTGCCGGGCGTCATTTCCCACTCGACACCCATCCAACCGCTATCGGTTATAAATCCCTGGCCGTCAATCTCAGCGACATGGCAGCGATGGGTGCAAAACCTGCCTGGGTAACCCTCTCCCTGGCATTACCTGATTCGGACGAGAAGTTCATTGAAGGTTTTGCCAAAGGTTTCTTCGCTCTGGCGCAGGAGTATGAGGTGGAGTTAGTCGGTGGTGATACCGTTCGCGGCCCACTTGCGTGCACCGTACAGATTCATGGTTTCATTCCTGCAGGCGGTGCGCTGTTGCGTAGCGGTGCCAACGCCGGAGATTACATCTATGTCACCGGTAGCCTGGGTGATGCGGGTGCTGGATTAAAGCTTACGCAGGAGGGGATAACCGTTGACGATGAAACAGCTGCCCGGCTGATTCGCCGTCTGGAATATCCCTCACCACGCGTTACTGAAGGGAGTTCACTGCGTGGTATTGCCTCATCGGCCATTGATATCTCCGATGGATTGTTGGCTGACCTGCAGCACATTCTCGAAAGTAGTGGTTGCGCGGCAGAGCTACAACTGGATGCCATTCCTCAATCAGAGGCGTTACAGCACTTTTCTACAGATAACACCGAACGGCTACATTTCGCACTAAGTGCGGGTGATGATTACGAACTCTGTTTTACCGTGCCACCAGAGAATGTCATGGAACTGGAACGCGTGACGGCTGGTTGGGATTGCGGAGTGAAGCGTATCGGTCAAATCGTCGAGGGCGAGGGGATTCGTCTTCTGGGGGCAGAAAGTGAAGCACTGCATCATATCGTCTCCGGCTTCGATCACTTTCGGGAGTAGATATGGCTAAGACAGTGCGTCGATTACATTTTTCCGAGCTGGCCAATCCATGGAATTTCTTTGCTCTCGGTTTTGGCTCGGGACTCGTACCTGTCGCGCCGGGTACCTTCGGCACCCTGATGGCAATACCCCTTTACCTGTTACTGATGCAGTTCTCACCGGGTGTCTATCTGCTTATTCTGCTCCTGACCTTCCTGTTAGGTATCGCGATCTGCGGTGTCAGTGCCGCAAAACTCGAAGTGCACGATCATCCCGGTATCGTTTGGGATGAATTTGTCGGTTACTGGTTAACCATGTTTATGGCTCCAGCAGGCTGGCTCTGGATCGTAGTGGGCTTCGTGTTGTTTCGCTTCTTCGATATCCTCAAACCCTGGCCGATTCGTTTTATCGATCAACGCGTCAGTGGCGGTCTGGGAATTATGCTGGATGATGTTCTGGCGGGGATCTATTCCCTGATCATTTTGCAGCTACTGGTCTACTGGCTGGGGTAGACTGACACACTTCCCTGTGTGTCTGCATATCGTTTACGCCTTGCTCTTGTCCTTCTCGATCATGGCGTAGGCCGAGTGATTGTGGATCGACTCGAAGTTTTCCGATTCCACGATATAGCTGGTGATTCGCTCGTCCTGATTCAGGCGCATCGCCACGTCACGCACCATGTCTTCTACGAACTTGGGATTGTTGTAAGCACGTTCGGTAACGTGTTTCTCGTCCGGACGTTTCAGTAGACCGAACAGTTCACATGAGGCCTCTTTCTCCACCAAATCGATAACATCCTCGATCCAGACAAACTGGTCGGTGCCGATGGTCACGGTGACGTGTGAACGCTGGTTGTGCGCGCCATATTCCGAGATCTCTTTGGAACAGGGGCAGAGACTGGTGACTGGTACAACGACTTTAACCTTGAGATGTGGTGTGCCCTCATCCACTTCGCCGATGAATGTCACATCGTAATCCATCAGGCTTTCCACGCCAGAGACTGGCGCCTTTTTGTTAACGAAGTAGGGGAATGACATCTCAATGTGGCCTGACTGTGCTTCCAGTCTGGCGGTCATTTCGGTGAGCATGATCTTGAATGATTTCACCGAAAGTTCGCGCTCGTAGTTGTTGAGGATCTCAACAAAGCGCGACATGTGCGTGCCCTTGAAGTTGTGCGGCAGGTTTACGTACATGTTGAAATTGGCAATCGTGTGCTGCTCGCCACCTGTACGGTCCTGAATTCTAACCGGATGACGAATGTCCTTGATCCCCACCTTGTTGATGGCGATGTGACGGTTGTCCTTGCTGCTTTGGACGTCTGCGATAGTTTCATCGCAACAGTGCTGGGTCATGATTATTCCTCTGTGTAGCGCACGCAGGCACGTTCGGTTTCCCACAGTGTGACGGCTTCCAACCGTACATGCGGCGCCTGCAGTTCACTGGCGATGCCCTGAAATATCCAGGCTGCCAGGTTTTCCGCCGTCGGGTTGATGGTATCGAACGGCGGGATTTCATTCAGGAACCGATGATCCAGTTGATCGGTTACCTTCTTTGCCAGTTGCTTGATGACCTTAAAGTCGATCACCATGCCGAGCTCATCCAGTTGTGCGGAACTCGCTTCCACTTCCACTTTCCAGTTGTGGCCGTGCAAACGGTTACAGTCGCCCGGATACTCGCGTAGCGAATGGGCCGAGGCGAACTCGGTAACAACTTTCAGGGTGTAACGTGCTGCCATGGATCGTTTCGCTCAGGTTTTGCTCTGGCCGGCGATCGCCTGGCAGGGTTCGGTTACACCAGCAGCCTGAATGGCGCGCAGGATGCCCGCCTTATCCAGACCACACATTGTCAGTAACTCCTCGCGACTGCCGTGTTCGACAAAACTGTCGGGCAGGCCGAGATTGATAATCTTTGTGCTCACGCCGTGCGCGGCAAGTAGTTCATTGACCGCGCTACCTGCGCCACCACCAACCACGTTATCTTCCACCGTTACCAGCAGACAGTGGCTGTTGGCCAGTTCCAGCACCAGTGCCTCATCCAGTGGTTTGACGAAGCGTATATTGGCGACCGTGGCATTCAATTCGTCACCGACCTCTATCGCCGGGGCGAGCATCGGGCCGAAGCTGAGTAGGGCGATACTGTTGCCCTGGCGTACCACTTCACCCTTGCCGATCTCCATTGGCTCCAGGCTGTCGCTGACCGTGATGCCGGGGCCTGTGCCGCGCGGATAACGGATAGCTGCCGGGCCATCGTGGAAGAAGCCGGTGTTCAGCATACGGCGGCACTCCTCCTCATCGGCGGGAGCCATGATCAGCATATTGGGGATGCAACGGAGGAAACTCAAATCGAAGCTGCCCGCATGGGTCGGGCCGTCTGGGCCGACAATGCCAGCGCGGTCGATAGCAAACAGCACCGGCAGGTTCTGCAGTGCCACATCGTGGATTAACTGGTCGTAGGCGCGCTGCAGGAAAGAGGAGTAGATCGCCACCACCGGCTTCAGTCCTTCGCAGGCGAGACCGGCGGCGAGGGTGACCGCATGTTGCTCGGCGATGCCCACATCGTAATAACGCTCGGGAAATTTCTCCGAGAAGGCGACCAGGCCGGAGCCTTCGCGCATCGCCGGGGTGATACCGATCAGCCGCTCATCGCTGGCGGCCATGTCGCAGAGCCAGTCGCTGAAGATATCGGTGTAGGTGGGGCCGCCCTTGTCTCCGAGCTTCTCGCCGGTCTCCGGATCGAAACAGCCAATGCCGTGGAAGCCGCAGGGGTTCTCTTCGGCCGGGGCGTAACCTTTGCCTTTGCGGGTGACGATGTGCAGGAACTGCGGCCCTTCTAAGGTGCGCAGGTTGCGCAGGGTTTTCACCAGGGTATCGAGGTCGTGACCATCGATGGGGCCGATGTAGTTGAAGCCCAGTTCCTCGAACAAGGTGCCGGGGATCACCATCCCTTTCATGTGTTCTTCGGCGCGGCGTGCCAGTTCCCACACGCTGGGCATGGTTTGCAGGACTTTCTTACTGCCCTGGCGCATGGTGGAGTAGAGCTTGCCCGAAAGCATGCGTGCCAGGTAGTTGGAGAGTCCGCCTACATTGGGCGAGATCGACATGTCGTTGTCGTTCAGGACCACCAGCAGGTTGGCATCCAGATCGCCCGCATGATTGAGCGCCTCGAAGGCCATGCCTGCGGTCAGTGCACCGTCACCGATCACTGCTACGACCTTGCGATCACTCTGTTCCTTCTGGGCCGCGATGGCCATACCGAGCGCTGCGCCGATCGAGGTGCTGGAGTGGCCGGTACCGAAGGTGTCGTAGGGGCTTTCGTCGCGCTTGGTGAAGCCGGAGAGGCCGTGCAGCTTGCGCAGGGTCGACATCATCTGACGTCGACCGGTAAGAATCTTGTGCGGATAGCTCTGATGGCCTACATCCCACACCAGCCGGTCTTCCGGGGTGTCGTAGACGTAGTGCAGCGCGATGGTCAGTTCCACCGTACCAAGGCCAGACGCAAGGTGGCCGCCGGTCTTGCCGACCGATTGCACCATAAATTCGCGCAGTTCGCCTGCCAGTTGCTTGAGCTGGTTGAGATCGAGCTGGCGCAGCTGGACCGGATCGTCAATGGTCTCCAGCAGAGGGGGGCTCGGACTCTGTTCGCGCATTGTCACTTTATATAGATAGGGCGGAAAAGCCGCTTATGATGGCCTTTGAACCGGGGTGATGCAAGCCTTTAACCTCAATTCCCCCGCTCCACGATGTAGGCGGAGAGCTGGCGCAGTGGCTCGGCCTCGGCACCGAATGCCGTCAGGCCGTCGAGGGCCTCCTGATGCAGTGCCAGCGCCTTCTCCCGGGCACCGTCCAGACCCAGCAGGGAAGTGTAGGTGGGCTTCTCCTTGGCCTGGTCCGAGCCTTGTGGTTTGCCCAGAGTTTCGGTGTCGGCCACCACATCAAGGATATCGTCGCGGATCTGGAAGGCGAGGCCGACCGCTTCAGCGTACTGGTCCAGGCCAACACGCTGTTCTGCGGTAATGGCGGGGGCGCTGAGGGCACCCAGACGTACCGCGGCGCGGATCAGCGCACCGGTTTTGTAGCGGTGCATGGTCTGTAACTGTTCCAGGCTGAGTTGCTTGCCTTCGGCGGCGATGTCGATGGCCTGTCCGCCCGCCATGCCGCGGGAGCCGCTGGCATGGGCCAGTTCGGTGACCATCGCCAGACGCTGCTCAGAAGTGGCGTTCATCGCCGGGTCACTGGTGAGCACCTCAAAGGCCAGACATTGCAGGGCATCCCCGGCGAGGATCGCGGTGGCTTCGTCAAAGGCCTTGTGGCAGGTGGGTTTGCCGCGCCTGAGGTCGTCGTTGTCCATCGCTGGCAGGTCGTCATGGACCAGGGAGTAGGCATGTACCAGTTCCACTGCGCAGGCCGGGCCGTCCAGTTGATCCAGAGGAATGCCCAGGGCACTGCCGCTGGCGTAGACCAGCACCGGGCGGACCCGTTTGCCGCCGTCGAGGCTGGCATAGCGCATGGCCTCGTGGAGGTGTGCAGGTTCCTGAGCGGTGGCCGGAAGCCAGGTGTCGAGAGCGGTTTCTGCGCGTGCCTGGTACTGCTTTAACAGCGTTTTGAACTCCATGGGGCTTACTCTTTATCCCCTTCAAAGTCCTGTAATTCGCTGTTTTCATCCTTGCCCATCAGGATCTGTACCTTCTGTTCCGCCTCGCTGAGCGCTTTCTGGCAGGCACGGGTCAGGGCGACACCTCGTTCGAAGTCTTTCAGTGACTGCTCCAGCGATTGCTCACCCTGTTCCATTTTTTCTACCAGTGCCTCCAGCTCTTTGAGCGAGGCCTCAAAATCGATAGTGGTCTCTTTTTTCGCCACGATGGGGTTCTCCATCAGGGGTTATTCCAGTGGGTCGCTATTCTAACCGATTACGCTGTCGCGGGTGTGATTTGCAGGGGTATGTTTTCGTATTGCCGTCGGCTGCTATATCATCGGCACAGATCCACATAATAAGGACAGGCGGAATGATGCGCCGGATTTTGCACCTGATACTCATATTGGCAGTCTCTCCCGCGGCAGTGGCGACACAGGTCGAGCTGGGCGGGGGGATTGAATACTACCAGTGGGAAGAGTTTGCCGATAACGGCGACAGTCTGCTCACCGAAACTGGTCCGCGTTACTTTATCGAAGTGAAAGGGACCAACCGTGTGGAACACCGTTGGTGGCAGGATTTCTCCTGTCGTATCTACTCGGGTACGGTCAATTATGACGGCCAGACCATGGGTGGAACCCCGATAACCAGTGATACCGATTACGGCGGTATCCGGGCAGAAGTCGGTTTCAACTATCTCACGCAGAATCGCAGCGAACAGCACAGTGGTGACTGGCTGGTGAGATTCGGTCTGGGGATCGATAGTTGGCGACGTGGTTTGCAGAGCACAACGACCTCGGGTGGTATCCCCGTCTCCGGTTACTCGGAACACTATTTGGTGAGTTATGCCTCGGTGGCTGGGCAGTATCTCGGTAGCGGCTGGCGCGGCAGTATAGGTGTGATGGCTCCGTACTACACCACCGAAGACGTGAGTATTCTTCCAGGCAATACACTACATCCTGCCGGGCAGTTGAGCTTCCAGGCAAACGCAGAGTTCTACCTCGCGGCACAATGGAGTCTGGTCGTGGAATACGATAGTTACCGTTTCGCCAAGTCAGATGAGGTCAGAATCGACGCAACTACGGTCGCCTATCAACCAGAGAGCAACCGCGATAGCTACTCTGCCTTTGTTCGTTACCACTTTTGATGCGCGCCGCGGCCTTCCCTGCCGCCGCAGTCATGCTATGATTCGCCGATGTTTTCCTGGCTGAAGAGTCTCAACAGGCGCCCCGGGACGAGCGCGCTTCCAGAAGCAGGCGGTAAGATATCGGTCACCCATATCCCCCGTTCCGAGCACACGATTTCCCGTAGCAATATCAGTGAGTACGCGCTCAAGGTGCTCTATCGCCTGAGCAAGGCCGGTTACGAGGCTTATCTGGTCGGTGGTGGCGTGCGCGATCTGCTGTTAGGGCGCGAGCCAAAGGATTTCGACGTGGCTACCGACGCCCGGCCCGAAGAGGTCAACCGGCTGTTCCGGAACTGCCGCCTGATCGGTCGCCGTTTCCGTCTGGCGCATATCCATTTCGGTCGTGAGATCATCGAGGTCGCTACCTTCCGTGCCGGTCATGACGAAGAGAACGGTGATGCGCTGACTAGTGACAGTGGCATGCTGATGCGCGATAACGTTTACGGTTCACTGGAAGATGATGCCTGGCGTCGTGACTTCACCGTAAATGCTCTCTATTACGATATCCGTGATTTTTCTGTAGTCGACTACACCGGCGGTGTCCCCGATCTGAAGGCGGGACTACTGCGTATGATTGGCGACCCTGACAAACGTTTCCGTGAAGATCCTGTGCGTATGCTGCGCGCGGTGCGCTTTGCCGCCAAACTCGGTTTTAGAATCGAACCACGCTGTGAAGCGGCGATCCGTGACCTGGGCTACCTGCTGGAAGAGGTCCCCGCCGCCCGTTTGTTCGACGAGACGCTAAAGATGTTCCTGGCCGGTTCTGCGGTGCAGTCCTATGAACTGCTGCGGCACTACGATCTGTTTAAGCACCTGTTCCCCGATACCGACGACTGCCTGGCGGAAGAGGAAGAGCATTTCCCACACACCCTGATCGTGCATGCGCTGGAGAATACCGACCGCCGGGTGGACGAGGGGCAGGCAGTTACCCCCGCGTTCCTCTATGCCGCTCTACTGTGGGAGCCGGTGCGACGGGAATATCTGCAGCTCTGTGACGAGGGCGTTCCGCCGATACAGGCGATGCAGCAGGCCGGTGATGCGATCATTTCACGTCAGGTGGAGTGGGTGATGGTGCCGAAACGCTTCAGCCTGCAATCGCGGGAGATCTGGGAGTGGCAGGAGCGCCTCAAGCGCAATAATGGTCGCCGTGCCATGACTCTGGTGGCCCAGCCCCGTTTCCGCGCGGCCTACGATTTTCTGATGCTGCGTGCCCGCTGTGGCGAGGCGCCGCAGGAGCTGGCGGACTGGTGGACCGAATTTCAGCAGAGTGATGAAGCGCAGCGCAACAGCATGCTGCGTAAAAACGCCGGTGGTGGTGGCGGTCAGAAGCGCCGTCGACGCCGTCCGCGCAAGCGCAAACCACAGGAATAAACGTGGCCGAAGCGCATACCTTCATCCGCGCCTATATCGGGCTCGGCAGTAATCTGGACGATCCCAAACAACAGTTGCAGCAGGCGCTGGAAAGTTTGCGGCAAATCCCAGAATCCCGCCTTACCGCTGTCTCCCGTTTCTATCGCAGTAAGCCCATGGGCCCTGCCGATCAGCCCGACTACGTTAATGCGGTGGCGATGTTCGACACCTGTCTGGCGCCGCTGGAATTGCTTGATGCGCTGCAGGCCATTGAGCAGGCGCAGGGTCGGGTCAGAGAGGGCGAGCACTGGGGTCCGCGAACCCTGGATCTCGATCTGCTGCTCTATGGTCCCGAGGTCATCGATCTGCCGCGGCTGCAAGTCCCTCACCCTGGCATCACCCAGCGCAGTTTTGTCCTGCAGCCTCTGTTTGACCTGGTTCCGGGGCTAACTTTCCCTGACGGGAAAACCCTGCGCGAGGCACTGGCCGCCATCAATACTGACGATCTCGAGCCGTTGCCGCAGGGTGAGGACGATGCCTCCCCGGCGTGATATTCTTTCCGCTAACTTTTAACTGCCGCCAGGACGGAAGAGTAACGTGAGCGACCCCAGGTTTATCGTCGTCGAAGGCCCCATCGGTGTGGGCAAAACCACCCTGGCGCGCCGTCTGGCGGAGACCTTTGGCAGCGAACTGTTGCTGGAAGGAGCGGAAGAGAACCCGTTTCTCGAACGCTTTTATCAAAGTCCACGCGATGCGGCCCTGCCGACGCAGATGTTCTTCCTGTTTCAGCGTGCGCGGCAAATGCAGCAGATCCGTCAGGCCGACCTGTTTGAGCCGGTGCGGGTAGCCGATTTCATGCTGGAAAAAGACCGACTCTTTGCCGAGTTGACCCTGGACCCGGACGAACTGGCGCTTTACGAGCAGACTTACGAACTGGTGACCCTCGACGCGCCGCAGCCGGATTTGGTGATCTACCTGCAGGCACCGGTCGATGTGTTGATGCAGAGGGTGATGCGGCGGGCACGCAAGGGTGAGGAGAGCATGGCGCTCGATTACCTCAGCCGGGTCAATGATGCCTACGCCCGCTTCTTCTACGATTACAATGGCTCACCGCTGTTGATCGTCAACGCCGCCGAGATCGATCTGGCGGAGAGCGATGCCGACTATATTCTGCTGCTGGAGCAGATCCGAAACGTTAAACGCGGTCGCCACTACTTCAACCCGATACCCTCCATGTTGTGAGAATGCCATGTCACGAATCAGCCTGAGCACCCTGCGCCGAATGAAACAGGAAGGTGAGAAGATCGCCGTCCTGACCGCCTATGACGCCAGTTTCGCCCGTCGCATCGAAGATGCCGGGGTTGAGGTCCTGCTGGTAGGCGACTCTTTGGGTAACGTGGTACAGGGACGTGACAGTACCGTTCCGGTCTCCGTGGATGAGATGGTCTATCACACGAAAATTGTTACTAACGGCAGTGAACGTGCGTTTATCATCGCCGATATGCCATTTTTAAGCTATGCAACGCCTGAGCTGGCGATTGCCACTGCCGCCCGTCTAATGAAGGAAGGCGGGGCGCAAATGGTCAAGCTGGAAGGGGGCGTAGTGATGGTGGAAACGGTGCGCCAACTGAGTGCTCTCAGCGTACCCGTCTGTGCCCATCTGGGCCTGTTACCCCAGTCTGTGCACAAGGTCGGTGGCTACAAAATTCAGGGGCGTGAGGCTAGCGATGCCGAGGTGATCCTGGCCGATGCCCGTGCCCTGGAAGAGGCGGGCGCCGACATGCTGGTGTTGGAGTGTGTCCCCCAGACGCTGGCCAAACAGATCAGCGAGGCGGTTTCGATGCCGGTGATCGGTATCGGTGCCGGACCGGGTACCGATGGTCAGGTGCTGGTGCTCTACGACATGCTCGGCATCACCCCTGGTAAACGTCCCTCCTTTGTTCATGATTTCCTCGGCGACAGCGGTTCTGTCGAGAAGGCACTGGCTGCCTACGTCGAGCAGGTCAAAAATGGCACTTTCCCGTCCCCGTCCCACAGCTTCGACTAAACCATGCAGATCCAGCGCACCATCAATGGCGTACGTGAGCAGGTTCGCGCCTGGCAGCTTGCCGGGGAGCGGGTCGCCTTCGTTCCCACCATGGGCAACCTGCATGCCGGGCACCTGAGCCTGGTAGCCCGTGCCCGGGAACTGGCCGATCGGGTGGTGGTGAGTATTTTCGTCAACCCGTTGCAGTTCAGTGCTGGGGAGGATCTCTCCGCCTATCCCCGCACCCCGGAAGAGGATGCGGCTCATCTGGTTGAGGCGGGCGTGGATATGCTGTTTCTGCCCGAAGAGGCGGAAATCTATCCCCGTGGTCGTGACGGGCTCACCTTTGTCGAGGTGCCCGGGATCTCCGATCTGCTCTGCGGTGCCAGTCGCCCCGGCCATTTCCGCGGTGTCGCCACCGTGGTGTGTAAGTTGTTCAATATCGTCCAGCCCGATGTCGCCTGTTTCGGCGAGAAGGACTTCCAGCAACTGGCGGTGTTGCGGCGCATGGTGAACGAGTTGGATATTCCGGTGGAGATGATCGGTGTGCCGACCATGCGTGAGTCTGATGGTCTGGCAATGAGTTCACGCAACGGCTACCTGACCGAGGCGGAACGGGAGAGTGCCCCGGCGCTCTACCGCACCCTGCAGGAGATGGCGCAACGCTTGCGTGCTGGCGAGAGCGACTACTTACTGCTGCAGCGCGAAGGCGCGGCGGCGCTGGAAAAGGCCGGTTTCCGCCCCGATTATCTGGAGATACGCCGTGCCGATGACTTGCTGCCACCTCAGGGAGGAGAAGTGTCGCTGGTGATTCTGGCTGCGGCGTGGCTGGGACGTGCCAGATTGATTGATAACTTGTTGATCAATTTATGATAAGCTTCGCGCCTGCATTGAATCCTGCGGGATGATGCACGCATAATTACCTGATGTAACAACACTGAGGATGCTGACAGACATGTTTTGCACCATGCTGAAAGCCAAACTGCACCGCGCTCGGGTCACCCACTCCGAACTGGAGTATGAGGGTTCCTGCGCCATTGACGGCAAGCTGCTGGAGCTCTCAGGGATTCGGGAATACGAGCAGATCGAGATTTACAATGTCACCAATGGTGAGCGTTTCACCACCTATGCGATTCGCGCCGAAGAGGGTTCAGGTGTGATCTCGGTGAACGGCGCCGCGGCCCATAAGGCCAATCCCGGCGACGTGATCATCATCTGTGCCTATGTGGCGCTGGATCAGCAGGAGCTGGCTCGTTTCAAGCCGACCCTGGTCTACCTGGGTGAGAATAATGAGGTGATTCGTACCGGCAATACCATTCCGGTACAGGCTGCCTGATTAGAGGTAACACGCTGAATTAACGATAAAAAACCGGCCATTGGCCGGTTTTTTATTGTTCAGGACTTCGCTTTGGTGCTGCTGCCGAGGCAGTCTTCGCGCCAATTGCATTGCTGCTGGTCACAGTAACCATCGACAGCACTGCCAAAACAGTCGAAATTACCCTCGGTGCGCTGAATGGTGCGGATCATCTCCGCCTTGGTCATACGCCCGGCCTTGATGCCGCGCTCTTTGGCGATGCTGCGAATAGTCTGGATATGCATGGTTTTCCTCGTCTACGGTGATTACCCGACCCACTGGACGAATAAAAATATAGTCCGCTCCTTGGGCTTTTCCAGAGACGATTCGTGACCTTTTTTTAACCCGTGTTACGCATCCCTGTGGCAATCGCATTAATCGAGCGCAACAGCGGTTCCAGCCAGAGTTGTCGGGTTTCCTCATCCAGCCCCTCATTGCGATAACGCTTGAGCAGGGTGATCTGGACGTGGTTGAGCGGGTCCAGATAGGGATTGCGGCGGGTCAGCGACAGGGCCAGTACCGGGGTCTCCTCCAGCAGGCTGCCCAGTTGCGCCACTTCGAGTACGTTATCGGTGGTGTCGCGGTGCTCGTTGCTGATGCGTTTATAGACCACCTGTGCCTGTTGCTGGTTGTGCGCCAGTTCGGCGTACTCCTCGGCAATACCCATCTCTGCCTTGAACAGGGACATCTGGGTGTTGCTCAGCAGGGCGCGGAAGAAGGGCCAGGCGCGGTACATCTCCTGCAGCTTCTTCATCCCATCGGGTTTTCCGTCCAGCCATAACTTCAACGCACTGCCGATGCCGTACCAGGCGGGAATGGTGTGGCGCGACTGCGCCCAGCCGAAGACCCAGGCGATGGCCCGCACCGAGGATTTGGAGCGATCGCCCTTCTTGCGATGGGAGGGGCGGGAGCCGATATTCATCAGCGCGATCTCGCTAACCGGTGTCGCCTCGTAGAAGTAGTCGAGGAAGCCGGGGGTGTTGTCGGTCAGCTCGCGGTAGACCTGCTCACCGTTCGTCGCCAGCTGCTGCATGATGCCGAGGTACTCCTCGTTATCCTTGCCCGGCGGGATGATCAGACTACGGCTCGCCTTGAGCAGACCGGAGACGCCCATGGTCAGTTCGTAGACCGCAGTTTCCAGGTTGCTGTACTTATTGGACAGCACTTCACCCTGTTCGGTGAATTTGATCTGGCCGTGTACGGTGCCTTCTGGCTGGGACAGGATCGCCTCATGGGTCGGGCCGCCGCCACGGCCGATGGTGCCACCGCGGCCGTGGAACAGGCGCAGGTTGACGCCTCGATGGGCAGCCAGGTCGGCGATCTGTTTCTGTGCCTGATAGAGATTCCAGGAGGAGGCGAGGATGCCGCCGTCCTTGCACGAGTCGGAGTAGCCCAGCATCACCTCCTGGGTGTTGCCGGAAACCTCGAGCAGGGTTTTGTAGATCGGGGTGTCGAGTAGCTGGGTCATCACCGGGGCGATGTGTTCCAGATCTTCGATGGTCTCGAACAGCGGGCTGATGCTGATATCGCAATACCACTGGTCGCCGATACGTCCGATCAGTGCCGCCTGACGCGCCAGCAGCATGACCTCAAGGATATGGCTGGCGGCGTGGGTCATGGAGATGACGTAGTTGCCGAAGGCGTTGACGCTGATCTCCTTACGCATCCGCGCCATCACCTCGAACACCTCGAGGGTTTCGCGGGTGCGCTCGCCGATGGCGCTGCGATCGATGGGCAGTGGTTCGCTGCGGCCAATCAGGTCGGCCAGCAGGGTCAGGCGTTGCTCTTCGCTGAGTTCGTTATAGCTGAGCGGTTCTTCCAGCGAGGCGAGGATCTCGGCTACCGCTTCGCTGTGGCGTGTCGACTCCTGGCGCAGATCGAGTTTCATCAAATAGAAGCCGAAGGTCTCCACCTGCCAGATCAGATCCTGCAGTGCACTATGGGCGATAGCACTGTCACCGTGGCCGATCAGCGACTGGCGGATCTGCAGCAGGTCGGTGAGAAACTCCTGCTCGGTGCGATAGGCGGCAGGGAACAGGCTGTTGTCCTTGCCCGCCATGTTGGCCTCGACCAAACGCAGGTTCTCCCGCAGGCGGTAGCGCATGAAGTAGAGCTTGCGCCGATAGGGTTCGGTGCGGAAGCGCTCGGCCTTGTCGACGAAGGCATCGGGGTAGGCGGCCTCATCGCGCTCCAGTCCAGCACTAAAGGCCTCGCTGGGCTGATAGAGTCGCGATGAATGGGTCAGGACATGGCCCAGGTCGGTGACTTTGCGCAGGTATTCGCGCAGCACTTCACGGTGCTGCAGGCGTATCGCCATTGCGGTAGTTTCCGGGGTGACAAAGGGATTGCCGTCACGGTCACCACCGATCCATGAACCGAATTTGATGAAGGGCGGGGAGGTGATCTCCACATCGCTGCCGTAGATGCGATGAATCGCCTTTTCCGCATTGCGATAGACCTGCGGTACCGCCTCGAACAGGCTCTCGCGGAAGTAGAACAGGCCGTTCTTGATCTCGTCACGTACCGAGGGGCGTACCGCACGGACTTCATCGGTGCGCCAGAGGATCTGGATCTCGCTGCGTAGCTGATCGATGAGGATCTCCCGCTCCTCACGGCCGAGGCGTGGGTCATTGAGCTGTTCAGCTGTGATGAAGATGCGCCGCTGGTTCTCCATCACGGTGCGGCGTTTTGCCTCGGTGGGGTGGGCGGTAAGCACCGGGATAAAGGCCATCTGCTCAAGCACTTCACCGATGCGATCCGGGCCGACGCCCTGCTGATGGAACTCGCGTAGTACTGAGTCGAACGAACCTGTCCAGAGCGGGCCGCCGCTTCGGACCAGTACACGACGCTGGCGGTGCTGGAAGGATTCCTCGGCGATATTGACCAGGCTGAAGTAGAGGCTGAAGGCGCGCACCACGTGGTTGAGGGTATCGGCGTCCAGTTCTTCGATGAAACGGGTCAGGCGGCGGCGCTTGGCCGGATTGTCCTTTTTGCGCAGGCTGATGTAACCACGGCGCAGGGTCTCCACGGCATCAAGAATATTGCCGCCAGCCTGGTCACGAATGACCTCGCCCAGCAGGTTGCCGAAGAGTTTGACCCGCGCACGTAGCGTCTTGTCGCCGATTACCGCCATACGAGAATTACACCTTGGAATTCAGTTAGTTAGATGCCGACTCTAGTTATATTTTATGTGAGCCGGTTCACACAAAGCGGCGCATTATACCTTGCTTGAGGCCGCGCTGCGAACGTCAGGCGGGGTGGGCGTCCTGTATGGCCTGGCGGTAAACCTCCAGGTATTGTTGGGCGCTCCTGTCCCAGCTGAAGTCCTGCGCCATGGCATTTTTCATCACCTTGTTACGGCAGGAGGTTTTAGCATAGCAGGCGAGTGCCTGTTCGCAGGCCCAGAGCAGGCCGTCGGCGGTGGGGTATTCGAAGACAAAGCCGGTGGCGCTGCCGTTTGCCAGGCTCTGCTTATCGCTGTGGACCACGGTATCGGCCAGTCCACCGGTCCGTCGTACGATGGGCAGGGTGCCATAACGCAGGCTGTAGAGCTGGTTGAGGCCACAGGGTTCGAAGCGGGAGGGCATGAGAAAGAAGTCGGAGCCCGCTTCGATTAGATGGGCCAGTCCTTCGTCGTAGCCAATGTTGGCCGCCACCTGTTGCGGGAATTTCTTTGCCAATGTCCGCGCCGCCTGCTCCAGTTCACTGTCGCCGCTACCAAGCAACACAATTTGTACATCATGCTTGAGTAGTGCAGGCACCGCCTCCAGTACCAGATCAATACCCTTCTGTTCGGCAAACCGACTCACTAAACCAAATAGTGGTACGTCTGGCTGTTGCGGCAGGTGCAGCCGTTTCTGCAGGGTATCTTTGTTAGCCTTTTTGCCTGCGGGTTTGCTGGCGCTGTAGTTGGCGGGTAGCAGTGAGTCGACGCTCGGGTCCCAGATGGTGTAG
The DNA here is from genome assembly GCA_050302275.1 of Thiohalomonadaceae bacterium. Classification (GTDB taxonomy): domain Bacteria; phylum Pseudomonadota; class Gammaproteobacteria; order Thiohalomonadales; family Thiohalomonadaceae; genus JAPHTQ01. The sequence goes on along the minus strand of JBNLAT010000003.1, from coordinate 94,591 downwards.
TCGACGCCGTTAAGGATGCCGCTGAGCCGTCCACGACGGTAGCTGAGCAGGCTGTCCATGCCATGCCCGCCCAGCGGCGTGCAGATCTCGCTGGCATAGGTGGGGCTGACGGTGGTGATACGGTCGGCGTAGGCCAGACCACCCTTGATTAGTGACAGGTCGCCAAAGTATTCCAGGCCGGTGTAGTCCCAGAGTCGTGTCGGCAGCTTTGCCTGGTCGAAGGCTTTGGCGGGGAAGCGGCCCTGATAGGCAAGGTTGTGGATGGAGAAGATAGTCGCAGGCCGATCTGCCTTTCCATCCAGCAGGGCGGCGACCAAACCGGTCTGCCAGTCGTTGCAGTGAACCACATCGGGTCGCCAGTCGAGGCGCCCCTGGCCCATGGCGATCCCGGCGACCGCTTTGGAGAAGAGAATGAAACGTTCGGCGTTATCGGGCCAGTCCTTGCCCTTTGCTTCGACGTAGGGGTTGCCTTCACGGTCAAAGTGTCCGGGCGAGTCGAGTAACCAGACGGTCACGCCACTGTCGGGCATCTGGCCCTCAAGCAGGCGCAATGGATTACCGTCGATACGGAAACGGGCGGCAACTCGGGTTTTGCCGACTCGCTCCAGCGCCTGCGGGTAAGCGGGCAGGAGCAGGCGAATGTCCTCGCCCAGCCCGTGCAGGGCCGCAGGCAGGCTGCCGCTGACGTCGGCCAGGCCTCCTGTCTTGATCAGCGGCGCAGCTTCACTGCTGGCGAAGAGGATACGGGTCATATTGCGTGTTTGAGTTGCCGATTCATCATGTTTGAAACAATAGCGCGCGATAGTGACACTAATGCATGTTGGTGACAAACAGCTAAAGTTGTAACTGTTTCCGTATAAGCAGTTATTACCTCATAGCTGAAATGCCTATGGTAGAGCAGGTATTCAAGGGTGCATGCTATTACCACTAATTAACTAGTTTTAGGGAGGGATTCGATGCGTATCGCCATCATTGGCCTGGGAAAAATGGGCGGCAACATGGCTCGTCGTCTGTTACGCAAGGGGATAGAGGTAGTCGGTTACAACCGTTCGCCTGAAATTGTCGAAACTCTCAAAGGCGAGGAGGGCATGCTTGGCGCGACCTCGTTGGCTGATGCGGTGAAGCAACTGCCGACACCACGCATCGTCTGGTTGATGCTGCCTGCCGGTAGTGCCACCGAGTCGTCCCTGCATGAATTGATCCCCATGCTTGATGCCGGTGACATCGTGGTCGATGGCGGTAATGCCAACTATCAGGACAGTCAGCGCCGTGGTAGGGAACTGGCGACTCACAACATCGGTTTTATTGATGCCGGAACCTCGGGCGGGGTGTGGGGTCTGGACAATGGCTACTGCATGATGGTCGGCGGCAGCGAAGCGGATGTGGGCAAACTGGAGCCGGTACTCAAAGCATTGGCGCCAGCCGAAGATAAAGGTTGGGCACGAATGGGGCCGATCGGTTCGGGGCACTTCACCAAGATGGTCCACAACGGTATCGAGTACGGCATGATGCAGGCCTTTGCCGAGGGTTTCGATCTGTTGCGTAGCAAACAGGAGTTCGATCTCGATCTGGCAACGGTGTCCGAAATATGGCGTTACGGTTCGGTGGTACGCAGTTGGTTGCTGGATCTGATCGCCGAGTCATTGGCCGAGCAGCCGGACATGGATGCCATCGCCCCTGTCGTTCCCGACTCGGGCGAAGGTCGCTGGACGGTACTTGAGGCGGTGGAGCAGGGAGTTTCCCTGCCGGTGATTACCCTGGCGTTGCAGGCGCGTTTCGCCAGTCAGGATAGTGAAGGTTATCAGGCGCGCCTGCTTTCGGTGATGCGCAACGCCTTCGGTGGTCATGCTGTGATTAAGAAGAAGTAACAAGGAAAGACAACGAATGAGCGACCCCTGTACTTTTGTCATCTTCGGCGTGACCGGCAATCTGTCGCGCAACAAACTCTTTCCCGCACTCTACCATCTGGAGCAGGCGGGCCATTTGCATGAATCGGTACGCATTATCGGTGTGGCCCGTCGCGACTGGGACAACGAGAAGTTGCGTCAGGAGGTGGCCAAGTTTCTTTCGCCCAAGGCGCGTAATGGTCTGGATCAGGATGTGTTCGATCGTTTTGCCAAACGTCTCGATTACTTTAAAGGCGATCTGGATAAACCGGAATCCTATACACGTCTGGCGACTTTTCTCGAACAGGAACAGTACCATCCCAATCACATCTTCTATCTGGCGATCAGCCCTGCAGAATTTGGTGAGGTCGCGGCGCAGCTGACGGCGGCCGGGCTCAATCAGGAAGAGCATGGCTGGAGTCGGGTGGTAATCGAGAAACCTTTCGGTTATGACCTGGAGAGTGCGCAGATGCTGGAGCAGCAACTGCATCGCAGTTTCCGTGAAGAGCAGTTATTCCGTATTGATCACTACCTGGGCAAGGGCACGGTACAGAATGTGCTGGTGTTTCGTTTTGCCAACCTGATGATGGAGCCGTTGTGGAATCGCAATTATATCGATCACGTACAGATCACCCATGCTGAAGATCAGGGTATCGAGCTGCGCGCTAAGTATTACGACAGCGCAGGTGCCTTACGCGATATGTTGCAAAGCCATCTATTACAGATGCTGACCATGGTGGCTATGGAGCCGCCTGCACGACTCGATGCCGATTCGCTACGCGATGAAAAAGTAAAGGTGCTGAAATCGATTCGTCCGATTCCGCATAGCGCGGTCCATGCACAGGCTTTTCGTGCCCAGTACAAGGCAGGAATGATCGATGGCAAAACAGTGCCCGGCTATCTGGAAGAGGAGTATGTCGCCTCCAATAGCACGACGGAAACCTATGCCGCGCTCAAGCTCTATATCGATAACTGGCGCTGGCGCAATGTGCCGTTCTATATTCGCACTGGTAAGCGGATGAAGCGTAACAGCTCGATGATCTGTATTCGCTTCAAGCATCCGCCACAGCAACTGTTTCGTGAAACCCAGCTGGATCAGATTAAGCCTAACTGGTTGGTGCTTGGGATTCAGCCCGATGAATGTCTGCGTGCGGAGATGCAGGTGAAGGTGCCCGGGCTGGAGATGCGCACCCAGACAACTGCCCTCGATGCAACAACTACGGGGATTCCCTATCTCAATCTGGATGCCTATGAGGCGTTATTACTCGATGTAATCGAAGGCGACAGTTCGCTGTTCCTGCGTGCCGATGAGGTCTCCTGGGCGTGGAAGGTAGTCGACCCGATTCTTCAGGTCTGGTCGACCGAGCGGGAGTTTATCCATACCTACAGTGCAGGTAGCTGGGGACCGGAGGCATCGAATCGATTATTCGATCGTGAAGACCAGTACTGGCGTAATAGTCCGGAGATACTGGACGAGTAAACTGGACCTCTGCGATTCACACGGTATGATGCGCGCTGCGCAAAAAATTCGTTAATAGCTAACTAAATGCGTCGAAATCAAAGGTGGAGCAGGAATGAGTAAGAGCATGGAGACGGCAGATAGGACACCGGCCTGGAAGGCCCTGCAGGCGCATTACGAGAAGATGCGCGATGTGCACATGCGCGATCTGTTTGCCAACGATCCTCAGCGATTCGAACGTTTCTCGGCGCACTTCAACGATATTCTGCTCGATTATTCCAAGAACCGCATTAGCGAAGAGACCATGCAGCTGCTCTTCGACCTGGCGCGTGAGGCCGATGTCGCCGGTTGGGCGACACGCATGTCCTGTGGTGAGCACATCAACTTCACCGAAGATCGTGCGGTGCTGCATATGGCGCTGCGTAATCGTGACGACATTCCGATTATGGTGGATGGCAAAGATGTGATGCCCGAGGTCAGACGGGTGCTGGATCAGATGCGCCACTTCTGTATCAAGGTGCATACCGGGATATGGAAAGGTCATACCGGTAAACGGATTACCGACGTGGTGAATATAGGTATCGGTGGTTCCGACCTGGGACCGTACATGGTGACCGAGGCGCTCAAGCCCTATGCCCGTGACGATATTGAGGTGCACTTTGTTTCCAATGTGGATGGCACGCACGTTGCCGAACAGATTCGTAAGCTCGATCCTGAGACCACCCTGTTTATCGTCTCCTCCAAAACCTTCACTACCCAGGAGACCCTGACCAATGCGCAGACTGCACGTCGTTGGCTGGTGGAAAATCTGCGTGATGAGACGGCGGTGGCGAAACACTTTGTCGCGGTCTCGACTAATACCGAAGAGGTGAAAAAATTCGGTATCGATCCCGTGAATATGTTCGAGTTCTGGGATTGGGTCGGCGGCCGCTATTCGCTCTGGTCAGCGATTGGACTCTCCATCGCCCTCTATCTGGGGATGGATAACTTTGAAGAGTTGCTGGACGGTGCCCACGAAATGGATCGCCATTTTCTGCACACACCTATGGAGCACAACCTGCCGATAATTATGGGACTGCTCGGTGTCTGGTACAGCTCCTTCTTTGGCGCCGAGACGCACGCAATACTCCCCTACGATCAATATCTGCATCGATTTACCGCCTACCTGCAACAGGCGGATATGGAGAGTAACGGCAAGCGCATCGATCGCGATGGTAATGTCATCGGTTACAGGACCGGGCCGATTATCTGGGGTGAGTCGGGTACTAACGGTCAACACGCTTTCTACCAGCTTATCCATCAGGGTACACACCTGATCCCCATCGACTTTATGGCGCCGGTGGAAACCCATAATCCTCTGGGCGACCATCACACTATTCTGTTGGCGAATTTCTTTGCTCAGAGCAAGGCATTGATGCTGGGACGCAATGAAGATGAATCACGGGAGCAGTTGAAGGCAGCAGGCCACAAAGGCAAGGCGTTAGAAAAATTATTACCGCATGCGATCTTTACCGGTAACAAACCGAGTAACTCGATTCTGTTCCATAAACTCAATCCCCATACCCTCGGTTCATTGATTGCCCTCTATGAACACAAGATATTCGTTGAGGGCATTATCTGGCGGCTCAATTCATTCGATCAGTGGGGTGTGGAGCTGGGTAAGATTCTGGCGAAAAATATTCTGCCGAAACTGGATGACGACAAACCGGTCAAGGATCACGATGCCTCGACTAACGGTTTGATCAACTACTACAAAAAGAATCGTAATGAATAACCGAGGCGGGCCGGAGTCGTAACAGGACTCCGGCCCGTCGGGTTAGTTATATAGTTGTGAGATATCGGCGAAGATCAGATATTCGCTAATTCCCCTGTCACCGCCTTTAACGATCGTCGAGAACGGTACACTCAGTTTTGAACTGTCCTTGCGCGTATAGGTAACCGTGCCATGACAAACCTTACCATCGGGTAGATCCCAGGTGTCAGTAATGTTGTGGGAGAGTCCGTCGATGGAGTCAAAGAATCCGGAAACATAGTTTCTGATGTTTTCTTTGCCCGCGACGGGCGCACCGTTGCCGAAGCGGAAGGTACAGTCGTGAGAGAGGAACTTGGCGAAAGAGGCCGCGTTTTTATCGTCGATTGCCTTGAATAGTCCTTTAATCATCTTGGTAACCTCGTATTGGTGTCCAGTGGATGAGTCAAGTTATCCGACGTGTTTCAGCCTACCTAAGCAGGTAAAAAATGTCACTTCATCGTGCAGTGCTATTTGGGAATTAATCGATGCTGTGCAGACTTTTTACATTTGTTGCAATTATTCTCGCTCGATCACCAGCCCTGCCAGGGGCGGCAAGGTGATGACGATCGAGTGCGGTTGTCCCATCCCTGGTTTGGCTTCACTCTCGAAGCGCGGGATCTGCCCCATATCGCTGCCGCCATACTCACCGGCATCGCTGTTAAATAGCAGACGGTAATTACCTTCGGCAGGGACACCCAGGCGATAACCGTCATAAGGTATTGGGGTGAAATTGAAGATCACCGCAACGCTTTTGCCGTCGCCGTGGCGCAGGAAGCTGATGATGGAGTGTTCACTATCGTTGCAGTCGAGCCACTGAAAACCCTGCGCTTCGAAGTCGTTGTAGTACAGGGCAGGATGCGAAGTGTAGAGTCGATTCAGATCTGCCAACAATTTGTGAATGCCGTGATGTTGCGGATAGTCGTAGAGATGCCACTCCAGTGCACTGTCATGGTCCCACTCTTTTGCCTGAGCGAACTCGCTGCCCATAAACAGCAACTTCTTGCCGGGTGAGGCGTACATGTAAGTGTAGAGCGCACGCAGGTTGGCAAAACGTTGCCAGTCATCGCCCGGCATCTTCTCTAGCATCGAGCGTTTCATGTGCACCACTTCATCGTGAGAGAAGGGCAGGATGAAGTTCTCACTGAAGGCGTAGAGCATGCCAAAGGTCAGGTTATTCTGGTGGTGTTTGCGGTAGACCGGGTCCTTGTGCATGTAGTTGAGGGTGTCGTGCATCCAGCCCATATTCCACTTCATCGAAAAACCAAGGCCACCCATATCGACGGGGCGCGAAACCATCGGCCAGGCGGTCGACTCCTCGGCCATGGAGAGTGCCCCAGGATGTTCCTGATGGAGCAGGATATTCAGTTCACGCAGGAACTGGATCGCCTCCAGGTTTTCATTACCGCCGTGAATGTTCGGTACCCAGTCATTGGCCTGGCGCGAATAGTCGAGATAGAGCATGGAGGCGACGGCATCGACCCGCAGGCCGTCCATGTGAAACTCTTCCAGCCAGTAGAGGGCGCTGGAGAGGAGGAAATTTTTCACCTCATTGCGGCCGTAGTTGAAGATCAGCGTGCCCCAGTCGCGATGTTCACCACGGCGCGGGTCTTCGTGTTCGTAGAGGGTGGTGCCGTCGAAACGGGCGAGTGCCCAATCGTCTTTGGGAAAGTGTGCCGGGACCCAGTCGAGGATCACACCGATGTCGTTTTGATGGCAGAGGTCGATCAAATAGCGCAGATCATCCGGTGAGCCAAAACGACTGCTGGGGGCGAAGTAGCCGGTGGTCTGGTAACCCCAGGAGGCATCCAGCGGATGCTCGCTGACCGGCAGCAACTCGATATGGGTGAATCCCAGCCCTTTCACATGAGGGATTAATCCCTCAGCCAGTTCACGGTAACTGAGAAAGCCGCCGTCGGCATGGCGTTGCCAGGAACCTGCGTGAACCTCGTAGATCGACATCGGTCGATGCTGCCATTCGGCTCGCTTGCGTTGTGCCATCCATTCGCCATCCGCCCATTGATGTTGCGATTCCTCGACGATGGCGGCGGTGGCCGGACGGTGTTCGAAACGTCGGCCATAGGGATCGGTTTTGACGTGGATACGCCCCTGCTGGTCGCGCAGTTCGAATTTGTAGAGACTGCCGAGGGGAAGCTCGGGGATAAACAGCTCCCAGATCCCGCTGCTGCCTCGATTACGCATCGGATGGCAGCGACCGTCCCAGTGGTTGAAGTCACCCACTACGCTGACCCGTGTGGCGTTAGGTGCCCAGACGGCGAAGCGTACGCCATCCACACCTTCATGGTGGCTGGGGTGAGCACCGAGCATTTTCCCCGCGTGAGAGTGCTGTCCATCGCGGAAACGGACCAGATCCCAGTCGGTGAGCATGGGAGGGTAGCGATAGGGGTCATACTGCATGTGTTCGTTACCGGCGCCGTCGTACCAGCAGATCTGGTACGACTTAGCGTGGGGGCAGTTGTTGCCCTGCCACTGAAAAAGATCGGTCTGGCGGTAGCGCTCCATCGGCAGACGTTTGTCACCACAGACCACCTCTACCGAGGCAGCGCGCGGGAGGTAGACACGGATAACCTCACCTTTGTCTACTGAATGCCTGCCCAGTACTTCGAACGGGTCGTGATGACGGCCTTCGAGCAGGCGCTGGATTCCTTCCACAAAATTAGTCATAAGAAGTTCATATTGCTGCGTTCTGATAAACCTAGTCTATGCTTAGAGTGACTACAGGGATAGAGGCTCATGGATGGCTAAAGCCTACCATGTGGTAGCAATTATTTTGTGACTCTTTCGGGGAATCTATGCCACAGACGAACACACCGCGTTTTGTCAGCCGTCTGACAAGAGAGACGCTTGCGCTCATTCTCGCCGGAGGGGCGGGGACTCGATTGATGGGACTGACCTCATGGCGTTCCAAACCCGCTGTCCCATTTGGCGGCAAATTCCGCATTGTCGATTTCCCTCTCTCTAACTGTATCAACTCAGGTATTCGCCGCATCGGTATCCTGACCCAGTATAAGGCCCACTCGCTGATTCGCCATGTGCAACTGGGCTGGAGTTTCCTGCGTGGTGAACTGGGTGAGTTCATCGAATTGTTGCCTGCGCAGCAGCGGGTCGGGGAGCAGTGGTATGCGGGAACCGCTGATGCGCTCTACCAGAATATGGATATTATCCATACCCATCGTCCGGAATATGTACTGATCCTTGCCGGGGATCATATCTACCAGATGGACTATGGTCCGATGTTGGCCGCCCACGCGGAAACCGAAGCGGACATGACCATCGGCTGCTTCGAGGTTCCGGTGGATGAAGCCCGTTCCTTCGGGGTGATGCAGGTGGATGACCAGCTACGGGTGACCGATTTTGCCGAAAAACCGGCCGAGCCCTCGACGATTCCGGGCAACCCTGAAACCTCACTTGCCTCGATGGGGATCTACATCTTTAATACCGAGTTTCTTTACGATGCGCTGATCAGCGATGCCGCACAGAGCGATTCAGCCCACGATTTCGGTAAGGACATCATTCCCCAGGCGATCAGGGAAAGTCGGGTCTATGCCTATCCCTTCCGCGATCCCAAAACGGGTAGCAAACGCTACTGGCGCGATGTGGGGACCGTGGACGCCTACTGGACGGCCAATATGGAGTTGATCGGTGTTACCCCGGAACTGAATCTCTACAATCGTGACTGGCCTATCTGGACCTATCAGGAGCAACTGCCGCCGGCCAAGTTCGTTTTTGACGACGATGATCGTCGCGGCATGGCCGTGGATTCGATGGTTTCCGGGGGCTGTATTATCTCTGGCGCGCTGGTTCGTCACTCATTGCTGTTTTCCAATGTCGAGGTGCATGCCTACAGCTCGATCAAGGATTCGGTGGTTCTGCCCAACGTGACCATCGGTAAAAACTGTCGCATTCGAAAAGCGATTATCGATGAACAGTGTCTGATCGAAGATGGGACAGAAATCGGCGTTGATCGTGAGGCCGACGAAAAACGTTTTCATGTGACCGCAAATGGCGTGGTGCTCGTGACTCCCGAAATGTTGGGTCAGGATCTGCACCGTGTCCGCTAACCGATTGAAGGTTGTCCTGCTGTGGCATATGCACCAGCCCGATTACCGCGATGCGATCAGCGGCGAGTATCAGCAACCCTGGACCTATCTCCACGGTATTAAAGATTACGTCGACATGGCCGCACTGCTGGAGGCCAATCCGGCGGCGCGGGCGGTGGTCAATTTTTCACCCACTCTGCTGGAGCAAATCGACGACTACGCCGATCAGATCAGCGCATATCGTCAGCAGGGTACGCCTTTGCGCGATGCCCTGTTGGCGGCGTTAGTTGGCGATCTCTCCAGCATCGAAGAGGCGCACAAACTGGAATTGATCAAACGTTGCCTGCGGGCCAATGCTAAACGGATGATCAATCGCTTTAGCGCTTTTCACCACCTTGCCAATCTTGCTAATCAACTGCTGAAGCAACCTGAATCGGTGCGCTATTGCAGTGAGCAGTTCCTGATCGATCTGTTGGTCTGGTATCACCTTGCCTGGTTGGGTGAAACCGTGCGACTGCACGAATCACGAGTTAAAGCGCTATTGCAGAAGCAGCGTGACTACAACGAAAAAGATCGCCATGAGCTGCTGGCGATTATCGGTGAACTGCTGGGTGAGACACTGGAGCGTTACCGTTATCTGGCGCAGGAGGGGCGAGTCGAACTCACGCTGACTCCCTATGGTCATCCGATCATGCCGCTATTGCTGGATATGAATACTACCCATCAGGCGATGCCCGATGCGCCTTTGCCAACAAATGCATCCTATCCCGGTGGTGAGGAGCGGGTGCATTGGCATATCGAAGAAGGCTTGCGGGTGTTTGAAAATCACTTCGGCTTTCGGCCAAAGGGTTGCTGGCCATCCGAGGGTGCGCTGAGCAACGAGACACTCAAATTGTTGGCCGAGTCAGGTTTTCACTGGACCGCCAGTGGCGAGTCGGTGATGCGCAACAGTTTGAAGCAGAGTGGCGTGTCAGCAGAGGGTTGTATACACCATCCTTTCAGTTTTGACGGCGCGCCGATCACCTGTTTCTTCCGCGACGATGGCCTCTCCGATCTGATCGGCTTCACCTTCGCCGACTGGCATAGCCGCGACGCGGTGAATAATTTGATTCATCACCTGCAAAATATCGCCACGGCCTGTGCCGATGATCCTAACCGTGTGGTGTCGATCATCATGGATGGCGAGAACGCCTGGGAGTACTACCCGGAAAATGGCTATCACTTTCTGACTACGCTCTATGCCCGCTTGAGCGAATCCCCCGAGATTGAACTGACCACCTTCAGCGATTGTCTGCAACAGGGCGTGCAGCCTCAGCATTTGCCACATCTGGTAGCGGGCAGCTGGGTCTACGGTACCTTCTCCACCTGGATTGGCAGTAAGGACAAGAATCGTGGTTGGGAACTGCTAATGGAAGCCAAGCAGGTTTATGACCGGGTGATGGCGGAAGGGAGCTTAAGTGAGGAACAGCGCCTGCTTGCTGAACGGCAACTGGGTATTTGCGAAGCTTCAGACTGGTTCTGGTGGTTTGGTGACTATAACCCTGCCGACTCGGTACAGGAGTTCGACAAGCTTTATCGACATCAACTCCACGCGTTGTATCAATGTCTGGGTGAAACGTCCCCTGCCTCATTGCAAAAGGTGATCTCCCTCGGTGGTGGTGAAGCCGAGGCCGGCGGTGTGATGCGTCGTGGACAGGAACTGCATGAGCAGCATGGCTGATAAGAACGTTTTCACCCTGGCGCAACGTGGCGCCGGGGTTTTGTTACATCCAACCTCTCTCCCCGGCGATGGCGATTTTGGCGAACTGGGTGACGAGGCCCTGCGCTTTGTCGATTTTCTTGCCGATGCCGGACAACGTATCTGGCAGATGTTACCGCTCGGTCCGGTGCACGAGGATCTTTCTCCCTATCAGGCGCTATCCGCTTTTGCCGGTAATCCCGAACTGGTGGGACGTCAGTGGTTAATGGAAGAACTGCCGCAGGAGATGCACGATGAGCGGCATCACCATATGTCGCGCATGGAACTGGTGACACTGCACTATCATCTCTACCGCACTGCGGGGCGTTTTTCCGAACAGTTCAGGGCATTCTGTGCACAGCAGGGACATTGGCTCGATGATTACGCCATGTTCCGGGTACTAAAGCAGCGTTTTGACGATCAGCGTTGGGATGAGTGGCCGGTCGAATTTCGTGATCGACATACCGAGGCATTGGCCGCAGTGCGTCGCACAGAAGGCGAGCAAGTTGATCTGCATCGTTTTATGCAGTTCTTCTTCTATCGGCAGTGGCACCGTATTCGTGACTATGCCAACGCATCTGGCATTGCGATCCTCGGCGACATGCCGATTTTTGTTGCCTATGACAGTGCCGATGTCTGGGCACAGCGTTGTGCTTTTCTGCTTGATGATCAGGGTAAGCCGACCGTCGTCACCGGTGTGCCCCCCGACTATTTTTCCGAAACCGGTCAGCGCTGGGGAAATCCTTACTACGATTGGGAGTGGATGGAAGCCGATGATTTCGGCTGGTGGAAAAAACGGGTGGCGCAACATCTGGAGCTGTTCGACATGTTCCGCGTCGACCACTTTCGCGGTTTTGAGGCGTCGTGGGAGATCCCTGTTCACGAGGAAACGGCGATTAATGGTCGCTGGATCAAGGTGCCCGGCGAAGCGCTGTTTACTTCGCTGCTGAATCACTTCGGTGAGTTACCGATCCTCGCGGAAGATCTGGGTATTATTACTCCCGAAGTCACCGCACTAAGGCGTAAATTCTATTTCCCCGGTATGTTGATCCTGCAGTTCGCCTTCGATGGACAGGAAGACAATCCTTACCTGCCACATCATCACACGGTAGATAGCGTGGTCTACACTGGTACGCATGATAACGATACCACTGTCGGCTGGTTTAATTCGCTGGCCGACTGGCAGCAGCACAAGGTGATGGAGTCTCTCGGTTTTCCCAGTGAGCCAATGCCCTGGCCGTTGATCGAAACGGCCTATGCTTCAGTGGCGCGTCAGGCGATTATTCCTATGCAGGATATTCTATCTCTCGGCAGCGAAGATCGTATGAATGTTCCCGGTGTGCCACAGGGCAACTGGCGCTGGCGTTTCGACTGGAACGCAGTCACACCGGAATTAACCTCCCGGCTACGTCAGTTGGCCAGCAAATATTCCCGCAGCAACGCCAGCATTGGCTAAAACCGATACGGGCACAGTAGAATGCCCGTATGACCCCTCGATGCGGAAAGCCTGAATGGCATTAAGTCACAAACAATCCAGACGCATGGCCACAGGTCTTGGCGTAGTGCTAACGCTGTTTGTGCTGGCACTGGAATACGGTTCCATTCCGGGGATGGAGGAGCTGTTCCAGCGTCTCGAGTTGTTTGTCTACAACCAGCGGATGCAGGCCCATGTGCCTGAAAAGGTCGAAGTCGATCCGCGCATCGTCATCGTTGATATCGACGAAACCTCCCTGCACCAGATCGGCCGCTGGCCCTGGAGTCGTCGCACCATCGGTGAACTGATCACCAAATTACACGAAGCCGGTGCGGTGGTGATCGCGCTGGATATGTTGTTAGCGGAACCCGAGCGAAATCCTGCGCGTGAACTGGTTCAGCGTCTTCCCGGCGAGCAACAGTTCGCGGGTGTTAAACAGGAGCTGTCTACGTTAGCACCGATGCTTGATGCTGATGCTGTGCTGGCAGAGGCGTTACGCGATAGTGAGGTGGTGTTAGGTTTTGTGTTCGATCCCTCGCGCAAAGAGACAGCCGGTCAGCTTCCTAATCCTCTGCCATTAACGAATCCAGAAATTGTTAGACTGCTCAAACTCAAACCGATGGCTGGTTATACCGGTTCGGTACCCGTGTTGCAGCAGGCGACAAGTAGCGGTGGTTTCTTCAGTCTGTTCCCCGATATCGATGGGGTGGTGCGCCGGGTACCATTGATCAATCGTTATCAGGATCAAATCTATCCCTCTCTGGCGCTGGCAGCTGTTCGTCGCTTTATGTTTCTGCAAGAGGCGACGTTGGTAAGTAAACCCATACGTGATAACGAGAATATCGAGTTTCTCCGTTTTGGTGAGGCGTTGTCGGTTCCGCTTGATGGGATCGGGAATATGTTGATTCCTTATCGTGGACCGCAAGGCAGTTTTCCCTATGTCTCCGCGGCCACGGTTTTACGTGATGAGGCTTCCCCCGAGCAATTGGCTGGCACCATCGTTTTGATCGGTACCACGGCGGCAGGTCTGTTTGATCTACGCGCTACGCCGATTGCCCCGAGTTATCCAGGGGTAGAGGTTCACGCCAATCTGATTTCGTCGATGCTCGATAACCGCTATCTGGTAGTGCCATCCTGGTCCCGTGGCGCCAATCTACTATTGAGCCTGTTTCCGGGTTTGTTGTTGATCTTTGCGCTACCTCGCGTGCCGATCGCCGGACTGCTGGCCTTGAGCACGCTCAGCGCGGCGATGGTAATCGGCGTAACCGAATGGTTCTGGAGTAGTCAGGGCCTGGTACTCAATCTTGCCGGGCCATTGCTGTTAATAACGTTGTTGGTCATGGGTAATCTCGCCTGGGGTTTCTTCTTCGAATCACTAACCAAGTTGCGTTTGAAAGGTATCTTCGGCCAGTACGTGCCTTCGCAATTGGTTGAGGAGATGAGCGAGCGTCCCGATGAATATGATACCGAGGGACGGGCGCGGGAATTGACCGTTCTCTTTTCTGATATTCGTAGTTTTACCACTATTTCGGAATCGCTCCAGGCGGATGAGTTGAAGCGTTATCTCAACCGCTTCTTCACCCCGATGACCCGCATCATCTTTAATCATCAGGGCACGATCGATAAATACGTCGGCGATATGGTGATGGCCTTTTGGGGCGCCCCAGTAGACGATTCGCAACATGCGGTGCACGCGATTGAGGCGGCATTACAGATGCAGATCGAAGTAGAGCAGCTCAAGCACGAGTTTGCCGCCCTTGGCTGGCCACCCGCCAATATCGGCATTGGTATCAATAGCGGCATGATGAGCGTCGGTGACATGGGGTCCGAGTATCGCCGTAGCTATACCGTGTTGGGCGACTCGGTCAATCTGGGGTCACGCCTGGAAGCCACCACCAAATATTATGGTGTTGGGCTGGTGATCGGTGAGCGTACTCGCGAACTGGCCGGGGATGTTTTCCTCTACCGAGATCTGGATCTGATTCAGGTGAAGGGTAAAGCCCAGGCGGTGCATATCTATCAGCCCGTTTGTCATCGCAACAAGGGCGGTGCCGCGCTATTACAGGAGATCGAACTGCTCGATCAGGCGCAGGCGGCATACCGCGGTCGTCGCTGGGATGAGGCCGATGAACTGTTTGCGACACTGCAGGAACGCCAGCCAGAATTGGTGTTATATAGCCTTTTCCGCCAGCGAATTGCAGAGTTACGTGAGCAGTCTCTGGGAGAAGAATGGCATGGTGTCTACGTTCGCAGCGAGAAATAGCATTCCCTCATCATTGTGATGGACATCACACAAACGGGAACCTTAGAATAGCAGTTATATAGTGCTGCTCCAGGTAAGCAGCGCAGGGTTGGGGAAAAATGAGGGAACACCGATGACTATCTCATCATCGACACCTTTCTTGTCTGTCTGTCGCGGTATCATCTCCGCACTGTTCTTACTAAGCTTCGTCCTACCTCTCCAGGTGCAGGCTGAAAGTGCTGCCCAGTCACAGGCAAAAAAATTACTTGCAGCGGAGAAATACCAGCAGGCCTATGAACTGCTGGAAAAAGCCTCGATGGATGAGGCGGGCGATCCTGAATTCGATTATCTGCTGGGCATCGCCGCCATGCGTGCAGGCAAGCCAGCCCAGGCAGTATTTGCACTGGAACGTGTTGTACAGACACAGCCTAACTATGCCGCGGCGCGGATGGAACTGGTCGGTGCCTATGTGCAACTCGGTATGGACCAGCAGGCCCAGGAACAGCTCGATATTCTCAAGACCCAAAATCCGCCACCTGCGGCGCAAGAGAGCATGGCGCGTTTTCAGGACATTCTTCGGCCCCGACTCTCCGGTACTCCACGTCCCGTGCGTTTGCTGGGATTGAGTGTCGGCTACGACAGCAATGTCGGCAGTTATCCCGATATGGGCCTGGACCTTGGCGGGCTGCTACTCACTGTTTCGCCTATGGAAAGCGCTTTCAGCCTGTTGCGCGGTACCTGGTGGCAACCCTACAAGCTGAGTGATGACAGACAGCTACAGACAACCTTCCACGCCCAGATTCGTAACTATCAGGATAGTGATGCAACCCAGTTCAATCTGGGATTGCTACATGCCGGTGTGTTGCTGAAGAGCAAACTGGATGCAAGCAATAGCTACGATCTCGGGCTGCAGGCCAACAAACTGTGGCTGGATAACAGCAGCTTCCGCGATCACATCGGCGCTAGCGCTTTCTGGGAACGTCGTCTCGACGCAGGCATGCAGGGACGGTTGGGACTCAAGCTGCACAGCTATCGTTTTGACCCCGATACTTACGATTACAACATGACCGCCCTGAGTGGCGAGCTGAATAAAACCTGGAACCCGCAAATGCGTGGTGCGCTGACACTCGATCTCGAACAGGAGAGTGCGAGTAATGATCGCAACGGCGGTGATGCGCTGCGTTATGTCCTGGGTGGCCGATTCGATTTCGTTCTCGCCGGTGGGCATCAGCTTTCAACCGCATTGAATCTCAGTCGTACCGACTACGCTGACAGCTATGCGCCGCATCCACTCTACAATCCGGGTACCACAACACGAGATCGCATCGATGACGCGGTGGATATCAATCTGCAATGGCGTCGCAGCATTGCCCGTAACTGGCAACTGGAAGCGGATCTTGATTATCGAAAACAGACATCGACCGTGCGGTTCTATGAGAACGATCGCTGGACGGCACAACTGACCGCACTGCGGTATTTCTAGGAGGACTGAGATGTCACGGAATATCACAGCCAGGGCTACATACCAGACAACTTTTTTACTGCAACTTGGCCTGCTGATGCTGGCCCTGTTTTTCAGCCTCAACGTTCATGCGGCGGATTCTGCGGGACGCCTGTTATTCGCCCGTGGGGAAGTGCAGATCACCAGCGTCGAAGCAGAGTCCCGTGCGGCAAAGCGTGGTGATGTGTTGCAGGTTGGCGACACCATTCGTACTGGCGTAGCCAGTAGCGCACAACTGCGTATGAGTGACGGCGCAATGATCGCGCTCAAGGCTGGCACGGTCTATCGCATCGAAGCCCAGGATTACAATGAAAAGGCGCCGGGTGAAGGGAGTCAGGTTGGCGAACTGTTGCGCGGCGGCCTGCGTGCGATTACTGGTGCTATCGGCCACGAAAAACCGGAAGCGGTGAAATACCGTACCCCGGTGGCTACCATCGGTATTCGTGGCACCGTGTTCGACACCATTGTTATTCCGCCTGAAGGCTTGCCTGAGCTTCCTGGTATGGCACCGGGTACCTATGTGATGGTGCTGGAGGGACAGGTGCTGCTTTCAACGCCGACGGGCGAACTGCTGCTCGGTCCGGGTGAAATCGGCTATGTTCCGTTTGTCGATGCGCCGCCTGAACTGCGTCCTGACCTGGAAGCGATCTTTGTCGAGTTCGCGGCATTTGAAGAGCAGGATCGACCGAAGACTGCAGATGGAAGCGATAGCTATTCAAGGACGGCGGTCAGCCAGCGGGATAGCAATAGTATTTATTCGTTTATGGCTGACGTATCAGCTGCACAAATTTTGATGTCGAGTGGTACCAGTGAAGCAACGGTTTCACCAGGACCTTATGGCATTTCAAATGTAATTTCGACGGGAAATGGAATCAATCCCTATCAAGGTGACTTTTTCAGTAATCCAGTGACTGTTGGCGCCACTTATGGAGATCTGCAGAATGCTACAGGAGGGTCTGGTGGGATTAGTAGCTATGGCACTGTAGTGGTTGCTGCTCCGCCTGTTCCACAGAATACAGGTAGTGCAACAGCGGGTAATAGTACGATTAACTGGGGACAGTTTGGTGGATTGCAGATTCAATTAACGGATCAAACTAATACTACTATTCCGATTGGTAGTACTGATTTCGTTAACTATATCAATGCTACTAACGTAGTTGTTAGTACTGCGGATTTACCAACAATCGGTTCGTATCAATATGATTATGTTGGTGGCTCAGGTCAGCAATTGCTGGCAGGGAGCAATTTGACGGTTGATTTTGGTACGGCACAGATGGATGTGACGTTAGTCACCGATGTTTTTGGTACACCTGCATCCTATACCGCAGCTAACCAGAATATCTCTGCGTTTTACGGTAACGGTATTACTCTGAATGGTACTGTTGCGACTATTCCCGTCACTGGTTCGATCAGTGGACGTTTTGTCGGTTCACAGGCTGAAGGAGCCATTAGTGGTTTCATTCTGGATGTGAGTGACGGTCTTGTTGCTGGTACGGCGGTATTTGCTCGCTAAGTAAGACTTACATTCTGCCCGGCAGCCACAGAGAGAGCTGCGGCCAGTAGGTGATGATAAGCACGGTGAGCAGCAGCAGGAAGAAGAATGGCAGGGTTGAGCGATAGAGCTGGGTTACCGGCCGGTTAAAGCGGAAACTGGCGATAAACAGGTTCATCCCGACCGGCGGTGTGAAGTAACCGATCTGCATGTTGGCGAGGAAGATGATCCCGAGGTGGATCGGGTCGATACCATAACCGACAGCGATAGGTAGTAACAGCGGCACCATAATCACCAGCGCTGAGAAAATATCGAGCATGGTGCCGAGGATTAACAGGAAGATATTCAGCAGGATCAGGAAGGTCAGTTTGTCCGAAATGTTGCTGCGGATAAATTCAAACAGCTTGGTGGGGATCTGTGCGTCGATCAGATAATTGGTCGATGCTAGCGAGACACCGAGTATCACCAGTACCGCGCCGACCATAATCATCGCTTCGCGCACTACCCGCGGCAGTCGTCGCCACGGTATCTCTCGATGAATCAGCACCTCTACGATAAAGACATAGATCACAGTTACCGCCGCTGCTTCCGAGACGGCAAAATAACCGCTGTAGATCCCGCCAAGAATGATTAAAGGTAGTGGTAACTCCCACGCCGCTTCGCGTAGGGCAACACCGATATCGCTCCAGCAACAGGCGTGTAGGTCGCGTCCGCGATTGGTCCACATACTCCAGCCCGATAACACCACCAGCATCAGCAGGCCAGGAAGCAGACCGGCGAGAAACAGTTCGTCGATGGTCAGGCTGGCACCAACGCCCAGCTGTTGCACGATGATGCCGTAGAGGATCAACGGCAGCGACGGTGCGAATAGCAGGCCGAGGCTGCCCGAGGTGGTGATGAGTCCCAGACTGAAGTTGTCGCTATAGCCAGCTTTACTCATTGCCGGATAGAGCAGGGCGCCGAGGGCGACGATGGTGACGCCCGATGCACCGGTGAAGGCAGTGAACAGAGCACAGGCACTCAGCGCGACGATCGCCAGTCCGCCGGGCATCCAGCCGAGTAGAGCCTGGGTTAGGTTAACCAGACGGGTAGGTGCACGGCTTTCGCTGAGCAGGTAGCCAGCAAAGGTGAATAGTGGGATCGCCAGCAGGATCGGCATTTCGGCGAGGCGGTAAAACTCGATCGCCACGACGGAAAGGTCGACATCGGTGGTGTAGAAACCGAGCATGGCGCTGGCGGCAATGATCACAAACAGCGGCGCACCGAGTAGCGCCAGCAGGATCAGTAGCAGTGTCAGCAGCACACTCACGCTTTATTACCCATTAGCGACTGTACGCTCAGAATGGCAAAGCGTATGGCGATGACGGTAAAACCAACCGGCAGAATGCTTTCCGCTAGCCAGGCGGGAAGCCCGGCAAATAATTCCATTCCATCCTGCCATTCAAAGTAGACGAAGCGTCCGCTGTGCCAGGCGAGCAGACAGGCGATCACGGTACTGAACAGATTGGTCAGGGCATTGTTGTAACGCTTCCAGCTTGAGGGCAGGTAGCGGGAGAGAATGTCGATGCGAATATGTTGATTGCTGCGGCTGGCGAGCATCGCGCCGAGCATACCGAGCCACAGCACCAACACGCGCAGGAGCGGATCACCCCAGGCGATGCCGCTTTCGAAGAGGTTGCGCAGTACGATCTGGCTGCCTGCCAGCAGTACCATCAGGCTCAGCAGCAGAAGGACAAAACCCTCTTCGGCTCGGCGCAGGATGTGCTGCAGGCGGAGAAGCATTAGCCGGTCAGTGCTTCTCGTTGATCGCCTGCGAACGATAGGTGTCGCGGTAGCCGAGCAGACGTTGGTGAATCGCCGGGTCGAACAGTTTGTTGGCGATCAGTTTGTCCATGGCGTTGTTGACCAGTCCCTGCCATTCGCGTTGTTCCACCACGTTACTCTCGACGAAGCTGATGCCCTGTGACTTCAATGCCGCTAGTGCGCTGGTATTGTCTTCGCGATTCTGCCGGTTGAGACGGATGAAGATATCGCCCATCACCTCACGTACGATTTTTTGATCGTCGTTGCTGAGGCGTTGGAAGGCACTGCGTTTCACTACCATGGTGCCGTAGATATACATCAGCGGGATGTCGGTCAGGTTGTGCACCCGTGTATGCCACTGCAGGGCGATGGCACCGGTGGGTGTTGCCGCTACGGTATCGACCAGGCCGGTTTGCAGGCCGGTTAAGACGTCGGTCAGCGGCAGCGGGATTGGTGAAACACCGGTGGATTCAAATGCGGTGCGACTGATCACGTCGCCTTCGGGTACCCAGATTTTGTGGCCCTTCAGTGCCGAGACGCCGGCGACCGGTGTATCGGACATCATATAGGCAAAGCCGCCCTCACTGATGCCGAAACCAACGTAACCCTCTTTCTCCAGTTCCTGCATCAAAACCGGGTCCATCTGTTTACGCACGTAATCGACTTCGGCGTAGTCGCGGAAGGTGAAGGGCAGGCTGTAGACCTGCGCTTCGGGCAGGATGTCGGCCAGGCCACCGCCGGTGATCGCGCCGCCCTGCAGCTGACCGACGCGGATCTTGCGCAGTACGCTGTTGTCATTGCCCATGATGCCGCCGGGATAGAAGCGGAATTCCACCCGGCCAGCGGTGAGCTTTTTGATCTCCGCCGCGCCCGCACGCATCTCGTTCATCCAGCTGGTGCCGTCAGGGGCAATCGTGGCGATCTTGAAAGTGGTGGCCTGCGCGGTGGCGACAGCGGCGAGCAGCAGGACGGTGGTAATGAGGCGTTTCATCGTTTCTCCTAGAAATAATCTGCTGCCGATTGCAGCAATTCTTTCGCCTGACGCTGGGCGAGGGTGTTGCTCAGGGTATATCCGGGTACCTCTACCTCGGCATCCAGTACTTCGTTGAGCAGGCGGTCATGCAGTTCGCGGTCGAACACCAGGCGTGCATAGTTTTGTGCGTAGGCCACTTTGGCGGCCAGGTTGCGTCCGCCGGAGAGGGCGATGGCCTGTTCGAACGCCTCGCGGCCTTTTTCCGGCTTGCCGCCGAGGGCCGGTGGCACCTGGCTACGGATGATCCCGAGATAGAGCCAGGGTTCGCCCTGTTCATATTGATTGTTCAGGGCAATCACCTGTTCCAGTAGCGCTTCGACCTTGGGCAGGTCGGCGACAGCGCCCCAGTCGCTGCTGTGAGTCTGGATACGCAACGCCCAGGCGAGGGCATAGGCGTAGAGGGTGGCGATATCGTCTTCGTCGATTTCTTTAATGGCTGGCAGTAAATCCAGATAGGGGCCTTTGTTCAGGGCGCAGATGCGTTCGTAATCCTGGCACAGGGCATGTTCCGCGTAGCGATAGGCGCGGTCGGCCATCTTTTTCGCCCGCTCCGGGTCGGTCACAAATACCGCGGCGTAGGCGCTATTGAGGCGGGAACCTGCCACCAGCAGTTCGGTATCGTCGGGATTGCTGTTAATCATGCCGTCGATAAGCAGCATGAAAGAGGGCGCACCGGCACGTACAGTCGCTGGATCATCCTGATTGGCGATAGCGCTGGAAAGGCTGTCACCCAGTCCGGAAGTGAGCATGGAGGAGCAGGCGGTGGTCAGTGCGCCTGCGAGGAGTAGAGCCATCAGGGATGGCAGCCGCTTAAGTGACAAGTGGCAATCCTTAAACAGTTAATGAATCCACAAAAGGCTAGCGGTTTTTCCCCGATGGGACAAGACGCGATCTCCTTGTCGTAAAAGGAGTTTTTGCCATACGGACGTAATAATGGGGTGATAGCGAAGGGAAGTACCGCGTCACCGACAAGGGGATAGCTCCCCACCCATTAAACATAAATAAAACTGGTACCGAGGGTCGGACTCGACCCATCGGCAGGAGTGCCGATGGGGACGCACTTCAGTACGCCTGTAGGGCGCGGTACAGGGAAGTACCGCGTCAACCGGCAAGTCGACTGTCACTGAACCACAGCACATCAAACACTAATCTGGTACCGAGGGTCGGACTCGAACCGACAAGGTGTTGCCACCGGGGGATTTTGAATCCCCTGCGTCTACCAATTTCGCCACCCCGGCAAGGAGGCGCATTATAAAAGGTAAAAGGCAAAAGATGAAAGGTCTCAGGCAATCGGTGGCAGGAAAATCAATGAGTGTCATTTTCCACCTGTTGCCGGATACCTGTTACCTGCCACCTTTGTTATCATCCGCGCCCTATGCAACGTACCGACTTCCATTACGACCTGCCCGAATCGCTGATCGCCCAACGCCCCGCTGATGAGCGGCGCGGTAGCCGCCTGCTGCTGCTCGATGGCGCGGCCGGTTCGATTGAGGACCGCCAGTTCAGTGACCTGCCAGGCCTACTGCGTCCCGGCGATCTGCTGGTGTTTAACGACACCCGGGTGATCCCAGCGCGACTGTTCGGGCAGAAAGAGAGCGGCGGTCGGGTTGAAGTGCTGGTGGAGCGGATCACCGGGGAGCACGAAGTGTTGGCCCATGTGCGTGCCAGTAAGTCACCTAAACCCGGTAGCTGGCTGACTCTGGAAGGGCATTTCGATGTGGAGGTGACCGGCCGCGACGGCGATCTCTTCGCCCTGCGTTTTCCCGGCCCGATACTGGATTTGTTGAAACAGCACGGTCGTATGCCGTTGCCACCTTATATAGAACGCGAAGCCGGGGAGAGCGATAGCGAGCGCTACCAGACGGTCTACGCCAGTCGCGAGGGGGCGGTGGCTGCACCGACCGCCGGACTTCATTTTGATCAGGCGATGCTGGCGCAGTTGCAACAGGCTGGGATCGAAACCGCTTTCGTGACCCTGCATGTGGGGGCGGGTACCTTCCAGCCGGTGCGGGTGGATGATATTCGCGAGCACCACATGCACAAGGAGTACATCGAGGTACCGCGGGAGACGGTGGAAGCGGTGGCTCGAGCCCGGCTGCGCGGCGGCCGCGTGGTAGCGGTGGGTACTACGGTGGTCCGTTCGCTGGAGTCGGCGGCACGCGCTGGCGAACTGGCGCCGTTCAGCGGCGAGACCGATATCTTTATCTACCCCGGCTACCGTTTTCGTGTCATCGATGCCCTGCTGACTAATTTCCATCTACCCGAATCGACCCTGCTGATGTTGGTCTGCGCCTTTGCCGGGTATGATCAGGCGATGAACGCCTATCGCCACGCCGTAGAACAACAGTACCGTTTCTTCAGTTACGGTGACGCCATGTTTATCCTGCCGCAACAACCGGAGGAGCGTGGCTGATGCAATTTGAACTGCTCAGTAGCGACGGCGCGGCACGCCGCGGTCGCCTGACCTTCGAACGCGGCACAGTAGAGACCCCGGCCTTCATGCCGGTGGGCACCTACGGTACGGTCAAGGCGATGACCCCGGAGGAGCTGCGCGAGATCGGTGCCGAGATCATCCTCGGCAACACCTTCCACCTGATGCTGCGTCCCGGTACCGGCGTGATCCGCGGCCACGGCGACCTGCACGACTTCATGCACTGGTCGGGGCCGATCCTCACCGACTCTGGCGGTTTCCAGGTATTCAGTCTCGGCGATATGCGCAAGATCACCGAGGAGGGCGTGACCTTCGCCTCGCCGGTGGATGGCGCGAAAGTCTTTATGGGACCGGAAGAATCGATGGCGGTGCAGCGGGAGCTGGGCTCCGATATCGTGATGATCTTCGACGAGTGCACGCCGTACCCGGCCACCGAGGAACAGGCGCGTGAGTCGATGGAGTTGTCACTACGCTGGGCCAAACGCTCCAAAGAGGCCCATGGTGACAATCCCAATGCCCTGTTCGGCATCGTTCAGGGTGGGATGTACCACGAGCTGCGCCAGGAATCCCTGGCCGGACTGCTGGAGATCGGTTTCGACGGTTACGCCATCGGCGGTCTCTCGGTGGGTGAGCCGAAAGAGGAGATGATGGCAACACTGGAGGGGCTGACCCCGTCTATGCCCAGCGACAAGCCGCGTTATCTGATGGGGGTGGGCAAGCCGGAGGATATCGTCGAGGCAGTACGCCGTGGGGTGGACATGTTCGACTGCGTGATGCCGACCCGCAACGCCCGCAACGGCCACCTCTTTACCAGCGAGGGGGTGGTGAAGATCCGCAACGCCAGCCACCAATATGACACAAACCCGCTGGACCCTACCTGCGACTGCTATACCTGCCGTAACTATTCCCGCGCCTACCTGCGCCATCTGGACAAAACCGGCGAGATCCTGGGGGCGCGGCTCAACACGATTCATAACCTGCGCTACTACCAGACCGTGATGCGGGGGCTGCGCGAGGCCATCGCCGCTGGAAACCTGGAAAACTGGGTGAACGACTTCTATTCCCGGCGGTCACAAGCGGTGCCGCCTGTGCCATAATGGGCGCCAGTTTTTAGACATCTACCAAAACCGAGCCTAAGGAATAACACATGAGCTTCTTTATCTCCGATGCCCTGGCCGAGGCTGCCCCGGCGGCTGCACAGCAGCAACCCGGTATGCTGGAGGCGCTGTTCCCCTTCATCATTCTCTTCGTCGTCTTCTACTTCCTGCTGATTCGCCCGCAGTCACGTCGCGCCAAAGAGCACAAGAAGATGGTCGAAGCCCTCTCCAAGGGTGATGAGGTGCTGACCAGCGGTGGCATCTACGGACGTATTTCCGAAGTGGGCGAAACCCACATCGTTGTGGAAGTGGCCGACAATGTGCAGATGAAGTTGCAGCGTGAAGCGGTCTCCAGCCTGTTGCCCAAAGGGACCATCAAGAATCTCTAAAGCTGAAACAACAACAATTGAGTAACCGGCGCCAATGCGCCGGTTACTGTATCTGGTGTCATCATGATTAACCGTTACCCATTCTGGAAGTACCTTCTGATCGTTGTGCTGATGGTCATTGGCACAATCTACGCCCTGCCCAACCTTTACGGCGACGACCCGGCGCTGCAGATCTCTGCCAATCGTATGGCCGAGGTTAACAACGCCACCCGTGACAAGGTGATCGGCGTTCTGGAAAAGGAAAAGCTCAGTTACAAATCCCTCGAAGTAAAACCCAACTCCATGTTGGTGCGCTTCGCCGATACCGATGCGCAGCTGAAGGCCTATCAGCCTGTGCGTGAGGCGCTGGGCGATAGCTATACCACGGCGATGAATCTGGCCCCGGCAACACCTCAGTGGTTAAGTGGCCTCAATGCCTTGCCTATGTACCTCGGTCTCGACCTGCGCGGTGGCGTGCACTTCCTGATGGAAGTGGATATGAACGCCGCGGTGGAGCAGGCACTGGAACGTTATGTCAGCGACCTGCGTAGTCTGATGCGTGATAACAAGGTGCGTTACTTAACTATCGTCGCCGACAAGGGACGCGTCGAGATCAAATTCCGCGACGCAGAGGAACGCAATAAAGCCAATGAGCTGATTCGCAAAGAGTACCGCGATCTGGTACTCAACGAAGAACCACGCGACGGTAGCGAATACCTCTATGCCAGCTTGAGTGAGAAAGAGCTGCTGGAGACAAAGAAGTTTGCGGTTAAACAGAACATCACCACTCTGCGTAAGCGGGTGAATGAGTTGGGTGTGGCCGAGCCGGTGATCCAGCAGCAGGGACAGGAGCGCATCGTGGTGCAACTGCCAGGTGTGCAGGATACCGCCCGTGCCAAGGATGTTATTGGTGCCACAGCTACCCTCGAATACCACATGGAAGACGAGGAGCATGATGTGAACGATGCCCTTGCCGGACGTGTGCCTTACAACTCTCGTCTCTACAAACAGCGTGACGGACGACCTGTGTTGCTGAAGAAAGAGGTGATCGTCACTGGTGACCAGATCATCGACGCTGCGGCCGGTATCGAGCAGCAGACCGGCCAGCCCGAAGTTAGCGTGACCCTCGATTCGAAAGGCGCACGCAAGATGCTCGACAACACCCGTGAAAATGTCGGCAAACGGATGGCGGTGGTCTATATCGAAACCAAGACCGAAACCCGCACAATCAACGGTAAGCAACAACGGGTGACGAACCGCATCGAAGAGGTGATCAGTCTCGCTACTATTCGCGGTGTGTTCAGCAAACGTTTCCAGACCACCGGTCTCGACAGTCCTGACGAAGCGCACAATCTCGCCTTGCTGTTGCGTGCCGGTGCACTGGCAGCGCCGATGGAGATCGTCGAAGAGCGTACCATCGGCCCAAGCATGGGGCAGGAAAACATCGACAAGGGCCTCGCCTCGGTGGTGATTGGTTTTGTCGCGGTACTCGGCTTTATGGCGCTCTGGTATCGAAGCTTCGGTATGGTCGCCAATCTGGCACTGGCGCTGAACCTGGTGTTCATCGTTGCCGTGCTCTCGCTGTTACAGGCAACCCTGACCCTGCCCGGTATCGCCGGTATCGTGTTGACTGTGGGTATGGCGGTGGATGCCAATGTGCTTATCTTTGAGCGGATTCGTGAAGAGTTGCGGCTTGGTAATACACCGCATGCGGCGATCCATGCCGGTTATGAAAAAGCCTTCTCCACCATTGCCGACGCCAACATTACTACCCTGATCGCAGCGGTGGTGCTGTTCAGTTTTGGTACCGGCCCGATCAAGGGTTTTGCCATCACGCTTTCCATCGGTATCGTCACCTCCATGTTCACCGCGATTATGGTGACACGTGCGGTGATTAATCTGGTACTGGGGGGTAAACGCATCTCCAGTCTGTCGATTTAAGGAGGACGTTAGTATGCAGATTTTGAAAAAAGAGACCTCCATCGACTTTCTCGGCAAGCGCAAGCTTGCGATGGTTTTGTCGCTGGTACTTATCGTTATCTCCATCGCTTCAATGGTGACTCGCGGCTTTAATTTCGGTATCGACTTTACCGGCGGTACCATCATCGAAGTGGGCTACACTAAAAATGCCGAGCTGGACCAGATTCGCGATGTGCTGGCCAAGCAGGGCTATGGTGATGCGATTGTGCAGCACTTCGGTGCCGCAACCGATGTGATGATTCGTATCGCACCGCGTGAAGGCGTCACCAGTGCAGAGTTGAGTGATCGGATCTTTGCTGCGCTCAAAGGGCAGGATAACGAGGTGCAGATGCGCCGTGTTGAATTTGTTGGCCCACAGGTCGGTGAAGAGCTGACCAACGACGGCGGCCTGGCGATGATCTATGCGCTGATTGGTATCCTGGTCTACGTTGCGCTGCGTTTTGAGTATCGTTTCGCAGTCGGTTCCGTCGCCGCGTTGGTGCACGACGTCATTATCACCCTTGGCGTATTCTCGTTGTTGCAACTCGATTTCGACCTCACCGTTCTCGCTGCGGTACTGGCGGTGATCGGTTACTCACTCAACGATACTATCGTTGTGTTTGACCGTATCCGCGAAAACTTCCGCAAGATGCGTAAAGGTTCGCCTGAGGATATCGTCAACGCTTCACTCAACCAGACCCTGTCACGTACCTTGATGACCTCGTTTACTACCATCCTGGTATTGCTTGCGCTGTTTTTCTTCGGTGGTGAGTCGATTCACGGTTTTGCCACTGCGCTACTGCTCGGTATCTTCGTCGGTACTTACTCTTCCATCTATGTTGCCAGCGCCGCTGCTCTGGCCCTGGGTGTGAGCAAGGAAGACCTGATGCCGGTAGAGAAAGAGGGCGCCAATCTGGATGACCTGCCCTGAGATACCGGTATCCTGCAATATTAAAGAAGCCCGCTTTTGCGGGCTTTTTTGTTGCAGAATTGTGAAGGCCAGTCAAAGTGTAGTGATGTTCATAACACCAAACTGCGCGTAGTGAGTCACCAGTCACATAAATAAAGATATAAGTGTTACCTGCCTCACAGTGAGCAGGTCGTCTCCTTTCTACGCTCCTATTCGGCTACGTAGCAACGTGTGCAAGGATGGGTAGCGGCCATGATTCGATATATTGTTCTTCTTTCATTTGTATTCCTCTCTGCCTGTGAGTCGATGAGTACGGTTCCTGATTCCACACAAGCTGGCAGTCAGGCAGCAGCCGGTGTCTGGTATCAGCCTCCACTTTCCACCGATTGGCAGATTCAACTGACCGGGACGATTAATTCAAGTTATCCAGTGAGTATCTACGATATCGACCTGTTCGACTCCTCAACCGATCAAATTGCCTCGATACAGGCGACGGGAAGAAAAGTGATTTGTTACTTCTCCGCCGGTTCCTATGAAAACTGGCGTCCCGATGCGGATCTGTTTGCGGCAGTCGATTTGGGAAATAATCTTTCCGGTTGGCCAGGGGAGCGCTGGCTCGATGTTCGCTCTGCTGCGGTAGTGACGATTATGCAGGCACGGATGGACCTGGCGGTGCAGAAGGGATGCGATGGTGTCGACCCGGATAACGTCGATGGTTATAGCAATAATTCTGGATTTAACTTAAGTGCGGCGGATCAGCTAGCCTACAATCGCATGCTCGCCCGCGAGGCGCATAACCGTGGCCTTTCCGTCGGATTGAAAAACGATCTGGATCAGGTCGCCGATCTGGCTACCGATTTTGACTTTGCTGTTAACGAACAGTGCTTTGAATATAACGAGTGCGATCTGCTGGCACCGTTTGTCGCACAGGGTAAACCGGTTTTCAATATCGAATACCGTTCTGTTTATGTCACCGATGCCAGTAGGCGTCAGGCATTGTGTACCGATTCCCTCAATCGCCAGTTCAAGACCTTAATCTTGCCGCTGGATCTGGACGATAGTTTCCGCCTGAGCTGTGCTGGTTGAGTTGGTGATAGATTCGATAAAAAATCCCGCTACAGCGGGCTTTTTTGATCAGGCAACACGGCGTTGCTTTTGTTGTGTGATAGATGTGGGCGTTCGTTCCAGTGGGGAACGTATACGGCTGCCGCTATCTGTCTGCGCAGTGGTTTCCGTCGCTTCGGGCGTCTCGATAGAGAGGATCTCGAAGCAATCCTCACCATCACGGTAGCCGAAGTCGAGGGCCAGCTCCTCCAGATTGCCAAGCACTTCCTGCATGGTCATCTCCAGTGCCAGCTTCTGATTGATCTGATGTTCCGCCATTGCCCCATATCCCGATCCCGATATGAGGGTTAACGGTCCTGCGGCAATAAACTTTAATGGTTGTTACTTGGTGATTTCCGGTGGCAGGCAGGGACGGATACGCTTAAGCATGGCGTCGTACACCTTCAGGTTTCCGGCGATCACGTTGCCGCTTTCGAGGAACTCGTCTCCACCGGCAAAGTCACCGACCTTGCCACCCGCTTCCTGGATCAGCAGCGCACCGGCGGCCATATCCCACGGGTTGAGGGCAAACTCCCAGAAACCATCGATGCGGCCAGCGGCCACGTAGGCCAGATCCAGCGCGGCAGAGCCGGGACGGCGAATACCGGCGGTGTCACCGAACAGCGCCTTAAAGGTGTCCAGATAGGTGTCGAGCAGGCCGTTATCCTTGAATGGGAAGCCGGTGCCGAGCAGGGCACCATCCAGGGTCTTGCGGCTGGCAACGCGGATGCGGCGGCCGTTAAGTTGCGCGCCGGCACCGCGGCTGGCGGTGTAGAGATCCTGGCTAATCGGGTCGTAGACGACAGCCTGATCCAGCTTGCCGCGGAAACTCAGGGCGATGGAGACCGCAAATTGCGGGAAGCCATGAAGGAAGTTGGTGGTGCCGTCGAGGGGGTCGATAATCCACACATATTCACTGTCGCCGCTGCTGCCGCTCTCTTCAGCGAGAATGGCATGGTCGGGGTAGGCCTTGTGGATGGTATTGATGATCTCCTGCTCGGCGAGGCGATCGACATCACTGACAAAATCGTTGCGTGATTTGGTATCGACGCTGAGGCTATCCACATGAGGGAAGGAACGGGCGATAATGTTGCCGGCTTGTCGTGCAGCGCGCACGGCAATGTTCAGCATGGGATGCATGGGACAGCCTCCAAATTATTAAATAGCAGTCAAAATTGCTGTGCTTGGTGATACGGCGTTAAAAATGAACTCAAAATGCTCATTTACTTGATACGTAAACTCCGCTTTTTCGTTCATTTTTGCCTTGTCTCACCTGCGCTCGCTAATTTTGACTCGAGTACAGGCCACATGCTAGTTAGCTAGCATCATAGCGGGACGCATTCTAAACAAAATGGTGGATAAAAGCATTAGTACGCAAGCGAAGAAATTTCCCCGTATTCGTATCGTGATGGTCGAGACTTCTCATCCCGGCAACATCGGCGGCGCGGCGCGGGCGATGAAAAACATGGCGCTGGATCGACTCTATCTGGTCAATCCCGTTCTCTTTCCCCACCGCGAAGCGACCTCGCGTGCCTCCGGCGCGGAAGATCTATTAGACAAAGCGGTGGTCTGCGACAGCCTGACCGAGGCCCTGGAAGGGTGCTCGCTGGTTTTTGGTGCCAGTGCCCGTAGTCTGCGCACTATCCCCTGGCCACAGGTGGATGTGCGGGGTTGTGCCGAGCTGGTCGCCGCGAGAGAGGAGGGCGATGAGATAGCGGTGCTGTTTGGCCGGGAGGATTCTGGGCTAACGAATGAGGAACTGGAGCTGTGTAATTATCTGGTGCACATTCCCACCAACCCCGATTTCAGCTCGCTTAATATTGCCGCGGCGATTCAGGTGATTAGCTACGAGTTCCACATGGCGCGGCTGGGCGAATGGCAGGGGACAACGTCTAACAAGGCCGACTTACCTGCTTCGGCGGATGAGGTGGAAGGGTTCTTCACTCATCTTGAGCAGACCCTGGTTGCGCTCGATTTTCTCGACCCGGAAAATCCACGCCTGTTGATGCGCCGTCTGCGGCGACTGTTCAACCGGGCTGAAATGGAGAAGGCGGAGGTCAATATCCTGCGCGGTATCCTCACCAGTGTGATGAAACGGCTGAAAAAATCGGATTAAGCCCGGCAATCCTGCCACGCTCGCAATGCCCCGCTCGCTGTGCAAGAATAAGGCCCTTCACTCTTATCAGGTATTACCGTTTAACCATGTTTAATCGCCTGCGCGAAGACATCGATGTAATTTTCCAGCGCGACCCTGCGGCACGCACGACTTTTGAGGTCCTGACTGCCTATCCCGGCCTGCACGCGGTGTTGTTTCATCGCCTTTCCCACCGCCTCTGGAACGCAGGCTGGAAGTGGCTGGCGCGGGTGCTTTCGGGTCTGGCTCGCTGGCTGACAGGCATCGAGATCCACCCGGGTGCCCAGATCGGTCAGCGCTTCTTTATTGACCATGGCATGGGTGTGGTGATCGGTGAGACGGCAATTATTGGTGACGATTGCACCATCTACCATGGCGTCACTCTCGGTGGTACCAGCTGGAACAAAGGTAAGCGTCACCCGACCCTGGGTAACAATGTGGTGGTCGGGGCAGGAGCCAAGGTACTGGGGCCGATCCTGATCGGCAATGATGCCCGTATCGGCTCCAATGCCGTGGTGGTCAAAGGGGTCCCCGACGGGACCACCGTGGTGGGTGTACCGGGCCGCATCGTTAAGCGACCCGTGAGCGACGAAAAGCAGGAACAGCGCCAGGCGACCGCCGAAAAGATCGGTTTCGACGCCTACGGCACCACCGCTGACATGCCCGACCCGGTGGCCCATGCCATCAACTGTATGCTCGACCACATCCATGCGATGGACGGCAAGATGGAGACCATGTGTGGTGCGATCAAGAGTCTGGGCGCGGAATTGGGCGATGTAGACCTGCCGACGCTGGGCCCGTGCGGCATCAGTTCAGGGGAGGAGGATGACCTGAGCGGTGAGCGGTTGGAAACCGGAGAAAATACGCAGGATTATAGTTGACTGAATTACTAGGTTTTGATACTTTAGCCACCGTGCTAAAGCCACATAATATTACTGGGATTAATGGGAGAAGGCAATGAGACTCACAACCAAGGGCCGATATGCAGTAACTGCCATGCTCGATCTTGCTATCCACTACAAGAGCGGTCCGATCACACTTGCTGATATCTCCAAGCGCCAGGGGATTTCCCTGTCGTATCTGGAGCAACTTTTTTCCCGGCTGCGTAAGAACGGTCTGGTAGACAGCGCCCGTGGTCCGGGTGGTGGCTATCGTCTGAGCCGTAACGCTGCCGAGATTTGCGTAGCCGATGTGATCACTGCGGTGGACGAAAAGGTTGACGCGATGCGTTGCGACGGTAAGGGCAACTGCCAGGACAACGGGCCGTGTCTGACTCACGAACTGTGGTGCGACCTGAGCGATCAGATCCTTAACTTCCTCAAGGGTATCGATCTGGAGCAACTGGTTGAGCGCAAGGGTGTGCAGGACGTGGCCGCGCGCCAGGACAGCAAGCTCGGCGCCAGCAGCAGTCTGGAAACCGGCGTCACCGTTTAAGCTGGTTCCACACTGTGGTCTATCTGGACCATAACGCCACCACGCCCGTGGATGAACGGGTGGTGGAGGCGATGCTGCCCTGGCTACAAACCGGTTTCGGCAATCCCTCCAGCGTACATAGCAGCGGACGCCAGGCGCGTGCCGCGCTGGATAACGCACGTGAGCAGGTGGCGCAGTTGGTGTCGGCCTACCCAGGTCAGGTGATTTTCACCAGCGGCGGTACCGAAGCGAACAACGCCGCGCTCAAGGGTGTTGCCTTCCGTTCCTCCCCGGGTCAAGTCGTGATCAGCGCTATCGAGCATGCCTCGGTGCGTGCGTCTGCCGAAGCGCTCAAGCGTTTAGGCTGGTCGGTCGATATGGCGGCGGTGGATGAGAATGGTGTCTGTCAGGCTGCGGCCTTAGATGAATGCCTGTCACAGAAAACTCGCCTCGCCTCGGTGATGTGGGCCAACAACGAGACCGGTGCCATTCAGCCGGTGCCAGAGCTGGCGCAACTGTGTCGCGAACGGGGTGTACTGTTTCACACAGATGCGGTGCAGGCGGCGGGTAAGCTGGAGGTTAGTTTCCCTGCCAGCGGTGCCCACCTGATGAGCCTCTCGGCGCACAAGCTCTACGGGCCGAAGGGTGTCGGTGCCTTGATCGTCGATAAGGCAGTGGACCTGGAACCGTTGCTCCACGGTGGTGGACAGGAGCGTGACCGTCGCGGTGGCACCGAAAATCTGGCGGCCATTGTCGGTTTTGGTAAAGCGGCAGAACTGGCGCGTATTGAATTGGCTGAGCGCCGTCGCCACTTTGAAGAACTGAAGCATTATTTTGAAAATCGTCTGCGCCAGGTGTTGCCTGAAGCGGTGATTTTCGCCGAAGACGCAGAGCGTTTAGGCAACACGGTGTTTATGTCGATACCGGGACTGGAAGGACAGACGCTGATCATGGCGCTGGACCGGATCGGTATTGAGGTTTCAAGCGGTTCCGCCTGTGGTAGTGAACACAGTGAGCCGAGCCCGGTGCTGAAGGCGATGGGTGTGACGCGGGAAATCGCGTTGGGCGCTATCCGCATCAGCCTGGGGAAGGACAACACAGCGAAGGATATGGATCTACTCATCGGTGCGCTGGAGTCGCAGGTGGGGCAGCTACGCAGAATGGCCGCCAACACCGGCTGGTGAGGGGGAACGAAATGACTGGAGCGCATGACGCATGAACAACCCGATCTATCTCGACTATTCGGCCACCACCCCTGTTGACCCACGTGTGGCCGAACTCATGTGCAAGTATCTCACTATGGAGCACGGCCTGTTCGGTAACGCCGCTTCGCGCTCGCACAAATATGGCTGGAGCGCGGAAGAGGCAGTGGAACTTGCTCGCCAGCAGGTCGCGGATCTGCTCGCTGCCGATGCCAAGGAGATCGTCTGGACCTCTGGCGCGACCGAGTCGGACAACCTGGCGATCAAGGGTGTGGCCCACTTCCACGCCAAGAAAGGCAAGCACATCATCACCAGCAAGACCGA
The DNA here is from genome assembly GCA_050302275.1 of Thiohalomonadaceae bacterium. GTDB lineage: Bacteria > Pseudomonadota > Gammaproteobacteria > Thiohalomonadales > Thiohalomonadaceae > JAPHTQ01. Next base: position 61,171 of record JBNLAT010000003.1, on the reverse strand, counting down.
ACACAAGGCGGTACTGGATACCTGTCGCCAACTGGAGCGCGAAGGCTTTGAGGTGACCTACCTCGACCCTGAAGAGGACGGCCTGATCGACCTCGGTAAACTGGAAGCGGCGATGCGCGATGACACCATCCTCGTCTCCATCATGCACGTGAACAACGAGATCGGCGTAATTCAGGATATCGAAGCGATCGGCAAACTCTGCCGTAGCAAAAAGATTCTGTTCCATGTCGATGCCGCGCAGAGCGCCGGCAAGGTTGCCATCGATGTCGACAAGATGAACGTCGATCTGATGTCGCTCTCGGCACACAAGATTTACGGTCCCAAGGGTATCGGTGCCCTCTATGTCCGTCGCAAGCCGCGTATCCGTATCGAAGCACAGATGCACGGCGGCGGTCACGAACGTGGGATGCGTTCCGGTACCCTGGCAACGCACCAGATCGTCGGCATGGGGGAAGCCTTCCGCCTGGCGAAAGAGGAGATGGCCGAAGAGAACGCGCGCATCATCAAACTGCGCGACCGTCTGCTCGATGGGCTTAAGGATATTGAAGAGGTTTATATCAACGGCAATCTGCAGCAACGGGTGCCGCATAACCTCAATATCAGCTTCAACTACGTCGAAGGCGAATCGCTGATGATGGCGCTCTCTGAACTGGCGGTCTCTTCCGGTTCGGCCTGTACCTCCGCCAGCCTTGAGCCCTCCTATGTGCTGCGCGCCATTGGTCGCCCCGACGAACTGGCGCATAGCTCGCTGCGTTTCAGCATCGGTCGCTTCACCACCGAGGCCGATATCGACCGCACCGTGGAGCTGATTCACCAGAAGATCAACAAACTGCGTGAGCTTTCCCCGTTGTGGGATATGTACAAGGAGGGGATTGACCTCTCTACCGTGCAGTGGAGCGCGCATTAGGATAAAATTGCTCACCCCCCAGAGGCCGCGCTGCGGCACGGATCGAAGTGAGGAAAACTGAAGATGTCATACAGCGACAAGCTGATGGAACACTACGAAAACCCGCGTAATGTCGGCAACCTGGATAAGGACGACAAAGGCGTGGGTACTGGTATGGTCGGCGCACCTGCCTGCGGCGACGTGATGCGCCTGCAGATCAAGGTCGATGACAACGGTGTGATCGAAGATGCGCGGTTTAAAACTTACGGTTGTGGCTCCGCCATCGCCTCCAGTTCCCTGGTGACCGAATGGCTCAAGGGCAAGACCCTGGATGAGGCGGCAGAGATCAAGAACAGTGACATAGCCGAAGAGCTGGCGTTGCCGCCGGTCAAGGTTCACTGCTCGGTACTGGCTGAAGACGCGATTCGCGCCGCCATTACCGATTACAAAACCAAGCAGGAAAAGTAATTCCGGAGGCGGTCATGGCAATCACTCTTACTGACAATGCAGCAGAACGGGTTAAGAACTTCCTCGCCAACCGTGGCAAGGGCGCCGGTCTGCGCCTGGGTGTGCGTACCTCCGGCTGTTCCGGCATGGCCTATGTGCTGGAGTTTGCCGACGAGGTTAACGACGACGATCAGGTGTTCGAGAGCAACGGCGTCAAGGTGATCATCGACGAAAAGAGCATGGTCTATCTCGACGGTACCGAAGTCGACTTCGCCAAGGAGGGACTGAACGAAGGCTTCAAGTTCAATAATCCTAACGTCAAGGATTCCTGCGGCTGCGGCGAAAGCTTTAACGTCTAATCCTGTACCTTGCGATGGCGCCCGTAACAGGAAAAAACTACTTCGAACTGTTTGGTCTGCCCGTAGCTTTCGAGATCGATCTGGAAGATCTCTCGCTGCGCTATCGCGACCTGCAGCGTACCGTCCACCCTGATCGTTTCGCCAACGCCAGTGAGCTGGAAAAACGTCTCTCTCTGCAGCAGACGGCACTGATTAACGAAGCCTTTCAGACCCTCAAGTCACCTCTGCCGCGGGCACGCTACCTGCTGCAACTCAACGATATTATCCTCGACGATAACGATACCGCGATGGATCCGATGTTCCTGATGGAGCAGATGGAGTTGCGCGAGGAGTTGAGTGAAATACGTGGCAAGGACGACCCCTTCACCGAACTGAACAAACTCCGCGATCGCGTCGAGAGCAACGAGCGACAACTGGTCGAATCGTTACAGCAGCTGTTCTCGGTGGGTGAGGAACTGGAGAAGGGCAAGGATCTGGTGCGTCGCATGCAGTTCATGCAGCGTCTGCTTAATGAGTTGGACGAACTGGAAGAGAATCTGGTCCACGAAGCTAGTTAAAAAAACCAAAGAGTTCCCATGGCACTTCTGCAAATCAGCGAACCCGGACAATCTGCCGCCCCCCACCAGCACCGATTGGCAGCGGGGATCGACCTTGGCACTACCAACTCTCTGGTTGCGACCGTGCGGAGCGGCTCGGCCGAGACCCTGGCCGACGACAATGGTGAACACCTGTTGCCATCGGTGGTGCGCTATCTGGCCGATGGCAGTCGCGTGGTGGGTAAAGAGGCAAAGCTGGCTGCGGCGCAGGACCCTCTGAACACCATTATCTCGGTTAAACGCTTTATGGGCCGCGGCCTTGCCGACATCAAAGGCCTGGGTAGCCGTCTGCCTTATGAATTTGTCGAGTCCGATTCCGGTATGCCGCGCATTCATACCGTCGCTGGAGATTTCAGTCCGGTGGAGGTCTCCGCCGATATCCTGCGTAGCCTGCGTGATCGCGCCGAGGCCAGCCTGGGTGACGAACTCACCGGTGTGGTGATCACCGTTCCGGCCTATTTCGACGATGCTCAGCGTCAGGCGACCAAGGATGCGGCGCGTCTCGCCGGCTTGAACGTATTGCGTCTACTCAACGAGCCGACTGCTGCAGCGGTCGCCTACGGTCTGGACCAGGGTTCGGAAGGGGTGATCGCGGTCTACGACCTGGGCGGCGGTACCTTCGATATATCCATCCTGCGTCTGAACAAGGGCGTGTTTGAAGTGCTCGCCACCGGTGGCGACTCAGCCCTCGGCGGTGACGATATGGACCGCGCCATCGCCCAGTGGATGATGGTCGAGGCCAAGGTTGCCGACGACGCCGATCATCACCAGATGCGCCGACTGATGCGCGATGCCTGCGCCGCCAAAGAGGCGCTGACCGATGCCGATAGCACCGAACTGAAACTGGAACTGGCCGATGGTTCGCACTGGGAAGGGGGGCTCGACCGCGAGCAGATGAACAAACTGATCGACCCGCTGATCCGCAAGAGCCTGCTCTCCTGCCGTCGCGCCCTGAAGGACGCTGGGGTCGATGCAGCTGATATCCTCGATGTGGTCATGGTCGGCGGTTCCACCCGCGTACCACGGGTACGCGAACTGGTGGGCGAATTCTTCGGTCGTGCGCCCAAGGTTGATATCGACCCGGACGAGGTGGTGGCCATCGGCGCAGCGATGCAGGCCGATGTACTGGTGGGCAATAAGCCCGACGCGGAGATGCTGCTGCTCGACGTGATCCCTCTGTCGTTGGGACTGGAGACCATGGGCGGTCTGGCGGAGAAGGTGATTCCACGCAATACCACCATTCCCGTGGCCCGTGCCCAGGATTTCACTACCTACAAGGACGGCCAGACGGCGATGGCGATCCATGTGGTACAGGGTGAGCGCGAGATGGTCAGCGACTGCCGCTCCCTGGCCCGTTTCGAACTACGTGGCATCCCGCCGATGGCGGCTGGGGCAGCGCGAATCCGCGTCACCTTCCAGGTCGATGCCGACGGCCTGCTTTCGGTCAGTGCCCGTGAACAGACCACCGGAGTAGAGAGTAGTATTCAGGTCAAACCTTCATACGGTCTTTCCGATACCGAGATCTCCACCATGTTGCGTGATTCCATGGCCCATGCCCGCGACGACATGGACGCACGTAATCTGCGTGAACAACAGGTAGAGGCGGATCGGGTGCTGGAGGCGCTGGAAGCAGCGCTGGCCGCCGACGGCGAACGCCTGCTATCAGCCGAGGAGCGCGGGGCGCTGGAGCAGGGCATGGCCCAGCTGCGTGAACTGAAGCAGGGCAGTGACGAAAAAGCGATCAAGCAGGCCATCGAAAAGCTTAACGACGATTCAGGCGAATTCGCCGCTCGACGGATGGATGACGGGATTCGCAAGGCATTAGCCGGAAGAGAGCTGGATTCACTGGAGTAAACTTGTGTTTACTGGCCTGTGGGCCTATTGAATGCATAACAGGATTTGGAGTTAACGAGATGCCGCAACTGATTTTTCTGCCCCACGAGGAGATCTGCCCGGAAGGCGCGGTGATCCAGGCCGAGAAGGGCACCAGCATCTGCGATGCAGCGCTGGCCAACGGCATTGAAATCGAGCACGCTTGCGAGAAGTCCTGCGCCTGCACCACCTGCCACGTTATCGTGCGCGAGGGCTACGACAGCCTGCCCGAGGCGAGCGAAACGGAAGAGGACATGCTGGACAAGGCCTGGGGACTGGAGCCCGATTCACGTCTCTCCTGCCAGGCGGTGGTTGGTGACGAGGATCTGGTTATCGAGATCCCCAAGTACACCATCAACATGGTTTCCGAATCTCACTAGGAGCATGCCATGAGCCTGAAATGGACCGATAGCCTGGAGATCGCCATCCAGCTCGATGAAGCCCACCCGGACGTCGATCCGCAGTACGTCCGTTTTACCGACCTGCACCAGTGGGTCTGTGCACTGGAGGAGTTTGACGATGATCCGGAAAACTCCAACGAAAAGATCCTCGAAGCGATACAAATGAACTGGATCGAGGAACGCGACTAGAAATCTCCTCAAAATGGTTCTCGCACCCCGATCCTGTGTTGCAAAGCTTGCTACGGTGCTCATTTACTACCTGTAAACTGCGCTCCTCGCAAACTTCGCGCCTTGCCTCGGGGCACGATCCCTCATTTTGAGAAGATTTCTAAATTCTTTGGCCTTCTCAGCTGTGCGAAGTTTTGTGCCAGTTAGTCAGTCTGTCATATCCGGCCGAACTCTCCCCTGTGACGCCGGTCAAAGCCCTGATTTTTCATTCAGTTAAGCTGGGAACTGCTGGAATGGCCCGTCAAGCCCGCGTATAATCGCGGGTTTGTTGCAACAGGCTGTTTTGGCCAATTCCCACGGAGAAAATTTTAGATGGCAATCGAACGCACCATTTCCATTATCAAACCCGACGCAGTAGCTAAAAACGTCATCGGCGAGATCTATGCTCGTTTCGAGAAGGCGGGCCTGAAGATCATTGCTGCGCGCATGATCCACCTGTCGAAAGAACAGGCTGGCGCTTTCTACGATGTACACAAAGAGCGTCCGTTTTACGCTGATCTGGTTGAGTTCATGACCTCTGGCCCGGTGATGGTGCAGGTACTGGAAGGCGAGAATGCCATTGCCAAGAACCGCGAAGTGATGGGTGCCACTAACCCGAAAGAGGCCGCTCCCGGTACTATCCGTGCCGACTTCGCTGAGTCCATCGATCAAAACGCAGTACACGGTTCCGATGCACCGGAAACCGCTGCGCGTGAAATCGATTTCTTCTTTAAGCCGGAAGAGCTTTGCCCGCGCACCCGTTAATCGGGCGCGGCGCTCTTGCGCCTATGATGAGTCGAGCACTTTATGAGTGAGTCCGTCAGGACAAATCTGCTTGGCCTGACACGCCAGGATATGGAGGCCTTCTTCACCAATTTGGGGGAGAAGGCCTTCCGCGCTTCTCAGGTAATGAAATGGATCTACCAGTTTGGGGTCGACGACTTCGAACAGATGACCAACCTGAGCAAGGCACTGCGTGAAAAGCTGAAAGCGATCGCTGAGATCCGCCTGCCCGAGGTGGTGAAGGATATGCCTGCGTCTGACGGTACCCGCAAGTGGTTGTTGCGGGTCGACGAAGTTAATCATATCGAGATGGTCTACATCCCTGACAAGGACCGCGCCACCCTTTGTGTCTCCTCGCAGGTGGGCTGTACCCTGGCCTGTAGTTTCTGTTCCACCGCCCGTCAGGGTTTCAATCGTAATCTGACTACCGCTGAAATCGTCGGTCAGGTGGCGCTGGCAACGCGTATCATCGGTCTGCCGGAAAATAAGGGCGAGCGGGTGATCACCAACGTGGTGTTGATGGGCATGGGTGAGCCGCTGCTGAATCTGGATAACGTGGTACCGGCGATGGATTTGATGAAGGACGATCTCGCCTTCGGTATTTCCAAGCGTCGTGTGACCCTTAGCACCGCCGGTGTGGTGCCAGGTATCGACGAACTGCGTGAACGTAGTGATATCAGCCTTGCCGTTTCACTGCACGCACCGAATGATGAGCTGCGCGATCAACTGGTACCGCTGAACAAGAAATACCCGATCAAAGAATTACTCGCCGCATGCAAACGTTATGTGGCCGACAAGCCTCACCATCGTGTGACCTTTGAGTACGTGATGCTCGCCGGGGTGAACGATAGTGTGGCAGACGCCAAACAGCTGGTGAAAATCCTGCGTGGTGTACCTGCCAAAGTTAATCTGATTCCCTTTAACCCGTTCCCGGATTCGCCCTATGAGTGTCCTTCACTGGATACGATTAACGCCTTCCGTGATGTGGTCATGGAAGCCGGAATTATCGCCGTCACCCGCAAGACACGCGGTGACGATATCGATGCTGCCTGCGGTCAACTGGCCGGTAAGGTAGCGGACCGTACCCGTCGTAGTGGGCGGTTCCCCATCGTGGAGGAGAAGATTGCATCATGAGACGTTTCGGTTTGTGGGTTGTAATGGCTTGGATGTTGGTACTGACTGGGTGCAGCAGTTCCCCGGTTAAAACGGATGGTGTGGATACAGAAAAAGCTGCAAAGGCTAACGCTGAACTGGGATTGCGTTACATGATCCAGGGCAACAATGAAGTGGCGATGAAAAAACTCAAACGTGCCCTTGCCTATGACGACACCTACGCACCGGCGCATCACTACATTGCTGAACTGTATCGTCGTCTGGGGCGTCCAGCCGATGCGGAAGATCACTACGAGTATGCGCTGCGCTACAGCGAAACCGAAGACTCTTTGCTGTACAACAACTACGGCGCCTTCCTCTGCAGTCAGGATCGCATTAGTGAGGGGGAGCGCCAGTTCCGCAAGGTGCTGGAGAACCCGGTCTATCCTCGCCGTGATCAGGTTTTTGAAAATATGGGGCTGTGCATGTTGCGCAAACCCGACTTGAAAAAGGCAGAGGAGTATCTGCGCCAGGCGGTGCAGATTAATCCGCGTCTGCCCGGTGCACTGCTGGCACTGGCCAAGGTCTCCTTCGAGGAGAAGAATTACATGTCCGCTCGTGCTTACCTGCAACGTTACCAGTCCGTAGGCAAGCATACTCCAGAGAGTCTCTGGCTTGGGATTCGGGTGGAACGTGTTCTCGGTGACAAGGATGCCCTCGCCAGCTATGGATTGGCCCTGAAAGGACGTTTCCCCGATGCGCCGGAAACCAAACTCTATCTGGAATCGCTCAGATAACGGGCTAACCATGACTGACAACACAACAGAAGAACATAACGAGCAGCCGCAGTTTCTATCTCAGGAATCGCTAGGCGAGCGACTACGCAAGGCGCGTGAAGCGGCGGGACTTTCCCGTGGTGAGATCGCATTGCACTTGCGACTTTCTGAACGCAAGATTCAGGCGCTGGAAGAGGACAATTACGAACTCTTTCCCTCTGAAACCTTTGTCTCGGGTTATCTGCGCAGTTATGCCAAGGCGCTGGGGCTGTCCGAGGCCGATTTTGTTCGTCCTGTGAGCACCACGCAGACACCGCCAACATTGGCGCCCAGTTTTGGTAAGGACAAACAGGCCAGCAGCATGGATCTGCCTGTGCGTATGGTCACCTATGTGATCATCGTCGTCGTGATCATCTCACTGGGTATGTGGTGGATCGGTCAGCGCGAAAAAGGCACGACGGCTACTGATACGGCAATGATGCCGCAGGAAGCGACGAATCAGGCAGCAATCTCTGCGGCAGTTACCGAGGAAGAAGCACCTCAGCTTGAGACAGCGGACGTCAAACAGGACGATGCGCTCACCGCCAATACGGATGCAGCTGCAGCGCCAGAGGCGGAAGCCGTGGTAGCGGATAAGGTTGCTGAGCCGGTGTCGATAGAAGCGAAGCCTGCGCAACAAATTCAACAGGATCCAGCGGCACCGCCGAGCGTGATGCCTCCCCGCGTCGTTGCCGATGAGAGTTCGGCCACCACCAATGTTGAAGAGGAGACGATCCCTGCGCCGCCGCCACTGACCGCTGATATGCCACGCTCGAAACTGGTGCTGGAATACCAGCAGGATAGCTGGACCGAGGTGGACGACAATGCGGGCAGACGTCTGGTCTATGGCTTGATGCGTGCTGGGCAAACGCTTGAACTTAAGGGCGAAGCGCCGTTCAAGGTCTTCCTCGGTTTTGCTGAGGGAGTCGTGATCCATTACAACAACGCGTTGTTTGATCATTCCGCTTTCCAGCGTGGAGAAATTGCCCGTTTCCGTGTCGGACGGGCGGAAGACAATCAGCTCGGCTCCCGGTGAACCATGCAACATGAAACTCCCGTGGTGCGTCGTAAGACGCGCCAGATTATGGTGGGCAATGTACCGGTCGGCGGTGATGCGCCGATTTCGGTACAGAGCATGACCAACACCGAAACCACCGATGTCGTCGCTACCGTGGCGCAGATCCATGCGCTTGAAAAAGCCGGTGCCGATATCGTGCGCGTCTCGGTGCCCACCCTCGATGCGGCAGAGGCCTTCGGCGAGATTCGTAAACAGGTCAGTGTGCCGCTGATCTCTGATATCCACTTCGACCATCGTATCGCCCTGCGCGTGCTGGAGCTGGGCGTTGATTGTCTGCGTATTAATCCAGGCAACATCGGCAAGGATGATCGGGTGCGTGCCGTGGTCAACGCAGCGCGGGACAAAAACGTACCGATCCGCATCGGGGTTAACGCCGGTTCGCTGGAAAAAGAGCTGCAGAAAAAATATGGCGAGCCGACTGCCGAGGCATTGGTGGAGTCGGCGCTGCGCCACATCGATATTCTCGACAAGCTCGATTTTCAGGACTTCAAGGTCAGCCTCAAGGCCTCGGAGATCTTTATGACCGTCGCGGCCTATCGCAAACTTTCCGAGCAGATCGAACAGCCACTCCATCTGGGGATCACCGAAGCGGGCGGACTGCGCTCCGGTACGGTAAAATCCGCCATCGGTCTTGGTATGCTGCTGGCCGACGGCATCGGCGACACCATTCGCGTCTCCCTTGCCGCCGACCCGGTTCAGGAGATTAAGGTTGGTTTCGATATCCTCAAGAGCCTGCACCTGCGCAGCAAGGGTATCAACCTGGTGGCGTGTCCCTCCTGTTCACGACAGAACTTCGATGTGATCGCCACGGTCAATGCCCTGGAAGAGCGGCTAGAGGATATTCTGGAACCACTCGATGTGGCGGTGATCGGTTGTGTGGTGAACGGTCCGGGCGAAGCCAAAGAGGCGGATGTCGCGGTGACCGGTGGACAGCCCAACCTGATCTACCTCGACGGCAAGCCGAACCACAAGATCGATAACGAACAACTGGTCGACGAACTGGAAAAACAGATCCGCGCCGAACTGGAACGGCGTGCAGCGGAGAAAGAGAGTTGAGTAAGAACATTCAGGCCGTGCGCGGCATGAACGATATCCTGCCTGAGCAGACCCCCGTCTGGCGTTATCTGGAAGACACGGTACGCCAGTTGCTTGATGCCTATGGTTATCGCGAGATCCGCATGCCGCTGGTAGAGATGACCGATCTGTTCAAACGCTCCATCGGCGAGGTGACCGACATTGTCGAGAAGGAGATGTATACCTTTGAGGATCGCAACGGTGACCTGCTGACCCTGCGTCCCGAGGGCACTGCCGGTTGTGTGCGTGCCGGGATCGAAAATGGTCTGTTACACAATCAGGTGCAGCGCCTCTGGTATCAGGGGCCGATGTTCCGCCACGAGCGTCCTCAGAAGGGGCGTTACCGCCAGTTCAATCAAATCGGTGTGGAGGTCTTCGGTCTGGAAGGGCCGGATGTCGATGCCGAACATATCCTGATGACCGCTCGCCTGTGGCGCATGCTGGGACTGGATGACTCGGTAGAGTTGCAGCTTAACTCCCTCGGTACTTCAGCATCCCGTGCCGCATACCGTGAACTGCTGGTGGAGTACTTGCGCAAGCATGAAGATCAGCTTGACGAAGACAGCAAGCGCAGACTGGAGAGCAACCCGCTGCGTATTCTCGACAGCAAAAATCCGGAGATGCGCGCCATCGTTGAGGCAGCGCCCAAACTGGATCAGCACCTGGATGAGGAATCCCGCGAACATTTTGCTACTCTGTGCGCGATCCTCGACGAGGCCGGGTTGAAGTACACCATCAATCCCTGTCTGGTGCGCGGTCTTGATTACTACGGCAAGACCGTGTTCGAGTGGGTCACCAACAAGCTCGGTGCTCAGGGTACGGTCTGCGCCGGCGGTCGTTTCGACGGCCTGGTGGAACAGCTAGGTGGCAAACCGACCCCGGCGGTGGGTTTCGCCATGGGGGTTGAGCGACTGGTCAGTCTGATCGAAGAGCAATCACTGTCGCTCTCACGCTATCAACCCCACGCCTACCTGGTGCAGGTGGGTGAAGCGGCGCAGCGCAGCGGTATGTTGCTGGCTGAGAAGTTGCGTGATGCTCTGCCGCTGTTGCGACTGGAGAGTCACTGTGGTGGCGGCAGTTTCAAAAGCCAGTTCAAGAAGGCTGACAAGAGCGGCGCTTCGTTGGCGCTGATCCTCGGAGACGAGGAGGTGGCCAACGGTACATTGGGAATTAAATTCCTGCGCGAGGAGTCGGAGCAGAAACTGCTGCCGATTGATCAAGCTATCGATTTTCTGGCCGCCAGGTTGGGCGAGTCCGAGTAAAGCACATAGAGACAAAAAGTTAGGAGTCCAGGGTGGAACTGTACAATTCTGAAGAAGAACAGGTCGAAGCGCTCAAGGCGTGGTGGGATAAAAACGGCACTTCGGTGATCATCGCTATCGTCGTGGTACTGCTGAGTGTGTTTGGCTGGCAAACCTGGCAAAAGAATCAGCGTAGCCAGGCGGAAAACGCCTCCATGGAACTGCAACAGGTGATGGATGCACTGCAATCCAATCCGGATGCCGCCATCGAAGCGGGTCGCAAGCTCACCGCTGACGATCCGGACAGTGTCTACGCCGCCATCGCCTCGCTGGGTATGGCCCGCGCCGCGGTAGATAAAGGCGATCTCGATGGCGCTGCTGCCCATCTACAGGCGGCGTTGCAGGAGGCGAAAGAGCCTGAGCTGCAACAACTGGCGCGTCTGAATCTTTCCCGCGTGCTACTGGCACAGGGCAAAACCGATGATGCACTGCGTCAGCTGCTGAGCGGTCAGGCCGGTTCAATGCAGGCCGCTTACGACGAACTGCGTGGCGATATCCTTCTGGCCCAGGGCAAGCAGACAGAAGCCCGTGATGCCTACACCAATGCCCTGACCGGTTTCCGCGATTCAGCGGAAAAGAAAGAGCTGGTGCAGCTGAAACTTGATGATCTTGCGGAGCGTGTTGGCGAGTGAAATCTCTTTATCTGTTAATCCCGCTGCTGCTGTTGGCGGGCTGTGGTTCATCTCCCGATCCGATTGAAGCGCCAGCACCGCTGACGCCTATCGTGTCGCCGGGATTGCAGCCGAATCATCTCTGGAGCAAGCGCGTCGATGGCCTGGGTGTGATTAATCCCAAGCTGGTGCCGCTGGTCGACGGCGAGCGAATTTTTGTTGCTAATGGCGCGGGCAAGGTCGCGGCTTTTGCCACCGATAGCGGTAAACGCCTGTGGCAAATTGAACTGGGCATGCCGATCAATGCCGGACCGGGAGAGGGTGAGGATCTGTTGCTGTTCTCCACCGATAGTGGCGTAATCGCCATCGACAAGAAAGACGGCGCCAAACGCTGGGAGAGTCCTGCCAGCAGTGAAGTGTTGAGTATTCCGCAACGCAGCGGCAATACCGTGGTTGTGCATAGTGTCGACGGTAACATCATTGCGCTCAATGCCAGTGATGGCAAACACCGCTGGCAGTATCACGAAACCGTGCCGGGTCTCAGTTTGCGCGGTTGTGGCGAGCCGCTGCTGGTTGGTGGCGGCGTGTTTGCCGGTACCGCTAACGGCAAGGTGATTGCCCTGTCGATGGAGGATGGTCGCCTGTTGTGGGAGAGCATTGTTTCTGAGCCGCGTGGCCACACCGAACTGGAGCGTCTGGTCGATGTCGATGCACCGCCTGTCTTCGGTGATGGGGTGATCTACGCCTCCAGCTATCAGGATAATCTGGTAGCGCTGGTGGCTAACACCGGGCAGTTGATCTGGAGTCGCGGTATTGCCACCGTCAATCCGATTGCCCTCGACCGTCAGAATCTTTACGTCACTGATCTGAATGGCGATGTGCTGGCCCTGTCACGGCGTAACGGTGGTGTGATGTGGAAACAGACCGCACTGCATGCGCGCCGATTGAGTGCGCCGGTGGAGCAGGGGGAATACCTGCTGGTTGGTGATTACGACGGTTACCTGCACTGGTTGGCGAAAGAGGATGGTCATATCGTCGCCCGTACCCGTATCAATGACTGGAAAGCCTACTGGCCGGTCCCCGATGAGAGTGATGAATTCACCGCTTTCTACAAGGAAGACCGTGCGGTACAGGCACCACCCGCGATCAAAGGTACCGAGGTGTTCGGTCTGGATCGCCGCGGTGTGCTCGACGTCTTTCGTCTCTCTCCTGCTGAGAAGTAATTTATGAAACCGGTTATCGTCCTGGTCGGACGGCCCAATGTGGGTAAATCCACCCTGTTTAACAAGCTCACCCGCTCACGGGATGCGCTGGTGGCCGACTTCGCCGGGTTGACCCGCGATCGTCAATACGGTGTCGGACGGATGGGTGATCGTCCCTATCTGGTGGTCGACACCGGCGGCCTTAGCGGCAATGAGCAGGGTATCGATAGCCACATGGCGTCGCAGGTGCGTCAGGCCATTGGCGAAGGCGATGCGGTGCTGTTTATCGTCGATGCCCGCGATGGCCTCAGCGCTGCGGATCAGAACATCGCCGCTTATCTACGCCAGTGCGGCAAGCCTGTCACTCTGGTACTGAACAAGACCGACGGCATTGATGCCGATAGCGCCTCGCTCGAATTCCATGAAATGGGATTGGGCGATCCGAAACCCATTGCCGCTGCCCACGGCCGCGGCGTCTCCAGCCTGATCGGCGAAGTCCTGGAGCAGTTTCCCTTCGAAGAAGAATCGGAGGAGGAGGCGGAAGATAAAGGTATTCGCGTCGCGATTGTTGGTCGTCCCAACGTCGGCAAGTCGACCTTGGTTAACCGCATTCTCGGTGAAGAGCGTGTGGTGGTCTTCGATATGCCCGGCACCACCCGCGACAGTATCTACATTCCCTTCGAGCGTGACGGCCAGACCTACACCCTGATCGATACCGCCGGGGTACGTCGCCGTGCCCGGGTTAACGAAGCGATTGAGAAATTCAGCATCATTAAAACCCTGCAGGCGATCACCGATGCCAATGTGGTAGTGATGGTGCTCGATGCCCGCGAAGGAATTAGTGAACAGGACGCCCATCTGCTGGGGCATGTGCTGGAAGCGGGGCGTGCACTGGTCATCGCCATTAATAAGTGGGATGGTCTGGAGCAGGAGCAGAAAGAGAAGATTCGTCGGGAACTGGAGGTGAAACTACCGTTCCTCGATTTCGCCCGTATCCACACCATCTCTGCGCTGCACGGTACCGGCGTGGGTGAACTCTATGCCTCGGTGAACAAGGCCTACGACTCGGCGATGCGTAAACTCTCTACCCCGGAGCTGACCAAGCTGCTGGAGTCTTTGCTGATGGCTCACCAGCCACCGCTGGTTAACGGTCGCCGCATCAAGCTGCGCTATGCCCACCAGGGCGGCAAGAATCCACCGTTGATCATCATTCACGGTAATCAGGTTAGTTCTATTCCCGGTAGCTACCGTCGTTACCTGGAAAACGGCTTTCGCCAGCACCTCAAGCTGGACGGTACGCCGATCCGTATCGAATTCAAGGGCGGCACCAACCCCTATGCCGACAAGAAGAACACCCTCAGCAAACGCCAGGTAGCGCGTAAGCAGCGGATGGTGCAGTTCATTAAGAAGAAAGAGAAAAAGAAGGCGAGGAAGAAAAAGGATTGATATTGTCTTCGCCAGACCAAATATTAGCGAATACTAATATGTTTGCGTATAATCGCACCATTCAATAAATCGACTTAAGAGGGATAAACATGAGTATCGATCGTATCGTCTTCGCCGTCGCCGGTTTTTTCATCATGCTGAGCCTGGCGCTGGGTATGTCCATCAGCCCGCTGTTCCATCACGAATACTGGCTCTTCTTCACTGCCTTCGTCGGCATCAACCTGTTCCAGTCAGCGTTCACCGGTTTCTGCCCGTTGGCACTGATCCTCAAGGCGGTTGGCGCCAAGCCGGGTCAGGCGTTTAGTTGAGTGTTGATTTGAAGTGATTAGATGAAAAGGCCCTTCGGGGCCTTTTTGTTTGTGTCGCTATGCGACGGATTGATTTTGAATGTGGGTGGCACGACCCGTGGTAGGCTACTTTGCGAAGTCCACAATGGACGCTGTCCTTCGTGCTTATCCTGTGAGACTGATGTGCTAAAGTGATTCCTCAAGCGTGACACGGAGAAAGGTGGAAAATGGAATTATTGGTGCTCTTAATTATTGTTCCCCTGTTGATACTTTCTGGGGCACTTTTTCTATCTATTAAGTTTTATTTTGTTGGTGCTGCAATATCATCGTTTATTGCCGCTGCATATTTCCATATGGTTATGAATGCGCTGCAGGGATTCGGTCATCCTGCGCCGACCTCTTCCTCGCGAAAGCGCGATCCCATTCAACAGCTAAAGGAAGATGTGATTGCTCTGGTCATTAGCTTTGCTGTTTTGAGTGTTGTCGTCCTGGTAACACAAGCGTTGTCCTAATAGTGATGTCAGTAAGCATGTTGCACAGCAGATAAAAAAAGGCCCTTGCGGGCCTTTTTTATTTCATGCGACTGCCATGAAGATCAGTGGTCGTGACCTTCAGGGCCGTGCACATGGCCGTGCTCAAGTTCTTCGGCAGTGGCGTCGCGTACTTCAACAACGGAGACGTCGAAGTTGAGGGTCTGGCCAGCCAGCGGGTGGTTGGCGTCGACGGTGACGTTTTCGTCGTCAATGCCGATCACGGTGACGATGTGCGGACCGTGTTCGGTCATGGTCTGGAACTGCATACCGACTTCGATCTCGGTGCCGTCTTCGAACATGTTACGTGGTACGGAGTGGGTCAGTTCGTCGAGGCGCTCGCCGTAACCGTCTTTCGCTTCAACCACGACATTCATTTTGTCGCCAGCGGCCTTGCCTTCCAGCGCGTCTTCCAGGCCAGGGATGATGTTGTTGTGGCCTTGCAGGTAGGCCAGTGGACCACGGCCTTCAGAGCTGTCGATCACCTGGCCGTCGGTATTGGTGAGGGTGTAGTCGATAGAAACGACCTTATCGGCGGAGATTTGCATGGAAAATCCTTGAGTTGTTCGTGAGTAACAGGCGCAGTGTACGCGGATGGGCCTGCAATGTGAATTCCTGAAGCTCGCTCAAAATCGGGGATCGTGCCCTGAGACAAGGCGCAGAGTCTGCGAGGAGCGCAGTTTACACGCAGTAAATGAGCACCGCAGCAGGCTTTGCAACACAGGATCAGGGAGGCGAGAGCGGTTTTGAGAGGGCTTCTTGTCAGCCTAGCCAGTAATGGGCCTGTTGATTTTCCAGGAATTCCTTCGCCCCCGCACCCTGCAGCATGGCAAAAGTGGCGAGCATGCCCGCTTCCATACAGGTGCCGGCGACTACGGTGACTGAGTGGGGGCCGCCCTCTACCGGCCAGCCGGTTTTGGGGTTGAGGATGTGGCCGTAGCGCTTGCCCTGGTGCAGCAGGAAGCGCCTCGCGTCGCCGCTGGTAGCCACGCCGCCCTGGGCGACGTCGAGCTGGCCGATGGCCTTTTGCCCGGTCGCTTTTGGGTCGTCGATGCCGATGCGCCACGCTTGGCCGTTGCGCCGGGGTTTGTTGATGAAGAGGTCGCCGCCGAAGTTGACGATGAAAGAGGCCTCGGTCTGCTGGCTCAGCAGCTGTGCCGCCTTGTCCACGGCGTACTCCTTGCCGATACCTCCGAGGTCGATCTCCATCCCTGCAGGCAGGGTGATGAGCGGCGGTTGCCAGTCGACTCTGTCCCAGCCGATCTGTTGCAGGCAGGCGCTGACTTTGTCCGAATCGGGGAGGCGGGCGCCGGGGCGGAAATCCCACACCTTGCGCAGCACACCGGCGGTGATGTCGAACAGGCCTTCGCTGAGTTGGTGGCACTGGTCGGCGAAGCCGAGCAGCAGGGCGGTTTCGTTGTCGACCTCGACGGGGTTGCCGTTGGCATTGTTGATGGTGTGGACGATATTGTCCTGGCGGTAGCGGCTGAACTTGGCCTCGATGCGCCAGGTCTCCGCCGCCACGTCTTGTAGTAACGTGGCGGCGGTTTCCCGTTCATCGATCTCCAGGAACAGCTCACAGGGGCTGGCCATGGCCTGGAAACGGCCGATCCAGTAGTCGTCGGAGGGGCTGCGTTCCAGAGTGGTTTTCATTTTGTTATCGCCGTCCATGGCGCAGTGATATCAGAATTTGAAGCGATATCCCAGCTGGAAGATAGTCGCTGTCAGGGTCGGGTAGAGATCATAGTTCTGCAGGTCACCGATGGCCTCGGAAGGGTTGCTGTTACCCTCCTGGGTCATCTGTTCCAGACGTGCAGTGAACTCGCCACCCATCAGCGGCATCCCGTACTTCACACCGATGGTGCGACCGGTCATCTCGCCCAGGCGCAGGTCGGCACTGGCGTTCTGCGGCAGTGGGTCGCCATCGACCAGGAAGTGCTGGAAGAAGTCAGCTGCGGTCTGCTGATAGAGACGCAGGTGCGGTTGCAGGTACTTGCCGCTGCCCAGCTCATAACGGTACTTCACGTCGGCGGTGTGGGCGTTGATGCCCCAGTCGTCGGTAAAGTAACGGTAGCTGACGTAGACCACATCTTTGGGAAGGTGATATTGCCACTTCCAGAACAGCGCCGTGCTGGTGCGAGTGTCTGGGCGTTTTTCGTAACGGTAGTCTATGGTCGAGCCCAGGGTTGGTCCAGCTGTGTCGTCCACCACACTGAGGAACTTGTAGGGTTCAGTCAGATAGCCCGAACTGGTGTTGTAGCTGAGGTTGACCTGAGTCAGTGCACGACGGCTCAGGATCTGAGTCAGACCGACCATCAGGCTTACGCTGTTTTTACTTTTCTCCTCGCTTTCACCTGTCGGGGCGGGGGCGCTGAGGAGCGCCATTTCCACAGGTGCGCCACCGCCCGGCGCGATGGTGTCCGCGGTAAAGCCGAGACCGGCAGAGAGAGTAGTCAGCTTGTTGTTGAAATCACGCTTCACCGTGTCGGAGACGCCCAGCGAGAGGTAGTCGGTTTCGCTGGAGATGTCGGCGGTGATGGTGTTTGTGTAGAAACGCGATAGCTCATGTTCGTAGTCGATACCGAAGGCATAGCGAACGTCACGCATATCGCGCATCGGCAGATCGCCTGGTTGGGTGGTGTAGGTGTTATTGCCGGAGGGCGAGGTGAATGTCTGCGCCACATCTGTCGGGGTCGCACCGTTTGGCGAGGAGCCGGTGATTGAGTCGAACAGCGCACGCAGGGTCAGGATCGCACCGGACTTGGTGGTCTTGGTTGCCGAGGCGATCGGCTCGACGACATTGATCCGGCCACTTTCGCTGTAACTCAGCAGGCCGGTTTTGACATCCCACTCATCGCTTACCGGAGCATCGGATGCATGCAGGGGTTGAGAGAGTACGCTACAGGTCGCGGCCGCCAGGGCGCCGCGGATCGAAACGGGGCGTTTTTTCAGTTGCATCCGCAGCCACCTCCGCCTACGCCTTGGCCGCCAAAGGCGGATTCTTTACTGAAGTAAATGTGCTCATCCAGGGTGTTCTCCAGGGAATCGGGTACCAGTTGCATCTTCTCCTGGGCCAGCAGGTCGCGCTCCCAGGGTTTGATTGGGTCAATGCTGCAACCTGCCAGCGGCAGGAGACACAGCAGACAGAGAGTGATCTTTTTCATGGTTACTCCTTACTGCCGAGCATTTCGACAATGCTCTTTTCCAGCTCTGCGCGGTCTCTGGTGCGGAAACCGATGTGTGAGCTGTGCAGTTTGCCGTGACGGTCGATGAGGTAGGAACTGGGCATGCCCATGACTTCGTACTGCTCGGCGACCTTGCCTTCAGGGTCGAAAGCGATGGTGAAGTTGGGGTGGGTGGCGCTGATGAACTCGCGAGCTTTGTCATTCTCGCTATCGAGATTGACGGCGACGATCTTCAGTCCCCTGTCGGCGTAACGCTGCTGCATCTCGTTCATCCAGGGGAATGAGGCACGGCAGGGTGTGCACCATGAGGCCCAGAAGTCCAGATAGACAACCTGACCCTTGAGCTTTGCCAGTTCGACAGTCCCATTAGTACCGTTGAGGGTAAAGTCCGCGGCGGCGGATGGCGCTGCGTGTGCTGCTGGCGCACATAACACGCCTAACGCCAGTATCAGACGTAGTAGTAGGGTTCTCATTTGCTGTGGTACCTGTGGTTATATTTTTATGTTTAGGTACGCGCAAATTAGAGGCAGAGGATTAAACAAATCTTAAAGGGTAAAAATCGTGTAATACCCCTAGTTTTCATACGTGATGAGTTCGACGATGTGTCGTGCGATGGGGAGGACCAGCAGGATGGTGGGAAAGCCTATAAGGAAGGCGCTCAACCAGGCACGCATCCACAGCAGTAAAAAATTGTCTACCAGGCCGAGGTTGAGGAATGTGATCACCATCGACATGATGAAGGACATAATCAACGAAGTGAAAAACGCCAGCAGTTTTGGCGCGTAGCGGCGAGGGATGCGTTTCATTGATGGTTCGGGGCATCCAGCATGGCCATCACCTCACGGCTGAGGAACAGCGCAGGGTCGATACGGCTGTTGTTCATGCTCACGCTCCAGTGCAGGTGTGGGCCGGTGACCCGACCGGTCATGCCGACCCGGGCGATCACATCGCCCTGCCGCACCACGTCGCCTTTTTTCACCGCGATGCTGTCGAGATGACAGTACATGGTGATCAGCCCTTCACCGTGGTCGATGAATACGGTGTTGCCGTTGAAGAAGTAGTTGCCAGTTTCGATCACTTTTCCTGCGGCAGGCGCCTGCACCGGCGTGCCCCTGGCGGCGGCGATATCGAGACCACTGTGGGGTTTGCGCGGCTGTTCGTTGAAGAAGCGTTTCTTGCCGAAGGTGCCGCTGAGGCGTCCGCTGACCGGCAGGATGAATCCAAGTTGTGCACTGCGAGCCTGGTCCCAACTGGCAAAGGCCTTGCGCGAACGTGACTGCTCGCCGCGAATGCGCTTGAGGTCTTCTGCGGTGGGATTGACCATACGTTTGTTTTTCAGGGTGATGTGCTGCTCTTCATATTTTTTGTCCTTCACCTTGAAGGTCACGGTGCTCTCCTTGCCCTTACCGTGGAACACCCGCAGGGTGTGAGTACCCGGTTTGGTGGAGAGGGTCAGGCCGACCAGTGCCAGCCACTGTTGGCCTTCGCGTTTCACCATGATCTTTTTACGACCGTAATAGGCCTCGGGCTTGTCATTGGAATCGCCCAGTTCGACGATGGCGACGCCACCCGGTACGGCCAGCGGACGCGGTAGTTGAGCCGCCTGGGCGCTGAAGCTGAAGAACAGGATGCCGAGTAACAGCCAGTGACGCATTATGCTTTTACCTCCTCGACCCTGCAGAGCAGTTCCCCCCGATGCAGTCGGGTGCGTACCTGGGCACCGTTTTTGACCTCCGCACTATCGCGGATGACATGGTCGCTGTCGGCAGCCTGGACAATAGCGTAGCCGCGACCGAGGGTGGCCAGCGGGCTGATCGCCTCCAGCGCGTGGGCCTGGGCGGCGAGGCGCAATTGCAGAGCTTTCAGCTGCTGGCGTTGTGCCTGGTGGAGACGCAGAGTCAGTTGTTGCTGTTTCTGTTGATGCTGCAGCAGACGGGCCATCGGATTGTGGCGTTGCAGCTGCGCGGTGTGGGTATTGAGGCGTGCTTGCAGGTGGCGCAGCTGGTTGCGCTGTGCGGTTTGCAGACGCAGTTCCAGCTCATCCAGTCGCTGTGCTCGTTGCTGGAGTTGCTGGGCTGGATCGCGCAGTCGCTTTTGCAGTCCGTCGAGATATTGCCGCTGAAGTCGAAGTTGCTGTTGCAGGCTTCGCTGTAGACGAAGGGTGATGCGTTGCAGGCTGCTCAGCCAGTCGGCGCGGTTGGGACTCAACAGTTCCGCAGCAGCAGAAGGCGTTGGGGCGCGAACATCGGCGACAAAATCGCTGATGGTAATGTCCACCTCGTGACCGACTGCGCTGACCACCGGCATGGGAGAGTCGACGATGGCGCGGGCGACTACCTCTTCGTTGAAGGCCCACAGATCTTCCAGCGAACCGCCGCCGCGGCCGACGATAAGCACCTCGCACTCCTTGCGCTTTGCTGCCAGTCGGATCTGTGCCGCGATTTCGTTGGCTGCCCCTTCACCCTGTACTGCCGTGGGGTAGATAACCACCGGGATGGCGGGGAAACGGCGGCGCAGCACGGTGAGGATGTCGCGGATTGCCGCACCGCTGGGTGAGGTGATGACGCCGATGGATTTGGGCAGCAGAGGCAGTGGGCGTTTGCGTGCGCTGTCGAACAGTCCCTCCTGATCGAGGCGCTGCTTCAGTGCCTCGAAGGCACGGCGCAGGGCGCCGTCTCCCGACTCTTCCATGTGCTCGACCTGGAGCTGGTAATCGCCGCGGGGTTCGTAGAGGCCGACCTTGACCCGTGCGGTGACCTGCATGCCCTCCTGCGGGGTGAAGCGGAGGTTGCTGGCGCGCATGCGGAACATGGCGCAGCGCACCTGGGCGAATTCGTCTTTCAGGGAGAAATAGATATGCCCGGAACGGGGCCGCGCCAGGTTGGAGATTTCGCCTTCCACCCAGAGCAGGGGGAAATTCCCCTCGAGCAAGGCACGGGCCTCGCGGTTAAGTCGCGAGACGCTGTAGATGTCGCGCTGAGGTGTGTTTGGCTGGGTCGAAACTTCACTCATGGGAACAGTCTACCAGAAGCCATTGCCCGGTTGCGCCCATAAAAAAACCGCCACGTTTGTGGCGGTTTTTGTTCACAGAGTTGAGGCTTAGTTTTTGAATACCTGCATCTCTGTGTGGTACTGCGCAAGGGCATTTTGCGCCTGACGTTCCGCCTGGCCAGCCAGGGCAACGGCTTTGTTGTAATCGCCCGCTTTTTCGGCAGCCTTGGCATCAGCCAGCATAGCTGAGGTATCACGCCATTCGTAGCCGACTTTGTCGACCTTGGCGATGGCGGTTTCCGCCTCACGGATTACCCGCTTTGAATCGATAAGAGTGTAGCTGGGGGAGCTTTTGACTCCATTGCAGCCAGCCAGCAAAGCAACGAAAAGTGCTGCAAGAAGCATTCTAATCATGGATATCCTCCAAAATGGCAGTCTTTTTCCGGAGTTAGACACTCCGTGTGGTGATTATAGCCAACAACTTGTTTTTCCCACCCTTCAGGGTGAAGTCGCAAGACTATCCAGTTTACCGGGGAGACGTCAAACTCTATAATTACGCGCTTACCCTCGGAATTGGACAGAGAGCGCGGATAGTTATATGAGAATAGTTCAGGAAGCCCTTACTTTTGATGATGTTTTGCTGGTGCCCGCCCATTCCACAGTACTGCCCCGTGATGTGGACCTGACTACCCACCTGACCCGCGAGATCAAACTCAATATTCCCCTGGTGTCTGCCGCGATGGATACGGTCACTGAAGCCCGTCTGGCCATTGCCCTGGCCCAGGAAGGCGGTATCGGTATCATCCACAAGAACATGACCATTGAGCAGCAGGCCAGTGAAGTCCGCTCGGTGAAGAAATTCGAAAGCGGTGTGATCAAGGACCCGATCACCGTTTCCCCCAGCATGACCATCGGCGAACTGGTCGATCTGACCCGTGCCGAGAAGATCTCTGGCGTGCCCGTGGTCGACGGCGAAGAGCTGGTCGGTATCGTGACCAGCCGTGACATGCGTTTCGAGACCCGTTTCGATCAGCCCGTTTCCACCATTATGACTTCCAAGGAGAAACTGGTGACGGTCAAGGAGGGGACTGATCGGGAGAAGGTGAAAGCATTGCTGCACGAGTACCGCATCGAGAAGGTGCTGGTGGTCGATGACAACTTCCGTCTGCGCGGCATGGTGACCGTGAAAGATATTCAGAAGGCAACCGACAAGCCGAATGCCTGTAAGGACGATCAGGGTCGTCTGCGCGTTGGCGCGGCGGTGGGCGTTGGCGAAGGGACTGACGAGCGTGTCGAAGCGCTGGTTGGCGCCGGGGTTGACGTGATTGTGGTCGATACCGCTCACGGCCATTCCCAGGGCGTCCTCGATCGGGTTGCCTGGGTGAAGAAACACTTCCCCGATGTACAGGTGATTGGTGGCAATATCGCCACCGCTGATGCTGCGCTGGCGCTGGTGAAGGCGGGGGCCGATGCGGTCAAGGTCGGTATTGGTCCCGGTTCTATCTGTACCACCCGTATCGTTGCGGGTGTGGGTGTGCCACAGATTTCAGCCATCTCCAACGTCGCCGAAGCACTGAAGAAGAGCGGTATTCCGCTGATCGCCGACGGCGGTGTGCGTTTCTCCGGTGATATGGCCAAGGCGATCGTCGCTGGTGCCTACTCGGTGATGATGGGTTCGATGTTCGCCGGTACCGAAGAGGCACCCGGCGAGGTCGAGTTGTTCCAGGGACGTTCCTACAAATCCTACCGTGGCATGGGTTCGATCGGCGCCATGGGTGGTTCGCAGGGTTCCTCGGATCGTTACTTCCAGGAGAGTACCGAGCAGGAGAAGCTGGTACCGGAAGGTATCGAAGGTCGTGTGCCCTTCAAAGGCTCGATGCAGCCTGTGGTACACCAACTGCTGGGCGGCATGCGCTCATCCATGGGCTATACAGGTTGCCGTACCATTGATGAGATGCGCACCAAGCCTGAGTTTGTCCGTATCACTAACTCCGGGCTTTCCGAGTCCCACGTCCATGACGTGCAGATCACAAAGGAAGCACCTAACTACCGGCTCTAACCGTTAGTTAATCGATGTTTTGAGAAAACGGCCCTTAGTGGGCCGTTTTTTTTTTGCTCGGTGAAATGTGAAAAAAAATTCACAGATGAGGAATGAGGAAAGGTCAACAACGGACGATACTTTAATTCTGGAGTCAGTGAATGGAGTGGCAGGGAAATGATGATCATGTCCAGGGCCAAACATCAGCAGGAAGTGACAGTGCTGATGGACGAATGTGAGCAGGTACGAAAGGAGAATCGCGAACTCATTCTTCAAGTGCAACATCTTCAGGCCGAGCTGGCGCAATTTCAGTCTCAGGCGGATGCCGGGCAGGAACTGAACAATCTGATGACACTGGAGAATGAAAATATTCGCGCGGGTCTGGCGGATATTCAGGGCAAGATGGCCTCCGCCGTTGGTGCAATGAAAGAGACGCTGTCGCAGCTGGGTGAGGTCAATCGGGACTTTGAAACGATTAGCGGCGATACCCATAGCATTGCATCCACCCTGCATCAGGTAACACGGGTGTCGGCTGAGTCCAAGGATGTGGTGGAGGAACTAAACCAGCATGCCGGAAAGATCAGTTCGGTGCTGACACTAATTCAGGATATTTCCGAGCAGACCAATCTGCTGGCGCTGAATGCGGCGATTGAAGCGGCGCGCGCAGGTGAGGCGGGCAGGGGCTTTGCGGTGGTCGCCGACGAGGTGCGTGGTCTGGCGGATAAAACCCGCACCGCCATTGTCGATACCCGCATGGTGATCGATGAGATGTTGAATAACGTCACCAAGGTTAACCAGAGCTCAGGCAAGGTATACGGCAGTGTCAGCGAAGTGGAGCAGAGTATCGGTGCGCTGGGAACGACCATTGCCGGACTGGAAAGTCTGATCGATTCCTCTTTCGCTAATTTCGGCAGTATGGCTGACAGTGTTTTTCTCAGTCTGGCCAAACTGGACCATGTATTGTGGAAGGTGAATACCTACCTTTCAATCAATATGCGCGAGCCGGCATTTCAGTTTGTGGATCACCACAACTGTCGTCTCGGTAAGTGGTACTACGAAGGGGATGGCCGGGACTACTTCTCCTCCTCAATGCACTTCAATGCACTGGAAGCGCCACATGCCAAGGTCCATGGTGCAACCCATAATATCTTTGAGTTACTGCAAGACGGGGCAGGTTATAAGGTGTTGCTGGAAGAGTTGGATGCGATGGAACAGGCAAGTCGCGATGTGTTTTCCTGCCTGGATCAAATTCGTGCTGATGTGGAGTCGATAGCCAGAAAGCATTAGTTCGAATCACATCATTATATCGATAACTGGTCTAGCTTTTCTTCTTCTCCATGCTCGCGTCAAAACGTTCGCGGTCGATTAGAAAACGTTCGTGAGTGCCGCGAGCGATGAGGTCGATACCATCGTGGGCCTCGACGCGAAAGCGCAAACGACGACCCTCAATCTCATATAACTCGACCGTGGCGGTCACTTCCAGTCCGGGGGGCGTAGCCGCTTCATGGCTGACGTCTATATGCGTTCCCAGGGTTTGCTCCCGTGGCCAGTCGATGTGCGGATTGACCGCCAAAATACAGGCCCATTCAAGAAAGCCAACCATGTAGCCGGTGGCGAAGACTTCTGGCATGGCCAGGAATTCATCCGCTTCGGGATAGAGTGCCGGTACGGTTTTGCTGGCGGGAAGTTGAAAACGGTGTTGGTAACGAATGCCGGGTTTCAGTGATGGTTTCATGACGACCTCATTGCGTACTCAGTTCCAGTTCTCCCGCACCGATGCTGTCAGAACTGAATTCAACCCGATTGCGACCGGCCTCCTTGGCGCGGTACATGGCTTTGTCTGCGGCCTCCAGCATGGTTTCCAGTTCCACCTGTACCGGGCCGACAGCACAACAGACTCCGGCACTGAAGGTGACACTGATCAGTTCGTTCCCTGCATGGATGGTTTTTGCCGCATACGTTTCACTGAGGCGTTGTATGACTTTCTCGGCCTGTTCGCGGTTGCTGTCATGCAGCAGGATCACAAACTCTTCGCCGCCGTAACGGGCGAATAGATCGCTGTCCCGCAATGTATTGAGTGCCAGGGTGGTGAACTCCTGTAACACCTGATCACCAAGGCCGTGACCGTAGCGATCATTGATCTGTTTAAAGTGATCGATATCCAGTACCACGACCGCCAGATGACTTTTCTTGCGGTGCAGCGAGGAGAGGTAAGGACTACAGGCTTCAATAAAGGCGCGTCGGTTGAGGGCGCCAGTCAGATGATCGCGGGTCGCCTGATCAACCAGTTTCTGGTTTATCCGCTCGTTGGTCAGCAGGATCATCGAAACAGTCAGAGTGACCCCGGCAATGATACCGTCGAACATCGACAGGGCGTCGTAAAACGGGATATCGGAGAGGATGCCCATATGCGCCAGCATGCGTAGCAACCAGGTCAGGCAGGTGAACCAGAGCATCGCTATCATTAGCAGAACGACTGGATTCTGCAGGGGATTGCGTTTTAGAAATTCGTAGCTGGTCAGAATGGCAAACAGGGCGATGATCAGCGCCACCCAGGATACGCGCCAGTCATTGAAAGAGATGGATTCCGGGTTGAGAAGCACCAGCAGACTGAAAAGCAGCAGGAAAACAGGGGCATAGCGATAGGAGAGGGTGCGCTTGCCGAAGAAGTGACGAATACCCTGCCAGACAAAATACCAGCCAGTGATCCCCAGTCCCGCACCGAGACCACGCAACAGACTCGTGCCGCGGAACTCTTCCGGGGCATTTACATTACCGTCTATCTCCATTCCGACTACCGAGGCCAGCCCACCCAGCGCGATCGCCAGTGCGGCGACGGCCCAGTCGCGGATGCCGATCTCTTCAGGGTTCTGTCTCCAGGTGAGGCTAAGAGCGACGGCCTGGATCAGGAACACACTGATCAGTACGGAGAATAGTGTCTCGTAGTCCATAGGGGTATGGGTATTGTTCTTTGTGCCAGCATACCACGCTTACTGTCAGCGGCGACAATCACTCTTCACTACTGGTTGGGGAAACCGGGGCGAGCGCCGCTAATCTGGCGATGAACGGCGTTTATCTACGTGCGCTGAATACCGCACGGATCGGGGCCGGGTGACCCTCAACGGTTTTGTTGGGGTTATCCGGGTCAAGGTAATCGGCCAGGGATTCAAAATGCATCCACGGGGTGCGCCGCTGCTCCTCGACGCTTGTTGGGGAGACGTCCAGAAGTCGCACTTGCCTGAATCCCGCCTGTTCCAGCCATGCCTGCATAGTCTCCGTAGAGGGGATGGCGTGGACATTTTTCATTTTGGCGTAACGTCCTTCGGGGTGCAGCATCGCCTCTCCTTTACCCGCGATAACCAGGCCTTCCAGGATCAATTCGCCTCCTGCCTTGAGGTGCTGGCGAAGTCGCCCGAGATGTTCTTGCGGATCCTTGCGGTGGTAGATCACCCCCATGGAGAAGACCGTGTCAATGGCCTCATTGCCCGGTGGCAGCTCCTCCAGTTTCAGCGGCAGGACATGCATCGGCTGCTCGCCGATAAAGTGGCGCATGGCGGCGTATTGGGCGACATAGCCGATGGTGGGGTCGATGGCGATGACTCGCTGCGCCCCGGCGCCAAGCATGCGCCAGCCGTAATAGCCGTTACCGGAGCCGACATCCAGCACCAGTTTGTCCTGTAGCTCGATCTGATTTGCCAGTCGTGCCCATTTCCAGTCGGAACGCCACTCGGTATCCAGGTGGATGCCGTAGGGGCAGAAGGGTCCCTTACGCCAGGGATGGAAGGCCATCAGGGATTTGCTGATCGCCTCGCGAATGCTGTCGTCGATCTGTATGGCGGAACCGACGTGCAGGCAGTCCGCGCTGAGATCCAGCGTGTCCGGTTTCAGCGCGGGTAGTTGTTCAAGGGCTTCCAGCCAGCGGGGGATATCACCGTGTGAGCGGAGTTTGCTTTCACTGAGTTGTGAAACCTCCGGTAGCCAGTGGTTAAGAGGAGAGGATTCCAGCCAGCGGTAAAGCTCGGCATAGCCGAAGGGGGAGATATCCATAGCTATTTAATGGCGGCCATGGAGATGAAATTGAAGAGTTTGAACCAGCTATCCACCTGCACAAAACCGGCCTGATTAAGACGCTGGTAGTGCTGTGCTTCGGTATCGGGAATCAACACATTTTCCAGGGCCTGACGCTTGCGACTGATCTCCATTTCCGAATAACCGTTGGCACGCTTGAATGCCAGATGCAGGGATTCGGCAAATTGCTGCTCCGCTTTATCATCGAAGCGAATCTTTTCCGACAGTATCAGGATACCGCCTGGGCGTAGACCGTTGTAGATCTGTTTAAGTAGCGTCAGCCGTTCCTCGGGAGGGAGGAATTGCAGGGTGAAATTGAGGACGACAAGCGAAGCGTTTTCGATCACGACTTCGCGGATATCGCTGCATATGACTTCGACCGGGGTGGGCGAGAGGTCATTGGCAATGTTTTCACTGCAGCGTTCCACCATGGCACTCGAGTTGTCGACGGCAACGATGCGGCAGTTGTGCGCGCCGATACGGCGGCGCAGAGAGAGGGTAGCAGCGCCCAGGGAACAGCCGAGATCGTAGATATTGGAGTTGTCCTGGGCATAACGTTCGGCAAACAGGCCGAGCAGGGCGATGATATCGCCATAGCCGGGTACCGAACGGCGGATCATGTCCGGGAAGACTGCCGCAACGCGCTCGTCGAAGGCGAAGTCGACAATATGTTGCTCGTCAGCGTAAATGGCGTCTTTACTCACGCATGCATTCCCGGTGGTTGGTGGCTGGGGATTATAGCATCGTGCAGCCAGTCGTTACCCGGCCATGCTGTAGAGCAGTTTGATCTCGTCAGCCCAGATGGAGTCGTCGATGGTTTCCAGGATCAGCGGGATCTCATCGAAGCGTGGATCACCCATAATGAAACGGAACACCTCCAGGCCAAGTTTTCCCTGGCCCAGGCTGTGGTGACGGTCGACCCGTGAAGCGAATTCGGCCTTGGAATCGTTGAGATGCATACCGCGCAGGTATTTGAAGCCAACCACCGCTTCGAACTCGGCGAATGTTTGTTGGCAGGTTTCTGTTGTACGCATGTCGTAACCGGCGGTGAAGGTGTGGCAGGTGTCGAGACAGACACCGACACGACTCTTGTCTTCCACGCCATCGATAATCGCAGCCAGATGTTCGAAACGGTAACCCAGCGTACTGCCCTGCCCGGCGGTGTTTTCGATCACTGCGATAACGCCACTGGTTTGCTCCAGCGCGAGATTGATCGAATCGGCAACAGTAGCGAGTGATTTCTCTTCACTGATTTTGTTCAGGTGCGCGCCGGGATGGAAGTTGAGTAGCGGTAATCCCAGTTGCTCGCAGCGCTGCATTTCATCGAGAAAGGCGTTGCGCGATTTTTTCAATGGTTCCTGTTCTGGATGACCGAGATTGATAAGGTAACTGTCATGGGGGAGCACCTGCCGCGGGTCGATACCCACCTCGGCGAGGTTGTTACGAAAAGCCGCAATGCTCTGTTCGGTTAACGGCTTGGCCTGCCATTGACGCTGGTTTTTGGTAAACAGGGCGAATGCGCGTGCGCCGATAGCGGCGGCATTCAGCGGGGCGTTTTCCACGCCGCCACTGGCACTGACATGAGCGCCGACATATTTCATGGGAATACCTGTGGATTACTTGAGTGACTGGTAGTGATTATTACTTTGGCTCAGGTATTTCTCAAAATGTTCCTGATCCAGCGGGCGACTGAAATAGTAACCCTGATGCATGGCACAACCGCGTTTCTGCAGGAATAACAACTGCTCTTCAGTCTCTACCCCTTCGGCGATGACTTCCAGTTCCAGGTGTGTGGCCATGGCGATAATCGCCTCGACGATCAGGGCATCGCTGGGGTCGGTGGTCACATCACTGATGAACGACTGGTCGATCTTGAGGCGGTCGAGAGGGAGACGCTTGAGATAGGCCAGCGAAGAGTAGCCAGTACCGAAATCATCAATCGCGAAACGAATACCGTGTTCTTTCAGGATATTCATCTTCTCCGTGACATCTTCCAGGTGTTCGATCAGCAGCGATTCTGTCAGTTCCAGCTCCAGGTAATGAGGATCGACCCCGGTTTCGGCAACAATGCTCAGGACCTGCTCAACAAAGATAGCCTGGTGGAACTGGCGCGGACTGACGTTGGCTGAGAGGGTGATGCTGTTTTTGCCTAAATCCTGCCAGCGCTTCAAGGTTTTGCAGGTTTCCCGCAATACCCAGGCGCCGATGTCGATGATCTGTCCCGATTCCTCGGCCGCGGGAATGAAGCGTGATGGTGGAATGAGTCCCTGAGATGGGTGTTGCCAGCGTAACAGGCTCTCTGCGCCGATCAATTCACCCTCATGGTTGTATTGCGGCTGGAAGTTGAGCATGAACTGTTTGTTTGGCAGGGCATAGCGCAGCATGTTCTGCATTAACAGCCGCTCTTCCGCCTCTTTCTGCATGCTGGGCATGAAGAAGCGGATGGTGTTTCGTCCTGATTCCTTGGCACGGTACATGGCAATGTCCGCGTGCTTGAGAATGTCGTGCACATCATGGTCATGATTGGGGAACATGCTGATGCCAACACTCATAGTGATGTGCTGTTCCTGGTCACCAAGATCATAGGGCAAGGCCAGTTTTTTGCGGATTTTTTCCGCGATATCGTGCGCCTGGGCATCGGCACTGCGTTGATCCTTACCCAGGTCATTGAGAATGACGATAAATTCATCACCACCGAGCCGGGCAACAGTATCTTCGACACGTATAACCTCTTTCATACGGCTGCCGATTTCCTTTAGCAAGATATCGCCGGTATGGTGACCAAGGCTGTCGTTGATGATCTTGAAGTTGTCCAGGTCGAAGAAGAGCAGGGCATTGTAATAGCCGTGGCGACTGGCGCTGGCCAGCGCCTTACCCAGATTCTCCATCAGATAGTTGCGGTTGCCCAGACCTGTGAGGTCATCGAAGTAGGCCTGGTGCAGCAGTTTCTCTTCTGCCTGTTTTTTATCGGTGATGTCCATGCTGAGGCCGATCAGGCCCATGGACTGTCCATGTTCGTCGTGAACCCGGCTTTTGATGATCTCCAGATCGTGCAGCTTACCGTCGACAAAGCGCATCCGCTCATAGCTGATCTGAGGACCTTCGTTGCGTAGGGCGATCTCATCTGAGGCCATACAGGACTTTGCTGTTTTCTCGTCGTAAAGCACGCTGTAATGCGGTACGGAAAGGAAATCTTCTTCACCGATGCCTATGGCACCACAGAATGCCTGGTTGACGAACAGCAGTTTGCCTTCGGTGTTCTGGAACCAGATGCCGATGGGTGCATTGTCCAGCAGCGATTGCAGGGTCTGCTGCTTCTCCCGCAGCGCGAGTTCAACGGTTTTCTGTTCGGTAATATCGTGTAGAACGCCGGTCAATGTTAGTGGTTTGCCGTCACTGCTCCGCTCCAGGCGGCAATACAGTTTGGCGTAGCGTGGTTTGTTGTCCTTGTCCTGCAGACGTAGCTCCTGCATGTATTCACACCCTTCACCATAGAGCACATCGTCAAGCACAGAGCCCATACGTTTACGGTCATCGGGGTGAATGGAGCGTAACATGTTGTCAGCACTGGCCTTGTGCCGGTTAGGATCCAGATTGAAAATGAGAAAGGCTTCCCGCGACCAGTGCATGTGGTGGTTCTGGATGTCCCAGGTGCAACTACCGATGTGTACGATGTTGTCCTGGTCGACGAAACTGTTCGCTTCGGTTCTGATGTCAGATTCTGGCTGGGGCGCGATGCTCGTCTGAAATGTGTGTCGTTGCTTGCGTAATTTCCACACCAGCAGCGCAATAGCTACAAACGCCATAACCAACAGTGTCACTATGATCACGGTGGTGTGGCTTTGTCCAATCTGGATGTTGGGATGAGCGGCAAGCCATTCCCGTTCTTCACTGCTGAGCTCGGCAATGTTGACGGCACGTACTGGTAGCGCCATACAGAAGGCGAGAAAGCCTGTGACGGTTTTCAGGATGGTTTTTTTTCGGACGTCGGTGGTAACTAATCTTTCTGCTTTATTCATCGGCCGTTGTTTTGCATTTAGGCTCATTTATCGTATCCCTGACAGCGAGGTTCCGAGCAGGGAACACATCTATTTAAGCATGACAGTCCGTAAGGCTTTGGTAAAGGTTGACTGTACCATTCGGCTACCTGTAATAGAAGGTATAGGATCTTACGATATGCTCAACCTATGCTTTATGAAGGCTGAGTGCGATGAACGGATATTCATCGATTAAACAAAGCGCTAGAGAGTGTCCAATGCAGATAAAAGTTGAGTGGCAAGGTGGGTTACGTTTCGAGGGGCAGGGTAACAGCGATGAGCGTGTGGTGATGGACGCGCCGCCGGTTGTTGGGGGCACCGGCGAGGGTTTTCGGCCTAAGGAGCTGTTACTGGCGGGGCTGGCAGGATGTACCGCAATGGATGTGATGTCGATCTTGCATAAGATGCGTAGTGAACCGGCCCATTTCCGGGTTGAGGTCGAGGCGGGCGAGACTGAGGAACATCCCAAGGTTTTCTCCTCTTTTCACCTTAAATACATCGTCAGTAACGATGTTCCCGACGACAAGCTACTCAAGGCCATCGACCTCTCTCAGGAGCGCTACTGCGGGGTAACCGCAATGTACCGCAGCTTCGCCCCGGTGACCCACGAGATTATCCGTGAGGACTAACTGACGCCGAGCAAACATGTATAATTGCCCCCTTTTCACGGGTTTCGAGACCACACCATGTCCACAGATATTCATGCTCAGCGCATCCTGATCCTCGATTTCGGTTCCCAGTACACCCAGCTTATCGCCCGTCGGGTGCGCGAGGCGGGGGTTTACTGCGAACTCCACCCTTACGACATGGCGGAAGCCGATATCCGTGCCTTCGATCCCAACGGCATCGTTCTTTCCGGTGGCCCTGAGAGCACAACCGCGGCGGAAGCGCCGACGGCGCCTGAAGTGGTCTTCTCCCTGGGCGTGCCGGTATTCGGTATCTGCTACGGCATGCAGACCATGGCGGCACAGCTAGGTGGTCGGGTGGAGAACGCCGATCACCATGAGTACGGCTATGCCAGGGTCCGTGCCCGTGGTCACACCGATCTACTGAAAGATATTGAGGACCACCTCAGTGACGAGGGTTACGGCCTACTTGATGTCTGGATGAGCCATGGCGATCGGGTCATCGACATGCCCGAAGGCTTCAAATTGATGGCCTCTACCGATTCGGCCCCGGTGGCCGGAATGGCCGATGAGCAGCGTCGCTTCTACGGCGTACAGTTCCACCCCGAGGTGACCCACACCGCCCAGGGACAGCGAATTATCGAGCGTTTTGTCCACGATATCTGTGGCTGTGAGGCGCTCTGGACCGCGGACAACATTATCGACGATGCGATTAAAACCGTACGTGAGCAGGTCGGAGCAGAAGAGGTGATCCTCGGTCTCTCCGGCGGCGTCGATTCCTCGGTGGTTGCGGCGCTGCTACACAAGGCGATCGGTGATCAGCTCACCTGTGTCTTCGTCGACAACGGCTTGCTGCGGTATAAAGAGGGCGATCAGGTGATGGCCACCTTCGCCGAGCACATGGGGGTTAAGGTGATCCGCGTCGACGCGGAACAGCGTTTCCTTGACGCCCTGAAAGGCGTCAACGACCCGGAGCAGAAGCGCAAGATTATCGGCAATCTATTCATTGATATCTTTGAAGAGGAGGCGGGCAAGCTTACCTCTGCGAAGTGGCTGGCTCAGGGCACTATCTATCCTGATGTGATTGAGTCTGCCGGCGCCAAGACCGGTAAAGCCCATCTGATTAAATCCCATCATAACGTCGGCGGCCTGCCGGAGCACATGAAGCTCCAGCTGGTGGAACCGTTGCGTGAGCTATTCAAAGACGAGGTTCGCCGGTTGGGTATCGAGCTGGGACTGCCTGCCGATATGGTTTACCGCCATCCCTTCCCGGGGCCGGGTCTCGGTGTGCGTATCCTCGGTGAGGTGAAGAAGGAGTATGCCGACATACTACGTCTGGCCGATCACATCTTCATCGAAGAGCTGCGCAATCACGATCTCTATGACAAAACCTCCCAGGCCTTTGCCGTATTCCTGCCGGTGAAATCGGTAGGCGTAACCGGCGACGGTCGTCGCTACGAATATGTGGTAGCACTGCGTGCAGTGGAGACCATCGATTTTATGACTGCACGCTGGGCTCACCTGCCTTACGACTTTCTTGATGATGTGTCACGACGCATCGTGAATGAGATCAATGGAATCTCCCGTGTGGTCTATGACATTACCGGCAAGCCACCCGGTACCATTGAGTGGGAATAGACTGAGAAGCTAGTTATGGAATCGCCTGAACGATAGTCCACATGCAGTTCAGGTGATTTCTCGACTTCACCTCCTTTCATGCCGCCTGAAACTTCATTGTGACAACCAACGACCTTCCTTTTCAGCGATTTGCTGTATTTATGCCTGCATAGCTGTATTTATGGGTGTATAGAAATTAATGACAATAATCAATCCGCTTAGTGAACCAATACACATTTAAATTCAGGCAATACTCTTAGGATCGCCGCATTGAGTCATCTATGAACGGTGGAGCTATACATACTCACCACCATAGTTCTCGCTGTTACGGACGGTTAAATGATGTCGATCCATCAACGCACATCCCAGGGAAGGTTTCTGATCACAATCGCTTGGCCGCTGCTGCTGTTGCTCACCATGTTTTTGGGCGGATGCGGAGGCGGTAGTTCTTCGTCTGGCGGAGGAAGTTCATCGGGTACCGATACCTCATCACTGATGCTGGTTGCCGATGCCGGAGGTATCTGTGAGACGCTTCTGCAGGGAGAGGTCTATACCGGATCCACACCGCCATTGGGTTGTAATAATGGTGCTAATCCCTATACCGCTTATCTTGATGGTAGTCGATCATCCAGTTCCAGCAATAGCCAACTAGGTTACCGCTGGTCGTTTGTGTATAAACCTGACGGCAGTAACGTTACGTTAACGGGTGCAAATACCGTTAACCCAACATTTGTGCCGGATGTGGCTGGTGCCTATGCGGTGCAGTTGGTGGTCAGTTCACATGGTGTATCCAGTTCCCGCGATGTAGCACTGGTGGTGGCGCTCGATAATGCAACGCTCAACCCGGACTACGTGACAAATCTTACTGCTCGTCGTTACACCTTCCACGGTGGGCTATCGAACAATTGTTCGGTATGTCACTCGGGGAGATATTCTTCCGTTCCGGCAAAGTCAGGCACACATATGGCAACAAGCAACTTGTGCCAAACCTGTCATTGGCCGAAAGAATTTATTGCAGCAAGTTTTGTTGATCACGCAGAGGTGTTCGGTAGTTGCAGCGATTGCCATAATGGCGTGATTGCTATCGGCAAGTCTCCGGCACACATTGAAACCACTCAGGAATGTAGTGACTGCCATACGACCGATAGTTTCTTCGACCTCAATCCCGACGGCAGTTTCGATCACGCGCATATCAGCTCACCGTGTTCTGCCTGCCACAATGGTGTTGCCGCACCGGGTACAGACTCTGCCCCAAATCCGCCAGGACATCCAAGTGTTTCTGTGGAATGCAATAACTGCCATACCACCACGTCGTTTAATCCGCCCTTCGTTAATCATTCTACGGTGACGCCGGGGAGTTGTGGGCAAGCTGGTTGTCATGCCGGAGGAAAAGATTTAGCACCGAATCCACACCCGGATACGGGTGATATTACTGAGGCGTGTGATCTCTGCCATAACACCACCACTTTCAACTTGAATGGACTGTTCGATCACGGTGTGCTGGCACGGCATCCTATCGCCTGTAACTCCTGCCACGACGGAGTAAATGCCACAGGTAAGCCGGGAAATCATATTGCCACATCGGTTACTTCTGATTGCGGAGACTGCCACCACACCTCATCATTTATCGGCGGTTTCGTTGATCACACCTCGGTGGAAGTGACAAGTCAGCAATGCGTTGCGTGTCATAACGACACTATTGCCCCGGGCATACCCACGACGCCACTCTATCCACAACCACTTGAAGATATTCATACCGCTGCGGCTGGTCAGCCCTGTAGCGACTGCCACACTGCAGGTGGAAGTTTCAGTCTGGCAACGGTGGATCACAGTGGTTTTGGAACGCAGGGACCATCGAACCCAACCGATTGCAATGCCTGTCATGACGGCGTTACGGCGACAGGTCAATCAACCAATCATCAAATAACAACGGCACAATGCAGTGTCTGCCATGATCCACAAGCAGATACGTTTGCCGGTGGGACATTTGATCATTCGTCGGTGACTACCGACGGTGTAACCTACTCGAGTCCAACCTGTATCTCCTGTCACGATGGAAGTGTTGCACTAGGCCAGTCGGTGACGCACGTGCCGCTTCCGACACCGGGAGATGATTGTGTGATTTGTCATGGCAACGGTGCTGGGTATACCAGTTTTGCACTGTCGACCTTTGATCATGCTGCTGCGGGGATCGTCGACAATTGCGCCAGTTGCCACGATGGTTTGCCACATGACGGTGTGGTCGTGATCGCTGCACCCAATAATCATATTCCGACGACCGATGACTGTAGTATCTGTCACACCGCTACCCTTAACGGCCCCGGAATTAATGGTACAAGTTCAAGTGGCTTTACAACGGCCACCCGGTTTGTAAACACAGTTCATCCCGCCTACACAACCGGTTGCAGTAGTTGCCACAACGGTTCGTATGACAATGCGGTTTACGGTGCTACTTTCTATCAGACACCAGTTAGCTCTACGCATAACACGGCGAATAACAGTGGTTGGGAATGTAATGCCTGTCACTCCACCACAGGTGCATTTGGAGAGACCAATCCGGTTAATCACCTGGATCCTGCGGTCGCGTCACAAGCGTGTGTGAGTTGCCATGTTGATGGCAATACCACTCAACCTATCGGCAAAAGCGGCGCGCATCCGCCGACCTCCGATACCTGTCAGGATTGCCATCAAACAGGCGGTAGTTTTGTCGCAGGCTTCGACCACACGACAATGGATCCTGGTCAGGCAAATCAGGGTCTGGCCTGTGCCGGTTGCCATGACGGTCTGGTTGCGACAGGTAAAAATGCAAACCATCTACCGACGACTCGTGGTTGCAGCGTCTGTCATGCGGGTTATCCGCCGTCAACATCGTCATTTGTCGGAGGCAGCTTCGATCATACTGGTCCGGAAATGCTTGGCCAGCAATGTATGGATTGCCACGATAACACCATCGCCGTTGGTAAATCGGCTTCGCACGTGGCGACTAATGCAGATTGCGGCGCCTGCCATACAACCGAAGGCACCTTTGCAACGAATGCCACTGGAGGGTTCAACCATACGGGCGTAACCACGGGCTGTGCTGCTTCCGGTTGTCACGCGGCAGGTACGTCCGGTGTGGTTGATGTAACGGACGATCCAAACCCGCTTCCACACATCCCGATTATGGGGCCATCGGGTGAATTCAACTGCTACAGTTGCCATCGCAGTAACGTGGGTGGCACCTTTGCCAACGCATCGATGGATCACTCAGTGGTTACATCGGAATCCTGTGAAAATTGTCATGATGGTAATCACGATGGTAGTAACGCCTCACATGTTGTGACACCAAAACCATCGAATCACTTTGTGACGGCGATTGCCGCATGCGATTCGTGTCATACCAGCACCAGTTCCTGGGGCGTCGCTGTGACTGACTACAGTCACGTCGTCAATGGGGGCTATCCTGGTAATCACAGCTCAAGACGTATTTCATCCTGCGTGCAGTGCCATGATGACTCGCCAGCCAATGCAGATATATCAGGATTCCCGCATGCTACCTATGGATCGACATGTGCTGCGTGTCATGCCTCGGATGGTACAAGGGAGCACGGTAATCCTCTT
Source organism: Thiohalomonadaceae bacterium (assembly GCA_050302275.1). Classification (GTDB taxonomy): domain Bacteria; phylum Pseudomonadota; class Gammaproteobacteria; order Thiohalomonadales; family Thiohalomonadaceae; genus JAPHTQ01. The sequence continues at coordinate 24,022 of JBNLAT010000003.1, read as the reverse complement.
GGTTCAAGGTATTACAATTGCGGTAGTTGCCATAGAGTGAGTAGTAGCAGCTGGTAATCTGCTCATCCTAAAAAAGCCCGGTATCTCCTAAAGAGTTACCGGGCTTTTTTGTGCATCTGGGTGCCAGCCCAGAATATGTTTCTTGGTTCGTTTACATTCGTGTGGGAATAGGAAAAAATGCCACCGAATGAACAACGAACTCGAATCCCCAGACACTCACTGGATGCGCCGCGCACTCGAGCTGGCGCAGCAGGCTGCGCTTGAAGGAGAGGTGCCGGTCGGTGCAGTGCTGGTCAAAGACGGCAAGCTAATTGCTGAGGGTTGGAACCGACCTATCGCCGAAAACGATCCCAGCGGTCATGCTGAGATGCGCGTACTGCGTCAGGCAGGCAAGGTGCTGGAGAATTACCGCCTCACGGGTACCACTCTCTATGTCACCCTCGAACCCTGTCCCATGTGTGCCGGGGCAATGGTGCACGCACGGGTGGAGCGGGTGGTTTACGCTGCCGCTGATCCACGCACCGGCGCAGCCGGTTCGGTATTTAATCTATTACAAAGCGATGCACTGAATCACCGCTGTGAAGTAGAGGCAGGTCTGCTGGCGGAGGAGAGTGCGGCGTTGTTGCAGGATTTTTTCCGCCGCCGTCGCCAGGGCTAAAGGGCCGGGGTTTTGATCTCCAGCGCCCGGTTTATCGGGGTGTTCTGGTCTTCCTGTCCCAGGGCACGTACCAGCAGATCGAAATAACGACGAATATTTTCCACATAACGCACCGCTTCGTGTCCACGGGCATAACCGTGGCGGGTCTTGCGATACCACTTGCGCTTACGTAGCAACGGCAGGTTTTCCTTTACATCTTTCCAGCTGTCCGCATTACCGCCACGTTTTTCGGTGATGATGCGTGCATCTTCCAGGTGGCCGTAGCCGACGTTATAAGCGGCCAGTGCCAGCCAGGAACGGTCTGGCTCCTGAATCCGCGGCGGTAGTTTGGTCAGCATCTGGCGCAAATAGAGTGCGCCGCCGCGAATGCTCTGAACCGGGTCGGTACGTTTCTCTACCCCCAGCTCCTTGGCGGTGTTTTTGGTCAGCATCATCAATCCACGCACGCCGGTGGGCGAAACGGCGTTCGGATTCCAGTGGGACTCCTGATAAGCGGTCGCCGCCAGCAGTCGCCAGTCGAGCTGGAACTCCTCGGCGGCATACTCGAACAGCTTGCGGTATTCGGGTAGCAGGGATTCGATGTGGCGCTGGTAGGTAATGGTATCGACGTAGTCGAAGCTGTTGAGGTGGCCGTAGTAGCGATCAACCAACTGGGCCAGGGCACCGCTTTCCTTCATGCGGGTGATGTAGTCACTGGCAGCCTGGTAGAGGCTGTCGTCCTTCATTCGCGGAAAGGCCCAGGCCAGTGGCTCCGGTTCGGTGATGTTGAAGGCGACCCGCAACTCCGGGTAGTAGCGCTGATTAATGGCGATTTCATTGGAGTCGGCAATGGTGTAGTCGAGCTCTTTATCCCACACCATGGTCAGTAGTTCCTCGCTCTCGGCGTCGGAGTTTACCTGCCAGGTCAGGTCTGGGTACTGGTACTTGAGTTTGCGCAGCTCTTCCTCGTGGCTGCTACGCGAGGTGATCTCCAGCGTACCGCTGATCTCTTTCAGGCTGGCCGGTCGTTCCCCACCGATACGGTAGACCAGTTGCTGGGTGATCTGTTGATAGGGCGGGGTGAAGCGGGCCCAGACCTGGCGTTTGCGGGTAGCGGTGAGTCCTGCGGCGGCGAAGTCCGCATCCAGGTCCAGCAACTGTTCCAGCACCTCGCCGACATTGCTGGCGACCACCATTTTCAGCTCCACCCCAAGCTCATCGGCAAAGCCCTTGGCCAGGTCATACTCCAGGCCGGTGGGGCCGTAGGGGCCTTCGTAATAGGTGGTGCCGGAGTTACGGGTGAGGACGACCAGCTTGCCACTGTTTTTGACCCGCTCGAGCTCGTTCTTGCCCGAGCTGCAGGCGCTGAGCAGGAGTATGAGGAGCAGGGACAGGAGTGCGTAATATCGTCGTGGTCGCATGGGCGGACAGTATAAAGGATTGGCGTTATTGTTGTCGGCCTGCCTTAGCTGCCGCTTAACGATTTTCCCATCGTTAGATGATGTTTGCGTTACACCTTTAGGCTTACGCAACCCTCCGCGTCGCAACGCAGGACACCGCCGTGGTCGCTCCATTCGGGCAGGACATAACGGGTGGCGCTGCTGTCATCCAGCGGGTGCTGATGGGTGGCTGGGCGGTGGGTATGACCGTGGATGAGTCGAGTGACTTCATACTGACGCAGAGTCTTTTCCACGGTCTGCGGATTGACGTCCATGATGGTCTCGGCCTTTTCCCCGGTCTCTTTGCGGCTACGTTCACGCAACTCACGGGCAAAGGCGATGCGCTCTTCAGCCGATTTATCGAGGAAGGCGCTGATCCAGTTTGGATCACGCAATTGCTGGCGCATGGCCTGGTAGGGCTGGTCGTCGGTACACAGCAGGTCGCCATGCATCAGCAGCGTCGGCGTACCGTAGAGATCGATGCGCAACGGGTCGTCGATGAGCTGGCAACCGCTCATTCGCTCGAAGGTCTCGCCGAGGAGGAAGTCGCGATTGCCGTGCATCACGTAGACCGCTGTGCCGCTCTCGACCAGTTCACCGAGTGCCTCGAGGACGGGATGGTACTCAGGCAGTACCAGATCGTCCCCCAGCCACGCCTCGAACAGGTCGCCGAGAATATAGAGCGCGGTGGCACTACGTGCTTGCCCCGCCAGAAAGTCGAGAAACAGGCGGATGGTCTGCGGACGTTCTGCGCTCAGGTGCAGGTCGGCAATGAACAGCGTCGACACCGGCTTACTCGCCTTCTACAACCTCGGCGCTTTCGATGATCACATCCTCAACCGGCACATCCTGATGGAAACCGGCATTGCCGGTTTCGACGGCCTTGATCCGTTCGACTACGTCCATGCCGTCTACAACCTTACCGAAAACCGCATAGCCCCAGCCGTCCTGAGTCGGTGAACGGTGGTCGAGGAAGGTGTTGTTGCTGACGTTAATGAAGAACTGTGCCGAGGCGGAGTGCGGCTCCATGGTGCGCGCCATGGCGATGGTGCCTTTCTCGTTGGAGAGACCGTTGTCTGCCTCGTTCTTGATCGGGTCACGGGTCTGCTTCTCTTTCATGCCCGGTTCCATGCCGCCGCCCTGGATCATGAAGCCGTTGATCACGCGATGGAAAATGGTGCCGTCGTAGAAGCCGTCTTTGACGTAGGTGATGAAGTTGTTGACCGTTTCCGGCGCCTTGTCGGCAAACAGCTCCAGGGTGATGGTGCCGAAGTTGGTGTTCAGTTTGATCATCGTTATTTCCTCAAATTAGTTCTTGGCGTTCGCAGCGAGGCGCGAAACCTTCTCAATCATGATGGGGGTGGCCGGTACGTCGCGGTAGACCTCTACCCGGGTAGTCGGCACGCTTTTGATCGCCTTAACCACCTCCATGCCTTTTATTACCCGGCCGAACACGGCATAGCCCCAACCGCGTGGCGTCTTCTCACGGAAGTCGAGGCTGCTGTTCATCGCCACATTAATATAGAACTGGGAAGTGGCGGAGTGGGGTTCCATGGTGCGCGCCATGGCGACGGTGCCGATGGTGTTACGCAGGCCATTGTCCGCCTCGTTCATGATCGGGGCGCGGGTCTGTTTCTGCTCCATGTCAGGAGTGAAACCGCCGCCCTGGATCATGAAGCCATCGATTACACGGTGGAAAATAGTGCCGTTGTAGAAGCCATCGTCGACGTATTGCAGGAAATTGGCGACGCTCTTCGGAGCCTTATCCGGGTAGAGTTCGATCACGATGTCGCCCATGCTGGTCTGCATCAGCACACGCGGGCTGGTGCTGGACGTCGGCGCATCGGATACTTCACTATTGCAGGCTGCGACAAACAACATCAGGAGCAGGGGCAACAGTTTCTTCATTCGATATCTCCGCTTTATGCTAAAAAAGGGAATGATATCGGTTCCGAGGCCAGGGAGAAAGGCGGGAGTGGGGATGTTCGAGCTTAATAGCACTGGTAGTAACGATGACGACTTTTAAACTGCATTACTGGATTGGCCTGGCAGGGGTAGAAGACGATGAGAACGGCGAAGCCAAACGCTGGGCCTCGCGCTTCGAGATCCCTGTCTTGCTGGTCACCCTGTGGATACCGGTACACTGGTTTATGGAGGTGCGGGGGCTGCTGACCCCGCTGCAGAGCCATCTCGGTGATTGGGCCATCTGGATGGTCTTTCTGCTTGAGACCAGCGTGTTGACCTATCTGGTGGATAACAAATGGCTGTACCTGCGGCGCAACTGGATGAATCTGGTGATTATCGCCGGCGGCGTGCCAATGATCTGGCACTTCTCCCCCCTGACCGGTGTGCTGAGAAGCCTGCGGCTGGTGTTGCTGGTCGGGTTGCTGTTCCGCTTCTCCGGTAATGTACGGCAGTTCCTGGCCCATAACCGCCTTGGTACCACCCTGCTGGTGGCCTTCGTGGTGATTATCCTTGCCGGCCTGCTGATTACCGCTATCGAACCGGGGGTCACCACTCCGTGGGACGGTATCTGGTGGGCCTGGGTCACTGTCACCACGGTCGGTTACGGCGACATCGTTCCCACCACCCATGCTGGCAAGCTGTTTGGCGCCCTGTTGATCCTGATGGGGGTAGCGCTGTTCTCATTGATGACCGCCAACTTCTCCTCGTTCTTTATTGGTCGCGACGTCAGTCGGGTCGAGGCGGAGCTGGAAGAGGACATGGAGAAGGTGACTCACGAAGAGGTCGACACCCATGCCCTGGTCAACCGGCTGGGCAAGGAGTTGCTGGCGCTGGAGCAGCGCCTGGGCGACATGGAGCACCGTAGTCGTGAGAGCGGTCGCCTGGAACGGCATATTGGTCATGATGTGACCCGAACAGTCAAGGAAGAGCAGGAGTTGCTGCACACAATGCGCCAGATCGGTGACAGTATCGGGCGGATTGAGCAGCGGCTGGATAAACTGGAGAAGAAAATACACAGCTAATGGTGGCCGCCTTTGTCGCCACCACTTCTTTGGGCTACCATGCGCGGCTGTCGTACCCATACACGCTGTTAGTCAAAGAGACCCCGGCATGGCCTATTCACATCAACTCAAGGTATATAACAACCTGACCCGTCGGCTCGAACCCTTCGAGCCCATCGACCCTCAGCGGGTGCGAATGTATGTCTGCGGTATGACGGTCTACGATTTCTGTCACATCGGCCATGCCCGGGTGCTGGTGGTGTTCGATGTGATCAACCGCTACCTGCGTCAGATCTACGGCGACAAGCACGTGACCTACGTGCGCAACATTACCGATATCGACGACAAAATCATCGCCCGCGCCAATGACAACGGCGAGGATTTCAATGACCTGACCGGTCGTTTCATTGCCGCGATGCATGAGGACGCGGATCTGCTCGGCGTCGCCCGACCCGACCAGGAGCCACGGGCCACTCTGCACATGGATGAGATCATCGAGATGATCGGACAACTGGTGGAGAAGGGTTACGCCTATCCGGCCAGTAACGGCGATGTCTATTACGACGTCAGCAAATTCGACGGTTACGGCAAACTCTCCGGTAAGAACCCGGAGGACCTGCGAGCGGGAGAACGGGTGGCAGTTGATGAGGCCAAGGACGATCCGCTGGACTTCGTCCTGTGGAAGGCGGTCAAGCCGGGCGAGCCGAGTTGGGATTCCCCCTGGGGCAAGGGACGGCCCGGTTGGCACATCGAATGTTCCGCCATGTCGGTGCATGCTTTGGGTGATCACTTCGATATCCACGGCGGTGGCCTGGACCTGCAATTCCCCCACCACGAGAACGAAATCGCCCAGTCCGAAGGGGCCTGCGGCTGCAAGTTTGTAAACTATTGGTTACACAATGGTTTTGTCCGTGTGGACAACGAAAAGATGTCCAAATCACTGGGGAATTTCTTCACGATTCGTGACGTAATGGGTCGTTACGATGCGGAAGTGATCCGATACTTCATCCTCACCAGCCACTACCGCAGTCCGCTCAACTATTCGGACCAGCATCTGGATAACGCCAAGGCGGCTCTGAGCAGCCTCTACACCAGTCTGCGTGGCATTGTGGCGGCCGAGGGAGTCGTCGTTGAGAATGAGTTCAGTCAGCGTTTCTATGCTGCGCTAGATGAAGATTTTGCCACCCCTGAGGCGTTGGCGGTGCTGTTTGAGCTGGCCCACGAGCTGAACCGGAAACGGGACAGCGATGAGGCGCCAGCCCTGGCAGGCCAACTGAAGTGCCTCGGGGCGATGTTGGGGCTGTTGCAGCGCGAACCGGAGCAGTTCCTGCGAGGTAGCGCCAGCGGAGGTCCTTCCGATGAAGAGATCGATGCCCTGATCGCTGCCCGTCTTGAGGCGCGAAGTAATAAGGATTGGGCCGAGTCGGACCGTATCCGTGACGAGCTCAAGGCGCAGGGTATCGTGCTGGAAGACGGTGCGCAGGGTACCAGCTGGCGTCGAGAATAGAGTGCAGGATTGAGTCGAAAGAGGGGGAATTTTGGACCAACAGATGATCACCTATGCCGTGGCTGCTGCACTGCTTCTGCTGGCAGTGTTGCTAGTGCTGCCGCTGCTGCGCCGCAATCTGATACAACGGCGGACGGAGCGTTGCATCGCCTCGTCCGGGCTGGAGCGGATGCGTAATATCCTGCTCGACGATGGTATGGGTGGTTTGGCCTATTTCGAATGGTTGTTGATGACCCCGCACGATATCCGGGTGCTAATCACCAGCCCGCGTAACGGGATTATCTTTGCCGGTGATCGCATGGACACCTGGGCCCAGGTGATAGGCAAACGCACCATCCGCTTTTCCAATCCGCTCTATGGCATGGAAGGGCTGCTCTCCTGCCTGCGTTATCACACTCCCAGAGTCACCACTGAAGGCAAGATCCTTTTTATGGGCAACTGCTCCTTTCCCAAGGGCCGTCCAGACAGCGTGGTCACACTGGAGGATCTGGAAAAGGAGCAGGGCGATGGCGTACGTGAGGCTGCTCTGCCCGTGGTTGAACAGGCCTGGAAAGCGTTACAGGAGAAGGCGCGCAAGGTCGATCCTGTTACCGAAGGCTATCTGCTGCCGATCAAGGAACCTCGTCCATGGAAGCGTTGGCTGACGATTCTGCTGTTACTCGCTGCCACAGGCGGATGGCTGTACTGGCGGCTTTGAGCGACAATGGCCGGCATGGTACGGCGCCTGTTCCCACTCCTGCTCTGTCTCTTCGCTGTCTCGGTCTCCGCGGCGGAGCAGGTGACTATCGGCGTGCTCAGCCATCGCGGCGATGACACGACCCTGAGTCACTGGTCGCCAACCGCGGCCTATTTGAGCGAGAAACTCCCCACCTACCGTTTCGTTATCCGCCCACTGGCTTTCGGTGAAGTCGAAGGCGCCGTAGCCCGAGGCGAAATCGATTTCGTCCTGGTTAACCCGGCGATCTACGTCAATCTCGAGGTCCGCTACCGGGTGTCGCGTCTGGCGACCCTGCGCAACCGCTGGCAGGGGGATGTGGCCAACACCTTCGGTGGGGTGATCTTCGCCCGTGCCGAGCGCTACGACCTGAATACGCTCAACGATCTTCGTGGCGGAACCCTGAGCGCGGTCAACGCCAGCTCCCTGGGTGGCTACATGGTGGCGCTACGGGAGTTCAAGGCTGCGGGTATCGAGCCGCATCGTGACCTGCACAAGATCGTTTTCTCCGGCACCCATGACAAGGTGGTGATGGCGGTGCGCGAGGGTAAGGTCGATGCGGGTGTGGTGCGTACCGATATTCTGGAACACATGGAGGCGGAGGGGCTGATTAACCTCAATGAGTTCCGCATCATTAATCGTCATTCCGATGCCGAGTTTCCTAGGCTGCATAGCACCCGGCTCTATCCTGAGTGGCCATTCAGTAAGGTGCAGCACACCTCCAACAGTCTGGCACGTCAGGTCTCCATTGCCCTGGCGGAAATGCCCGAGGATCACCCCGCGGCGTTGGCCGGGAATTACGCGGGCTGGACCATCCCCCTAGACTATCAGCCGGTGCATGATCTGTTGCAGGAGTTACTCTTGCCGCCTTACCAATACTCGCAGCAGTTCACCTTGCAGGATGTCTGGCAGCGTTACTGGATGTGGCTGGTGGGTGGTTTTTTCCTGCTGCTGATTATGGGTGGCCTAACCACCTGGGTGCTGCGCCTCAACCAGCAACTCTCCAACGCCAAGCGACAGCTGGAGCAGCAGCACGCGCTGATCCTCGATTCGGTGGCAGATGGTATCTACGGTGTCGATATTAGCGGCAACTCCACCTTCGTGAACCGTGCCATGGAGGAGATTACTGGCTGGCGAAAAGAGGAGTTAATTGGCCGTAGTCAGGATGAATTGCTGCGCCACGGTAATGACCGTGAAGAAGAGGATGGGGAGGGTAATTATCCGCCCTCCTATGCCCTGGACGATGAGCAGGCCTACTACGTCGACGACGACCAACTGCTCTGCAAGAACGGCCGCACCATCCCTGTGGAATATTGCCGCACACCGATCCTCGATAGTCACGGCAAGGTGAATGGTGCGGTGGTGGTTTTCCGCGATATCACCGCACGTAAGAAGGCCGCGGAAGAGGCGCGTCAGCGGCAGATGGAAATGGCCCACGTGGCGCGACTCAGTACTATGGGCGAGATGGCCTCGGGTATTGCCCACGAGCTTAACCAGCCGCTATCGGCCATCGTCAACTACACCAAGGGCTCGATTCGCATGCTGAAGTCGGGCAGTGAAAAAGAGAACGGTGAGTTGATCGAGGTGATGCAGCGAGTTTCCTCCCAGGCTGAGCGGGCGGGCGAGATCATCCGCCAGTTGCGGCGTTTTATCCGCAAGGAGCAGCCGGAGCGTAAGCAGGTGGATCTCAATCGTTTGATCGTCGATCTGGTGAACTTCCTGCAGCCGGAATGGCGCAAGGCGGGCGTAAGCCTCAAGCTCCAGTTGAATGATTCGATCCCAAAACTCTGGGCTCACGACATTCAGCTCGAGCAGGTATTACTGAACCTGATCCGTAACGCGATTGAAGCGATGCAGGATATTCCTGAATCACAGCGACGCCTTTTGATCAGTACCAGTCTGGTCGACGATATCGTGAAAATTGTGGTCGAAGACGCTGGCCATGGTATCGATGCGGCAGTGCAAGAAGATGTCTTCGAGCCGTTTGTCACCACCAAGCAACAGGGGATGGGCTTGGGCTTGTCGATTAGCCGGGGTATTATCGAATCACACGGCGGGCAGTTAACGCTGGACAAGACGATAGAGCGGGGCACTCGCATGATAGTGACCCTGCCGTATAACGAAGGGGGAGAGGAGAATGTCTGATTTGGGGGTGGTGTATATCATCGACGACGATGAGGCAGTTCGCGATTCGCTCTCCTGGCTAATGAAGTCCGCTGATATCCAGACTCAAACCTTCCCTTCGGCAAAGGCCTTTCTCGAAGCGTGTAATGATCGACTTAGTGGCTGTCTGCTGCTGGATATTCGTATGCCCGGGATGAGTGGTCTGGAGCTTCAGGCAGAGCTTAATCAGCGCGGTTGTCACATGCCGATAATCGTTATTTCCGGCCACGCCGACGTACCGATGGCGGTGCGTGCGCTCAAGGCAGGTGCCTTCGACTTTATCGAAAAACCTTTCAATGACGACACTCTGCTCGCGCTAGTGCAAAGCGCCCTGCATCAGGAATCGCAACTGCGCCAGAGTCTGGCGGAACAGGATGCGGTGCAGGCGAAAATGAAATTGCTGACGCCACGGGAGCAGGAGGTGCTAGATCGCGTGGTGGATGGTGCTTCCAATAAACAGATTGGTATTGAGTTGGGAGTGAGCCAGAAAACAGTTGAAGTCCATCGTGCCCGGGTGATGGAAAAACTGGAGGCGGATTCCCTGTCACATCTGGTCCGCATGGTCGTTTCATTGCGCGGGGTAGCTAGTGAGGCGCCATTTGAGGCTATTGAATAGCTACCAGCTCAGCCAGTATTGCCAACTCCGTCACACTGAAGCCCTTTCCTGCAGCAGGAATTTCCCCGGTTAGGGTTTTCCCCAATATTTTTTCCCTTAGCACCTACCCATAATGTACTCGTCGCTGATGCTTAGTGACGAGCACTGAATAGCAGTGCAATCTCCTTATTTTCTGTGGTAGCAGTGTATAGAGATGTATGGGCTTCGTGCCCGGAGTACTCCTCCACTCTTGTCCTGGCAAGGAATGCCAGGTGGATACCCCTCCAACTTCAGGCAAAGGATTGCCGCAGTTTTTTTTCTTCCCTTCTTTCTCGTAACTAATCGACTCTGCGCCTGGCGCGGTCAGTCGTGACGTTCTGCGGCTACCAGGGTGTTTTGCAACAGGGTCGCCACGGTCATCAGTCCCACGCCACCGGGTACCGGTGTAATCCAGGAAGCACGTTCACTGGCGGCGTCAAATTCCACATCCCCTACCAGCTTGCCGCTTTCCAGGCGATTCATCCCCACATCGATGACAATGGCGCCTTCCTTGATCCAGTCACCTTTAACCATTTCCGGGCGGCCTACGCCGACGACTACCAGATCCGCATTGCGGACTTTCTCTTCGAGCTCTTTGGTGCGGCTGTGGCAGATGGTGACGGTGCAGCGGGCCATCAGCAGCTCCAGCGCCATCGGGCGGCCGACGATATTGGAGGCACCGACCACCACGGCATCCAGACCGGTCAGATCCACGCCAGTGTGTTCCAGCAGGGTCATGACTCCGCGTGGGGTGCAGGGGTGCAGGGTCGGCATACGGATGGTAAGACGGCCGATGTTATAGGGATGAAAGCCATCGACATCTTTATCAGGGAGGATGCGCTCGATCACCGATTCTTCATCGATCTGTGGCGGAAGGGGCAGCTGTACCAGAATACCGTCGACGGTCGGGTCGGCATTTAATTCGTCAATCAGGGCGAGTAGCGTTTCCTGGCTGGTCTCGACCGGCAGATCGTGGGCAATGGAGAGGATGCCGCACTCTTCGCAGCCACGGCGCTTGCTACCGACATAGATTTTCGAAGCGGGGTCTTCACCCACCTGGATAACCGCCAAACCGGGAGGACGCTTGCCAGCGGCGACACGTGCTGCCACCTGTTGCTTGATTTCGGTTCTTACCTCGGCGGCGATCGCCTTGCCGTCGATAATTTGTGCGCTCATGCCTGTTCCTGCTTTACCTGTTCTGCGGGGGCGCTATCTTCTCACGCCGCTGAAACAAGGCCAAGGGGATAGGGGCGCTTATTGACCAAACAACCATCGCCGGGTAGTATTGCCGTCTTTCCGCGGGAGGGTACCTGCGGTAGTGGTTCCCGTATTGCTCGGGGTATAGCGCAGTCTGGTAGCGCGCCTGCTTTGGGAGCAGGATGTCGGGGGTTCGAATCCCTCTACCCCGACCATTTTATCGTGTTACTGGACGGGCCTGCTTTCGGTTACATGCGCCCGTAGCTCATCTGGATAGAGCATCGGCCTTCTAAGCCGAGGGTAGCAGGTTCGAGTCCTGCCGGGCGCGCCATTTTCGCACCGGCGAATACAGTTTCAATGGTGGCTGTAGCTCAGTTGGTTAGAGTCCTGGATTGTGATTCCAGTTGTCGTGGGTTCGAGTCCCATCAGCCACCCCATCTTCTACAAACCCGGCTTCCGCCGGGTTTTGTTTTTCTAGCGTTGCTGTCATTACCAAGCGTGGCATTTCACTGTGTCATATGCCGCAGTGCGCTGGCATTTACCTCGCAGTCCTCCACTTGGTTTTTCAAAACTTTCCAATAAAAACAAGCAACTGGCTTGTGGCACATATCCTGCAAAATGCCTGCCCGGCAAAAAGTTATAACACTTTTAACTATATGTATTTTGGGGAGGTATGTGTGAATCAATTTGGATTTGCCCGTTTGGGGGTGTTGCTGCTGAGTGTAGGCCTAGGTGTTGCGGCACCTGGCGTTGTCTTGGCAGAAGATTTGGGGGTTATCCAGGTCGAATCATCGACCATCGACGATCGTTTTGAAAATAAGCGTAATGAAGCATCCAATATCGGTGTCATCAAGGGTGAAGAGGTGGATGCTGCCCACACCGAAAACATCCAGCAAATGCTGCAATCCATTCCTGGCATTACCACAACCTTTTCTAGTGGCGACTCACTGAAGATCCATATTCGCGGTATCGAGAATCAAGTGTACATGGGTGAGAAACCCGGTGTGGCCGTAGTTATCGATGGTGTGCCGGTTTTTGAGCGTACCGGTGCGGTGAATATCGATATGGATAACATCGAATCCATCAAAGTGGTGAAAGGTGGTGCTTCCTATCTTTTCGGTGACGATGCACTTTCCGGCGCGGTGATTATTACCACCAAGCGTGGTGCTCATTACAAAGGTTTTGCTGTAGCAGAAGAAGTGGGTGATTTCAGCTCTCATAAGGGGCTAGTTCGTGCAGGTTTTGCAGATGAAAATACCAATGGTCATATACAGGTGTCTCGACGTGAGACCGATGGCTATTATGATGATTCTGCCTCTAAAGCAGATTACCTCAACGGCAAGCTGCAATATTATGTTGATGATGCCAGTGACATGACATTTGGTCTGGAACTGTCGGATCGCTGGAAAAATAGTCACGGTTCGGTGAAGGGGGTCGATGCAGCCGAGATCGATCCGATCAGTGCTGACCCCGCGTACAATGACTACGCTAATCGCTTCAAGGTTAAACTAGCGAAATATTTTGCTACCTATTCGCGAGATATCAGTGCCACTGATAATCTGATGGTGAATGTGTACAGTTTCGGTGATAACACCGAATTTCTTTCTGGGCCAGATAGTACCGACCCCTCGTTATATAAGACCCTGAATAATTATGATCAGGTGCAAAATGGCTTGAAGAGTGAGTACCGTTCGGCAGGTGAAAATTCTGCATGGTTGATGGCGCTGGATTTGCGTGCCAACAGCTACAAGAACAATACCGAGGCGAATATTGATGTTTGGAACTGGAGCCATACAAGTATTACCACCACTGCAGGTACCCCATTGTCTGATGACACAACGGATGAAGCAGTGCAGGCACTATATGGCGAATATAAGTTCCGCGTCAGTGAACCATTGGTAATGACCATGAACGGTCGTTACGATCATCTTGCTTACGATTACACTTCAGATATCAGCTCGCTCAGCCTTAATAAGTCCTTCGACGTTACTTCATGGCGTCTCGGTGCGAATTATAACATTGGTGAGAACCAGGATTTCTATGCAAACGTGTCTACTGGTTTCCGTGCGCCATCTGTCAGGCAATTGTTTGCTGGTGATATCTCTCCCACTGGTGGTACCGCCAGTAATCCAGATCTGGTTCCTGAACATGCGATCAATATGGAATTGGGTTATCGTACCAAGACTACATTATTTGGCGCACCAACAGATCTGGATTTGGCAGTCTTCCAGATTGACCGTAACGATTACATCATGAGTACTTCAGGACAGTATGGTGATGGTGGTGACACAATCGATATGTACGACAACATTGGTGGCATGCGAAATCGTGGTTTGGAATTGGCGATGGAGACTGCTTTTACTCCTGATCTCTCATGGCATGTTGGTTATACCTACCTTGATGCTAAATTTACCAAGTATGACAATTTTAATTTATTGTTAGGTAACCGCTATGGTTCATACGTTTCCAGCTGTGGTTCCGTAACCGACTGGAGTGGTGAGTACTGTCTGGAACACTACGATAACGAAGGCAATGTTGTCCCACGCACATCAAATCATCACCTAAATATGTCATTGGTCTACCGGTTGACACCGCAGTGGCGCGTAACCGGAGAAATGGATGCCATTTCTTCCTACTATGCTGACGAAATTAATCGCGTCAAGATCGATGGTCATGAGGTATTTAACCTGCTGTTTAATTACGATCACAAGCAGGAAAATACAGTGACATCATTCTTTTTCCGTATTGATAATGTTCTGGATAAGTTCTACTACAACACCGCACGTGGTGGTACGGGTGATAGTGACAAAGATGGTGATTACGATGCTAATGACATCTCCATTGTGGTCAATCAAGGCCGTACCTTTACTACTGGTTTGACTGTCAGGTTCTAGTTTCAGGGACTCCCCTCGCCATGGACGGCGACTTATTTGTAAATATGGTTGGCAGTTGTGTTAATGAGCGCTGTTTGCCATGCATAAATTGCTGTAAGCGAGATTAAATATCCGTTACAGAATTGGAGTGGGTGGAATAATGGTTTTGGCCGATATTTTTGATAAGGGCGGCGTCGTCGTCTGGATACTGCTGGGATATTCCATTCTGGCGTTGGCAATCGTATTGGAGCGCTTGCTGCAATTCTTTTTCATGGGCCGTTTCCCGGCAGACTTCGAAAGTCTTCTGCCCGGGAAACTGGCACAGGGTAAACTCAGCGAAAGTCTTGCCGGTTTAAAAGGTCCCGAATGCAGCATTCTTGAAGGTACTTTGGCCGCGGCATCAGCCGGTGTAAAAGATCTAACCCGGGTGGCGCAGCGGATCGGTTCCACTGAACTGCAGAAGATGGAGCGTGGTTTCCGTACGCTGGGTATTCTCGGTAATACGGCACCGTTGCTTGGATTGCTCGGTACTATCCTCGGTATGATCAAGGCCTTTATGGTAATTGAGCAGGCCGGAGGCAAGGTCGATGCGCAGGCGTTGGCGGGTGGTATCTGGGAGGCGATGCTGACTACTGGTGTTGGTCTGGTCGTTGCGATTCCCATTCTTCTGGCGCTACACATGCTTGAAGGTATGGCTGACCGCCGTGCGCAGAATATGCGTAACTGTGCATCGCTGTTGTTGGAACAGTTGCCGCACGTTGATGCAGGTGATGAGGGTGAGGCGACTCACCATCGTGAAGGAAGCATCCATGCAGTTTGAGGGCCGTCGCAAGGCGAGTCAGATGCCCAATCTGACGCCGCTGATCGATATTGTGTTTCTGCTGCTGGTTTTCTTCATGCTGACTTCGCATTTCGTGCGTGAGCAGTCATTGAATATCGACTTGCCTGTTGCCGATAGCGGTGAGGCAGTGAGTGAAGATGGCCAACTGGAAGTAGTGATTAACACCGAAGGGTTGTTCCTGATCGACGAGCATATTGTCGAAGAGCACAACCTTGAAGGTGTGCTACGTCAGCACCTGGCGGATCGCAAGGAAAAATTGGTTCGGGTACGCGGCGATCGCGGCGCACCGCTGGGTAAGGCGGTTACCATTCTCGATGCGGCGCGCAAGGCTGGTGCCGACAGCGTGGACATTGTGACTGAAAAACGATGAGCCGGTTTGATTGGTCTCTGCGCAGTGTGGCGTTGGTGGTTTCGTTGATGCTACACGGTGTGTTTTTCCTGACGACGGGTTCGGTGGCAGGTAATAGTGAACAGGCACCTTCGCAACGTAATGTGACTCGAGTCAGTTTTCGCTCAGAGGTTGCGCCGCAGAATACACCGTTACCACAACCCAAGGTACCTGAGCCAAAGGTTGAGCCACCGAAGAAGAATAAGCGGGCGAAGAAACGTAAAGAGCCGGAACCTGAGGTGGTTAAGCCAAAACCACCGAGCACACCGACAGCAGAAGCCAAGGTGGCAGGCACGGTGGACGATCGAGCATTGATCGAAAAGGCCAGACAGAAGTATCTGCGTCAGCTAATGGCGCATATCGAAGGCTACAAAAACTACCCCAAAGCGGCACGTCGTCGCAGAATCGAAGGGGATGTGGAAGTAGCTTTCGTTCTACAGTCTGGAGGGCAGGTTTCGGGCCTGAATACAGGCGGAGCACATCGTCTGTTGAATGATGCCGCCAGTGAGGCGGTGTCTGCTGCACTGCCGATGCCTCAACCCCCTGAGACGGTAAAACTGCCATGGCAGGTTTCGTTTACCATGCGCTTTACCATTAAATGATAGAGCGCCGTTGTAATATTGATGATAACGCAAGAGAGGAATGAGCAATGAAAACAACTATCCAGCGTGCAGCCCTGCTGATGCTTTGTGGTATCTGGGCAGGTATGGCGCAAGCCGCAGGTTCAGTTATGGTCAAGGATGCCTGGGTGCGTGAAGCACCTCCCGGTGCCACCGCTTCTGCAGGTTATATGGTGTTGCACAATATGGGGGATAAGCCGCGTGCGCTGGTTGGTGCCAGCTGCGATGCATTCGGTAGCACCATGCTGCACCGCACCGTGATGCAGGATGGTATGGCGAAGATGATCCACCAGATGGCAATCGAGATCCCGGCGGGTGGCAGCGTGACATTCAAGCCCAATGATTTTCACGTGATGCTGATGAAACCGAAGCATGCGCTTAAAGCAGGTGACAAGGTAGATATCATGTTGAAGTTTAAGAACGGTGAAAACATGAAGGTGACCTATGAAGTTCGTGCGGCCAAAGATGGTATGGATCACGGTAACATGAGCAGTATGGATCACGGCAAGATGTAAGAGCTGTATGCCATGAATGAAAAAGGGCGCCGTCGGCGCCCTTTTTTTGTTTTGTGTACTTTAACCTAAAGCGTATTTCTTGATGCGGTAAAGTAGGGTATCCCGGCTCAATCCCAACAGGCGTGCCGCGCGGCTGCGATTGCCGTGGGTGCGATCCAGTGCCTGACGGATCATCTCCCGTTCCAACTCATCCAGACTGATACCGTCCTCGGGTAAAGCAAAAGGTTCGTTGCTCTTGGCGCCGTGGCTGCGGCTACGCAGCAACTCCAGCGGCAGGGCATGCTCGTCCAACTCCTGACCGTGGTGCAGCACCACCATCCGCTCACAGAAGTTGCGTAGTTCGCGGATATTGCCCGGCCAGTGATAGGCCTCGAGACGGGTCTGTGCTCGGGTGGTGAAGTAGGGCGGCTTGAGTCCGTGCTGTGCCGCCAGTTCACGGGTCAGTTGGCGTAGCAGCAGAGGAATATCGCCGTGGCGCTGACGCAGGGGCGGCAGTTCCAGCGGTACGACGTTGAGTCGGTAGTAGAGGTCTTCGCGGAAACGGTTTTCCCGCACCAGACTGTAGAGGTCGCGGTTGGTGGCAGTAATCACCCGGGTATTGACCCGATAGGGTGTCTGCTCACCTACCGACTGACATTCGCCCGACTCAAGGAAACGCAGTAGCTTGGCCTGGATCGCCAGGGGAAGTTCGCCGATTTCATCGAGGAACAGGGTACCGCCTTCGGCGGCGCGAATCCGGCCCGGATTGTTGTCGTGGGCCCCGGTAAAGGCACCTTTACGGTGGCCGAACAGCTCTGATTCCACCAGGTTTTCCGGTAGGGCGGCGCAGTTGATGGTGACGAAGGGGGCGCTACTGCGGTGGCTGGCTTCGTGGAGCGCCTGGGCCAGCAACTCCTTACCTGTGCCGCTTTCACCCAGCACCAGTACGGTGACGTCGGTGGCGGCAACAATCTGCGCGGAGCGGATGACGCTTTTGAACTCGGGGGCGTCGCCCAGCATGCTGTTTTCGAAAACTTCGCTGCCCATGGCTGCCAGTGAATTTCTAGTGAATAGTGGCCGCTAGGATACCGCGAACGCCTGTTTCGGGCAAAGTCCAGACACGTTGAGACTTATTGATTCATGGCTGTCGTCCATCCAGATTAACTAAGGTATAATCACACTCTGACGCCAATAGTCTTACTGTTAGTGAGGGTATTGGCTCGCTGTGATCGCAACACGACCACAGATCAGACAACGCCGTCCTGGTGGAATTGGTAGACACGCCAGATTTAGGTTCTGGTAGGGCAACCTGTCCGAGTTCGAGTCTCGGGGACGGCACCAGATTTTTCAGGGTGGATCGCGCATGGCATGGGGTTATGCGGGTAAGCCATCCCTATCATTATTATTTCTGATTGATTGTTGAGGAGTGAAGATGCAGGTTTCAGTAGAGGCGACCAGTGCCCTCCAGCGTCGCATGACCGTTGAAGTTCCCGCAGAGCGCATTGCCGGAGAGGTAGAGAGTCGCCTGCAACGCATGGCACGTACTGCCAAGGTCAAAGGTTTCCGTCCGGGTAAGGTGCCGATGAAGGTCGTGGCGCAGCAGTACGGCAAGCAGATCCGCGACGAGGTGGTTGGCGAGGTGATTCAGACCACCTATTTTGAAGCCATCACTCAGGAGAAACTGCATCCAGCCAGTATGCCGACCATCGAATCGGTCAGCGGTGAAGAGGGACAGAACCTGCAGTACGCCGCAACCTTCGAGGTGATGCCCGAAGTGAAGCTGGCGGATATGTCCGGTGCCAAACTGGAGAAGGTGATCGCTGAGATTGCCGATACAGACCTCGACAAGATGCTCGAAAATCTACGCAAGCAGCGCACC
Source organism: Thiohalomonadaceae bacterium (assembly GCA_050302275.1). Taxonomy (GTDB): domain Bacteria; phylum Pseudomonadota; class Gammaproteobacteria; order Thiohalomonadales; family Thiohalomonadaceae; genus JAPHTQ01. The sequence continues at coordinate 5,669 of JBNLAT010000003.1, read as the reverse complement.
GAATGGAAAGAGGTGGCGCGCAAGGCGAAAAATGGTGACCGCTTGAGTGTTGACTTCACTGGCACCATAGAAGGAAAAGAGTTTGCCGGTAACTCCGGTAAGAATGTCCCGGTAACTCTGGGTGACGGGCGCATGATCGACGGTTTTGAGAAGGGCCTGGTTGGCGCCAAGGCGGGAGATGAGCTGGTACTCGACCTGCAATTCCCCGAGAACTACGGCAGCAAGGATGTCGCAGGCAAGCCGGTGCAGTTCCAGGTGACCGTGAACAAGGTAGAAGAGGCGCAACTGCCAGAGCTGGATGAAGAATTCGCCAAGGGCTTCGGTATCGGTGATGGCAGCCTGGAAGCGCTACGCACTGAAGTACGTAAAAACATGGAGCGTGAACTGCAGCAGGGGCTTGAAGGCAAAAACAAGCAGGCCGTTATGGATGCGCTGCTGGAACTGAACAAACTCGAGGTTCCTGCCAGTCTGATCGACAATGAGGCGGAAAACCTCAAGCAGCAGATGCTGCAACAGATGCATACCCCCAAGGGCAAGGCGGGCGCCGAACTGGATGCCGCGCTGTTCAAGGGTGAAGCAGAGAAGCGGGTTACCCTGGGACTACTGCTTTCAGAGGCGATTCGTGCCAATGAGCTGAAAGTCGATAGCGACAAGCTTAAGGCCAAGGTGGAAGAGATTGCCTCGACCTATGAGAAGCCGGAAGAGGTGGTGCGCTGGTATTACGGCGACAAAAACCGCCTGGCCCAGATCGAAAACCTGATGTTGGAAGATGCTGTGGTCGAGTGGGCTTACAGCCAGGCCAAAGTCAGTGAGAAGAAGAGCAGTTTTGAAGAAGTGGTAGGTTTGAGCTAAGACTGTAACAACGCTAAAGGAATCTGAAACGATGACCGACAACCATAGTATGAATGGCGCGCAACACGTGCAGAATCTTGGGCTGATTCCCATGGTCGTCGAGCAGACCTCCAGGGGCGAGCGTTCGTATGATATCTACTCACGCCTGCTCAAGGAGCGTGTGATCTTCGTGGTAGGTCCTATCGAAGACCACATGGCCAACCTGATCGTGGCGCAATTGCTGTTTTTGGAGTCGGAGAATCCGGACAAGGATATCCACCTCTACATCAATTCGCCCGGTGGTTCGGTTAGCGCGGGTCTGGCGATTTACGACACCATGCAGTTCATCAAACCCGAGGTTAGCACCATGTGTATTGGCATGGCGGCGAGCATGGGGGCGGTACTGCTGGCAGGGGGCGCCGCAGATAAGCGTTTCTGCCTGCCCCACGGTCGGGTGATGATTCACCAGCCGCTGGGTGGCTATCAGGGCCAGGCTACCGATATCGAGATCCATGCCCGTGAGATCCTCAAGGTGCGTGAACAGCTGAACCGGATCCTTTCCAATCACTCCGGTCAGCCGATGGAGCGTATTCAGGAAGATACCGAGCGTGACAACTTTATGAGTGGCGAGCAGGCGATGGAATACGGCCTGATCGACAAAGTCCTGGACCAGCGTGCAGGTACCGGTGAGTGATTGAGACCTTGATCCAGCTTCCAGCGATTGGGGTTGAAATTTTTTCCCGGACTCTGCATGTTGTAACCATGAAACAGCTAGACGGGGTAGGGTCATGAGCGATAATACGACCGGCAAGGGTGACGACAACGGCAAGCTGCTGTATTGCTCCTTCTGTGGCAAAAGCCAGCACGAAGTGCGCAAGCTGATTGCAGGCCCATCCGTCTTCATTTGCGACGAATGCGTCGAACTGTGCAACGACATCATCCGCGAGGAAATTCAGGAAGATGCCGTTGGTAGCGGCAAAAGCTCCCTGCCGACCCCACACGAAATCAATGCCAGTCTCGATGAGTATGTCATCGGTCAGAAGAGTGCCAAGAAGGTACTCTCCGTAGCGGTATACAACCACTACAAACGCCTTGATGCCGGGCAGAAGAAAGACGAAGTCGAGCTGGCCAAGAGTAACATTCTGCTCATCGGTCCCACCGGTAGTGGTAAGACCCTGCTGGCTGAGACCCTGGCGCGTCTGCTCAATGTTCCCTTCACTATCGCCGATGCGACCACCCTCACCGAGGCGGGTTATGTGGGCGAGGATGTGGAGAACATCATCCAGAAGCTGCTGCAGAAGTGCGATTACGATGTGGAAAAGGCTCAGACCGGTATCGTCTATATCGACGAGATCGACAAAATCTCTCGCAAATCCGATAACCCGTCCATCACCCGTGACGTATCGGGTGAAGGTGTGCAGCAGGCACTGCTCAAGCTGATCGAGGGTACCGTGGCTTCCGTTCCGCCGCAGGGTGGACGCAAGCATCCGCAGCAGGAGTTCCTGCAGGTGGATACGGGTAACATCCTCTTTATCTGCGGTGGTGCCTTTGCCGGACTGGAGCGGGTGATCCGCAACCGTTCGGAAAAGGGCGGTATCGGCTTCTCCGCCGAGGTGAAGAGCAAGAAAGAGGGCAAGAGCGTCAGCCAGGTGCTGCTCGAAGTCGAGCCGGAAGATCTGGTGCAGTACGGCCTGATCCCGGAATTCGTCGGTCGTCTTCCGGTTCACGCCACCCTTGAGGAGCTGGATGAAGACGCCCTGATCTGTATCCTGACCGAGCCCAAGAATGCGCTGGTCAAGCAGTATGCGAAGCTGTTCGATATGGAAGATGTGGAGCTGGAGTTCCGCGAAGAGGCGCTACGCGCGGTTGCTCGCAAGGCAATGAAGCGCAAGACTGGCGCGCGTGGTTTGCGCTCCATTCTGGAGAATACCCTGCTTGATATTATGTACGATCTGCCCTCCATGACGGGCGTATCCAAGGTCGTGATCGATGAGGGTGTTATTGAGGGTGAATCCGAGCCTCTGCTGATCTACGAAAATGCAGAGCAATCCTCTTCGGCCGCTGCTGCGGCAGATTGAGAACCAGTAAACGGCGGTGGTTAACACCGCCGTTTGCACCTTCGTCGCGAATTCTTGATACCCACCTTAGCCGTCCACATAATAATTAAGGTATTGCTGCCCCGTTCTGACACTTACCAGGCCTGGCAGCCAGATCCCAGTAACAGTTACCACACCCGAGTCTTCCGATCCGGGTATTAGAGGAAATGCACCGATGGATTCATCAAAAGACAACCAGTCTGAAATGACCGAAGAGATGCGCACGCTGCCGGTTCTGCCGCTGCGCGATGTGGTGGTCTATCCCCACATGGTGATTCCTCTGTTCGTCGGCCGCGACAAGTCGATTAAGGCTCTGGAAGCGGCGATGGAGAGCGATAAGGAGATCCTGCTGGTGGCACAAAAGGCGGCCTCCGAGGATGACCCGAGCGAAGAGGACATCTATCGCATCGGTACGCTCTCCACTATTTTGCAACTGCTCAAACTCCCCGACGGTACCGTCAAGGTACTGGTCGAAGGTGGTCAGCGGGCAAAGATTGTCTCCTTTATGGAAGGGGAAGAGTTTTTCCGCGGCCAGGTTCAGGTGCTGGAAAGCGATCATCTCGAAGAGCGTGAGGCCGAGGTGCTGTCACGCTCCGTGCTGAACCAGTTCGACCAGTACGTCAAGCTGAACAAGAAAGTCCCGCCGGAGGTGCTGACCTCCCTTTCTGGTATCGATGACCCGAACCGTCTGGTCGATACCATCGCTGCACACATGTCGCTGAAGATCGAAGAGAAGCAGGATATCCTCGAGATCATCAACCTGCGCGAACGTTTCGAGCATCTGCTCAGCCTGATGGAGTCGGAACTGGATCTACTGCAGGTGGAAAAGCGTATCCGTGGCCGGGTCAAACGGCAGATGGAGAAAAGCCAGCGCGAGTACTATCTGAATGAGCAGATGAAGGCGATCCAGAAAGAGCTGGGCGAGATGGACGAAGCGCCCAATGAACTGGAAGAGCTGGAACAGAAGATCGGCAAGTCCGGTATGTCCAAGGAGGCGAAGAAGAAGGCCACCGCCGAATTGAACAAACTGAAGATGATGTCACCGATGTCTGCCGAGGCGACAGTGGTGCGCAATTACATCGACTGGCTGGTTAGCGTACCGTGGAAGAAAAAGAGCAAGGTGCGTCATGATCTGGCCATGGCCGAAGAGGTCCTGGAAGAGGATCACTATGGTCTGGACAAGGTTAAAGAGCGCATCCTTGAATATCTGGCGGTACAGCAGCGGGTTAAGCAACTTAAAGGCCCCATTCTCTGCCTGGTTGGTCCGCCCGGGGTAGGTAAAACTTCGCTGGGCCAGTCCATTGCCCGTGCCACCAATCGTAAATTTATCCGCATGGCGTTGGGCGGGGTACGTGACGAGGCCGAGATCCGTGGTCACCGCCGCACCTATATCGGCTCCATGCCGGGCAAGATCATCCAGAACCTCTCCAAGGTCGAAACCCGTAATCCGCTGTTCCTGCTGGATGAGATCGACAAAATGGCCACCGATTTCCGCGGTGACCCGGCTTCGGCACTGCTTGAGGTTCTCGATCCGGAACAGAACCATACTTTCAATGACCATTACCTGGAGGTCGATTTCGACCTTTCCGATGTGATGTTCATCGCCACCTCTAATTCAATGAATATCCCCGGCCCGTTGCTGGATCGTATGGAGGTGATTCGCATCCCCGGTTACACCGAGGACGAGAAGCTGAATATTGCCAAGCGTTATCTGGTGCCGAAGGAGCGTAAGGCCAACGGTATCGGCGAAGAAGAGTTGGCGATTAATGACGACGCCATCCTTGGCATTATCCGCTACTACACTCGCGAGGCGGGGGTACGGAGCCTGCAACGGGAGATCGCCAAGATCTGTCGTAAGGTCGTCAAGGACCTGCTGCTCCAGGAGGCTCAACAGCCGACTAAAGAGACCCAGCTGGTAACGGTCGGTGGGGATGAACTCGAGCGTTATCTCGGTGTGCGTCGCTTCCGCTACGGTTTGGCTGAGGAAAAAGATCAGGTCGGTCAGGTCACCGGACTGGCCTGGACCGAAGTGGGCGGCGAACTGCTCAGTATCGAGACCGTGGTGGTCCCTGGTAAGGGCAAGCACGTCATTACTGGCCAACTGGGCGATGTAATGAAGGAATCGATCCAGGCGGCGATGAGTGTGGTACGTAGCCGTGCCGCAACCCTCGGCATCAAACCCGATTTTTACGAAAACCGTGACATCCACGTCCACGTCCCAGAAGGGGCGATCCCCAAGGATGGTCCCAGTGCAGGTATCGGTATGTGTACCGCTTTGGTCTCTGCGCTGACCGGTATCGCCGTACGTGCCGATGTGGCGATGACCGGCGAGATCACCCTGCGTGGTGAGGTGCTCCCCATCGGCGGTCTGAAGGAGAAACTGCTGGCAGCTGCTCGTGGGGGAATCAAGCATGTTTTGATCCCCGATGAAAACCGACGTGACCTGGATGATGTACCGGACAACATTAAACAGAGTCTGGAAATTCATCCGGTGAAGTGGGTTGATGAAGTACTGGAGATCGCATTGACAAGCGAACCGGAACCGCTGAGCGAAGAGGAACTGGTTGAAGTTGTCAAGGGTGGTGAAGGAGATAAACCCAACACTCTTCATACTCATTAACTCAGGTATCCAACCTCTTAGTACTACTTTTGTATGTGCAATCCATAGTGCCGTTGAGAAAGCCACTCTCGCGGCACTATTTTTTTACATTAACTGCGCTCGCTAAGTCATTAATACTCGGC
>JBNLAT010000002.1:0-124960 GCA_050302275.1 Thiohalomonadaceae bacterium | reverse complement strand
CAACGTCTCCTTCGTTGCCCAGGTGGTCGACTGGAATCCGCCGCTGCTCTACCAGACCATCAAGAAGGCCCATGAGCATCGCGGCACCAGCTTTGTGCGCATCCTGCAACGCTGCCCGGTCTTCTCCGAATCCTTCAGCAAACCGCTGCAGGACAACCCGGAAAAGTTCGTGCTGCTGGAGCATGAAAACGGCATTGCGATGGACGACAGTGTTAAGCGCGTCTTCGGCAACAGTGTTGCGCATGATCCGAGCGACTGGCTCGGGGCGATGAAGCTGGCAAAAGATGACGAACAACTGCCGCTGGGTCTGCTCTACCAGAACCCGGACGCGGTTGTGTATGAAGACATCGCCGCCCGCAACATCGGCAAAAGCGACGAAGAAAAAATTGCTGCCATTAATGCCGCCATGGATGCATTCGCAATCTAGGTAAGGAACCAAAATGGCTGTGCTCGGCGATACGGTGTTAAAAATGGACTCAAAATGCTCATTGACTGACATGTCAACTCCGCTTCTTCGTCCATTTTTGCCTTGTCTCACCTTCGCTCGCTCATTTTGAAAGTGATTTAAAACGGTCAACGCCATGACAAAGAAAAAGACAACGGTTAAGCAGCAGGCCACCACAGAGACCATCCCGGCGATGCCGGTGACGGTGATCGACGCGGAAGCCACCCGCGGCACCATGCACACCCTGCGTCACTTCCACCTGGGTAACCCCAGCGTGAAGGAGCAGGTGGAGCCGGTGAGCAGCGACTACATCCCTGCCCTGCTCGAACCCTACCGCGATGCCTCGCGGCTGCGTTACGACTATCCGCTGTTCCTCACCCCGGTACGCGAAGGTGAGATCGCCCAGAGCGCAGATGATCTGGCCCGCCCGTTGTCGCAGTTTCTCAGCGACAGCATCAACAGCTTCGCTCCCGGCGAAGAGGCCGCACGTATCCTCAAGGACAACCTGCCCTGGCTGGAGCGCGAACTGCGCCAGCAGGTCACCGAGACCGAAGGGCCGGTAGAGGCCAAGCCACTGCTGGAGTCGATTGGCAAAGCACTGCTCAAGCACCTCAAGCTGGACAAGGCCAACGCCACTAAACTGCAGGCCGATCTGGATAACCTGCTCGCCGCCACCCCCGATGAGGGCAAGCTGCTGGCCTATGGCCGCTACCCGGCGATCCACCTGCTGATCCATGTGATCCGCAGCAGTGTGATCCCGCGCCACGCCCGTTTCCGTAAAGCCGTCGAGCAGCACATCCGTGGCCTGAAACAGCTGCTGGAAGTGGACTGGAGCAAGTCCGACGAAGCCAAGCAGCCGGACAAGCTCAAGGGCAGCGTCGGCGGCGGTGCCGGGTTCTTCGATCCGGGTGCGCTGTCGAAAGTCATGGAGCACTCCCAGGGCTCACGCCTGATGTCTGCCGCCCGCCGCGCACGCATCGAAAAGGCGCTGGAAACCCTGGAAGGCTACAAACAGAACACCACCCTGGTGCGCTTCATCCACCACGGCACCCTCGAAGATGAATGGCTAAAGCAGATCGCCGGTTTCGAGGCAGTAGCCGATGACGATCCCTGCGCCGCTGCCACTCGCCTGTTCGATGAAGAGGCGGTACACATGGCTCAGGTCTTCGGCGCGATGCGTATCGCCGAACTGGAGATCGAAGGGATCTACGACGAGGCGATCCACGACCCCTTCTTCAGCAACTTCGGTTGGGAGGCGTTCTCCACCGAAGAACTGCTGCTACTCCCGGCGATCATTGCCCTGGAGTCGGCCAAGTTTGTCGCCGCAGAAGGTCTGCCATCTTTCTCGCGTCTGCTCAGTTCAGGTCGTCCGATTCAGATCTTTGTGCGCGTACTGGGCCACGGTAATCCGGCGGCTACCGCCGACGAAGACCCGTTCCAGAACTACCGCCTGGAGCTGGGCTACCTCGGCATCAGCCACCGTCAGGCGGTAGTCTCCCAGGCCTCGGCGGCACGCCACCAGAACCTGTTGCAACGCTATTTGAGTGCGCTTAATGCCACCCGCACCAGCCTGCACCTGATTAACGTCGGCCTGCGCCCTACCGGTCAGGACATCGGCCTCAACGCCTGGCTGGTCGCCGGTGCCGCGCTGGAAGGACGGGTCCATCCGTTCTTCCATATCAATCCTTCCGCAGGTGATGCCTTCGCCGAGCGCATGGACTTCAGCGGCAACCCGCAGCCGGAACGAGACTGGCCGCTGCATCCGTTCCGCTACAACGATGCCAGCGGCAGCGAGGTCGAAGCCGAACTGGCCTTCACCTTCGCCGACTATGCCCTGCTGATTCCGCGCCTGCACCACCACTTCGCCGTGGTGCCGGGTAACTGCGACACCGCCGATCTGGTCCCGGTAGCCGAATTCCTGAAACTGCCGGAAGAAGAGATACACAAGCACGTGCCCTTCATCTGGGCGGTAAGCAAGGGCAATGTGCTGCACCGGGTGGTCATCTCCCGCGCCCTGATCCAGGCCTGCCGCGACCGCCTCAACTTCTGGCACGCGCTACAGGAGATGTCTGGGGTACGTAACAAGCACGTGCAACAGGCCATCGCCCGTACTCGTGAAGAGATGGAACAGGCCAACGCCGAAGCAATGGCGCAGCTGGCACAACAGCATGAAGCAGAGCTGGCACAGACCCGTGCCGAGGCCGCCGGGGAAGTGCTGGGGCGTCTCACCGATGTGCTGCTGGGCATGGACCTGAGCGGTAGCGCCGCCCCGCGTCCGGCTGCAGCGAAACCGGCCCCTGCCCCCAAGGTGGAGGAAACGGCTGAAGCCGTCGAGGAAGTTGCAGCCGAGCCGGAAGAAGAGGAAGAACTGCTGAGCGAAGAGCCGTGGATCGACACCCCGCTCTGCACCTCCTGCAACGACTGCCTCAAGGTCAACCCGCTGATGTTCGTCTACGACGAAACCAACCAGGCCTACCTCGGTGACCTCAGCTCTGGCACCTATGCACAGATGGTTGAAGCGGCGGAGCTCTGCCCCTCCAAATGCATCCACCCCGGTCAGCCGTGGAATCCGAACGAGCCGGGACTGGATGAGCTGAAGCAGCGGGCTGCCAAGTTTAACTAAATGAACGAGTTCCTCACCGCACCGGCGATCATGACGGGCCTCGGCCTGCTCTTCGGTGTCATCCTCGCGGTGGCCTATCGGCTGTTGAAGGTGGAAGAGGACCCGCGTCTGGCACACACCGAAGAACTGCTGCCCGGCACCAACTGCGGCGCCTGTGGCGAACCGGGTTGCCTGCCCTTCGCACAGAAACTGCTTAGCGGTGAGCGCCAACCCGGTAACTGCACTGTGGCCAGCGGCGAAGTGATCGACGAGATCGCCGACTACCTGGGTGTGGATGCAGGTGAGGTTGAGAAGCGTGTGGCGCGCTTGCACTGCGCCGGTGGCAAGGCCCAGGCCTACCAGATCGCCGAGTACCATGGTTTCGAAAGCTGCCGTGCCGCGGCGGTGGTTTCAGGTGGCGGCAAGGGCTGCTCCTGGGGCTGCCTGGGACTGGCCGACTGCGAGGTCTCATGCGACTTCGATGCCATCGTGATGAACAGTAACGGCCTGCCACTGGTGGATAGCGAAAAGTGCACCGCCTGTGGTGATTGCGTGGAGGCCTGCCCACGCGACCTGTTCGAGCTGATGCCAGTGAGCCAAAAGCTGCTGGTGCAATGCAACACCCCGCTGGCAGGTGACGCGGTACACGTACTCTGCACCGTCGGCTGCGACGCCTGTGGCAAGTGCGCCGCCGACGCCGAAGCGGGCCTGATTGAAATGAAAAACGAACTGCCCCTGATCCACTACGACTCGGGGCTCACCCTCACCGCCGGGCCGACCCGGCGCTGTCCGACCAGCGCCATTGTCTGGCTGGAGGGGGATAACCAGTTTCAGGACATGAGCGACAACAACGACGAGCAGAAACGCTATGCCCAGCTTCACTGATACCGCGATCAGCCTCTATCGGCGACTCTTCGGCACCCCGGAAATGGCCGGGCGGCTGGCCGACGGCGTCGAAACGGTGCTCGACGGCGATACCGCCGTGGCCATCGCCGAGGCGTGCATTGCCGATACCGCGGCCATCGGTAGCGGCGGTCTGGCGTGGTTGTCGGAAATGCAACGCAGCGGTCGCAACATGCTCGGCGGCCCGCTCGGCAGCCTTGATGCCGAAGGCCCGCGCGGTGCACTGGCCGCGGCAACCGGTCTCGCCATGGCCGGGCAACGTGCCACGGTTTTCTTCAATAGTCAGGAGCTGAGTGCCGCGCTGGATCTGCTGACCTCCGCCGCTAACCAGCGCCTGCCGTTGGTGCTTCACCTGAATGCTCGCAGCCACGAAGTACTGCACCAGGCTGCCAACACAGGCTGCTTCATCCTCGTCGCCAGCAATGTGCAGCAGGCGGTCGACTACACCCTCATCGCCCGCCGTGTGACTGAACTGAGTCTGGTGCCCGGGATGGTGGTACTGGACGAGGGACAGGCAGTAAGTCCGCAGGAGGTCAAACTCCCTTCAGTAGAACTGGTCCGCCGCTTCATCGGCAGTGGCGACGAAAGCATTGATGCGCCCTCCGAAGCACAGAAGCTGCTCTTCGGCGAACAACGCCGCCGCATCCCGACACGCCATAACCTCGACCGTCCGGTATTGCAGGGTGCGCTGCATGAGGGCCAGAGCTTCACCACCAGCGCCGCTGCAGGTGCCACCTGGTTCGAGAAACAGGTCGCCGAATTACTTGAACAGGCCTTCGCCGAATTCACCCGTCTCACCGGTCGCGAATACGCTGCGCTGAGCTCACACAATGTAGCGAAGGCCGAGCGCGTACTGATCGCTATGGGCAGTGCAGTAGAGAGTGCCATCGCCGCTGCTGAACATCTGCGGCGTAAGGATAAGATCAAGGTCGGCGTTGTCGGCTTGCACGCCCTGCGTCCCTTCCCGATGGAACAACTGACCACCCTGCTGGCTGGCAAACGTGCGGTCACGGTGATGGAACGCTGCGATGCGCCACAGGCTTCGGCAACCCCGCTGCTGCGCGAACTGCGCGCTACACTGTCCAACACCTCACTTCAATCGGTGATCTACGGCCTCGGAGGCCTGCCGCTGCGCAGCGCCGACCTGCTGCAACTGGGCCGGGAGAACACAGTCAACGGCCGCTACCTCGGCATCGACTTTGGCAGCCGCGACGAACGCTACCCCAAGCGCCAGGCACTACTCGATACCCTGCGCCGCCACTACCCGGAGATCGACGGCTTGGGCCTGCGCGGCGAGAAAGGTGCCGACCTGCGCCCCGACGAGAGCCTGAGCCTCGCCATCCACCGCCTCGCCGGTGAAGCGTCAGGGCTGACGAATGAGATCGGCACCCTGCTGCATCTCCTGCTCGGTGGCCAGTTGCGTACACAGATGGCAAACAGTTGGGAGAGCTGGGGCACTGCCCTCTGCGACCGACTTCACCATGCCCCGACCAACCTGCGTGATCCGGGCATCGATGCCCCGGCCGATCTGTTGCTGCTCACCACGGCCCGTTTGAGCACTCCGGCACTGCTGGAAAACCTGAACGCCAAAGGCATTGCACTACTGGATGGCGATGTCGCCGACCTCTCCGCCGAACTGCAACAGGCGATGCAGAAGAAGAAACTGCACCTCTACACCGTCGCCCCAGCCATCTCCGGCGAGAGTAGCGAAGAGCGGCGCGAACGCCTGCTCGGTAGCCTCTTCGGCGTGCTGCATGCAGAGAACAAACTGGGCGAGATCAAGGCGCGACGCGTCCGCACCGCCCGGGAAGAATCCCTCAGTCACCTGACCAAGGCGCAGCGCGATACCCTGCTCAACGCCTTCGACCACGGGCTCGACGGGCTACAGAAACTGGGCAGCGACGCGCTCACCACGAACATTAGTGCACAGCAGCAGGATCGCGGTGCGCCGCTGGCCGTACGTCACCTGGGCGACGATGACGGCAGCTACACCAGCCTGCCCCGCTTTCAGGATCAGGTCGGTGTGCTCTATCGCGACGGTGCCGCCGATTCGCTGAGCGCCGATCCCTATCTGGCGCTGAACAGCGTTCCACCACTCACCGCCCTGTTCCGCGACCACAGTGTGGCACGACAACAGCTGCCCCGCTTCGATGCAGCCAACTGCACCGCTTGCGGCAAGTGCTGGACGAATTGCCCGGACAGCGCCATCGGCGCTACCGCTATCGCCCCCAAGGCACTGCTGGAGACCGGTATCGCCCTGGCCGGAGTCTCTGGCCTGCGCGCCATCAGCGGCAAGCTGGCCACCGGCATCGCCAGCCTCGCCCGCAAGGGTGAGGCGACCGCCAACACCACCGAACTGCTGGATGCGGCCTGGGCCTGGCTGGAGCAGAAGGCACCGCTCGCCGAGGATCGCCGCGAGGCACTGGCCGCTGAACTACAACAGGTGAAACAGGCGCTGGCGGGACTGCCGCTGAGCGTTACCGAACCGCTGTTCCATAAGGCACCGAAGGACAGCGGCGAACTGCTCGCCCTCACCATCAATCCAGATACCTGTAAGGGTTGCGGTCTCTGCGCCGGACTCTGTGAAGACGATGCGCTGAAGATGGACAGAGCCGATGCGGCGGACAACGAAGAAGCCCACCGTCTGTGGGGCCTGTGGCAACAGACCCCGGACACCGACTCCGCCACCATCGAACGACTAATGCGCGACGGCTTCGAGCCGATGGCAGCGCAGATGCTCTCGCGCCACTGCGCCTTCGCCCTCGCTGGCGGCGACGGTGCCGAGGCCGGTTCAGGTGAGAAGATCGCCCTGCGGCAGGTACTGGCTGCTACCGAATACCGCCAACAGCCGCTGCTGCATCGTCTCATCGGCGAGCTGGCCGAGTTGCAGAAGGGGCTGAACGCCAAAATCCGCGACACCCTCGCCGACGCCTTGCCCAGCGGCGATCTGGATCGCCTCTCCAGCAGCCTGGCAAAAGTTCACACCCGCGAAGCCGCGCTGGAAGAGCTCATCAGTGGTAATGAACAGCTGGAAGGAAGCGGCGTCGACGCTCCGCATCTGCGCCGCCTGATCGAACTGGCGAAAGGTGTCAGTGCGCTCCACTGGCGTCTGAGCAAAGGTGAACACGGCCTGGGCCGCGCCCGCTACAGCCTCGCCTTTGCCCCCGGCTCCGCCGCGGCCTGGGCTGGTGCCTTCCCCTGGAACCCGTTCCACGCCCCGGTTGTGATCGAGATGACCGGCAACGCACCGCAGGTGGCCGCCGGTCTGGTACAGGGAGAGATCAACGAAACCCTGGCGCTGGTGCAGACCCTGCGCCGCGCCCGCGCCGAACTCGACCCACGTGCAGCGAAACCGGACAATCTGCCCCGCTGGGAGGAACTGGATGACGACGAACGTCTGCTCTGCCCGCCCCTCTGGCTGGTGGGTAACGACCAGAGTCTGGGTGGTGAAGGCTTCGCCCAGATCGCCTGGCTACTCAACAGCAACCTGCCGATCAAGATGCTGGTGCTGGCCGACCTCGACCTGGGTCTCGGCAGCCACGGTATCGCAGATGCCGCGCTCACTGCCCGCCGCGATGCGCGCAGCGACCTGGCACTGATGGCCCTGGCACAACGCAACGCCTATGTCGCTCAAGGCAGCTTCGCCGCTCCACAACATCTCAGTGACGCGGTGCGCGGCATGTTGCGTTTCCCTGGCCCGGCCCTGTTGCGCGTGCATGCGCCCAGTCCGTCGGCACATGGCTTTGCTGCCACAGAAACCCTGCATCAGGCAGAACAGGCTATCGCCAGCCGCGCCCTGCCCCTGTTCGCCTACGACCCGCAGACAGAAGGCGTCTTCGGCAGTCGCCTCAGCCTGGAAGGCAACCCGCAACCGCGTCTACTCTGGTCGGAAGGCCAGACCCCGGCCCACTGGGCGCTGGGCGAGCAACGCTTTGCCCCACGTCTGCCCGCGTTGCAGGGTAAGGCACCGGCACCGACCGAACTGACCGCCTGGCTGGCTTTGGAGCCTGCCCAACGCAGCGGTAAGACACCTTACATCACCATCGGCGATGAGCGTTTCGCCGTCGACCCGGCCCTGGCCGTGACTGTCGAAAAACTCGGTCACGCCTGGCGCACCCTGCAGGAGTTGGCCGGACTGGTAACCCCGTTTACCACCCAGGTCGAGGCCGAGGCGCAGCAGAATCTCGCCGCCGCCCACCAGGCGGAACTGGACGCCCTGCGCCATGAGTACGAAGAGAAACTACGCGCACTCGAAACGGGTATGCAGGGTGAGATGCACGATCAGATCACCCGACGTCTGATGGAACTAGCCGGTTATGAGTAGAAACCACCTCAAAATTGCTGCGCTTGCCAATACGGCGTTAAAAATGGGCTCAAAATGCTCATTGACTACGTGTCAACTCCGCTTTCTCGCCCATTTTTGCCTTGTCTCGCCTGCGCTCGCTAATTTTGAGATGGCTTCTACAGGCAGTAGTCACTGAATATGGGCTTTCTATTTTCCTCATTACGCCGCAGCTTTGCCCACGGTGTCCATCCGGAACACCACAAGGAGCAGAGCGCCGATCTGCCGATCCAGCGAGTCCCCTTCGGCAAGCGCTACGTGATGCCGCTGGGCCAACACATCGGTGTCCCGGCCAAGCCGGTGGTCAGCGTCGGCCAGCGGGTGGAGCGCGGCCAACTCATCGCCGAGCCGGGCGCCTTCGTCTCCACCGCGCTGCACAGCCCGGTCACCGGCACCGTGCGCAGCATCGAACCGCACCGCTACAGCGATGGCGGTTTCCGACCAGCCATCGAGATTGAAGCCGATCCCTTCTCCAGCCAGCGCATCGCTGAGAAGCCACCCATCGACTGGGAGGCGCTGAGCATGGAGCAGTTTATCGAACAGGTGCAGCTGGCGGGCATTGTCGGCATGGGCGGCGCCGCCTTCCCCAGCCACGTGAAATACGCCATCCCTGAGGGTCAGCAGATCAACGAGCTGTTGATCAACGGCGCCGAGTGCGAGCCCTACCTGACCACCGACCACCGCCTGATGATGGAACGCCCCGAGGCAGTGATTCAGGGCAGCGAGATCCTGCGCCGCAAACTGGGCGCCAAGCGCACCGTGATTGGTGTGGAGAAGAACAAACCGGAATCGATCGCTGCCCTGCAACAACACATCGGCGACCTGCCCATCGAGGTAATGGCGCTGGAGGTGAAGTATCCGCAGGGTGCGGAGAAGATGCTGATCAAGGCCGCGTACGGCATCGAAGTCCCGGCGGGTGAACTGCCGCGCGACGTGGGTGTAGCGGTCAACAATGTCGGCACCATTGTTGCCCTCGATGACTACTTCAATCGCGGCATCCCGCTGATTGAACGGGTGGTCACCGTCTCCGGCCCCGGCGTCGAAGAACCGGCCAACCTGATCGTGCCGCTGGGCACACCGATCCGCGACGTGCTGCGTTTCTGCGGCGGCCTGCGCGAATCGACCCGCGAAGTGATCATGGGCGGGCCGATGATGGGCGCCCCCATCGCCGACCTCGAAGCACCGATCCTCAAGGGCAGTTCCGGCATCCTCGCCTTTACCGCCGAGGAGACAGGCCGCCCGGCCGAGTATCCCTGCATCCGTTGCGGCCGCTGCCTCGAAGCCTGCCCCTATTTTCTCAACCCGTCGCGGCTGGCCAAGCTTGGCCGAGCGCGGTTATTCAGCGAGATGAAAGAGCGGTTCAACGTGCTGGACTGCGTCGAGTGCGGTGCCTGCACCTTCGCCTGTCCATCGAACATTCCCATCGTGCAGTTGATCCGCACCGCCAAGGACAATCTGCGGCAGAGGAGTTCTGGAAAATGATCTTTTCACCGCAAAGGCGCAAAGAGCGCAAAGGTTTTCCAGAGCTACTCACCTGTTATAGGGAAGCTTTCAACTTTGAGGTGGTATATCAGTTCCGACGAAACATGAACCGCATAGCTTTTACTTTGCGTCCTCTGCGTCTCTGCGGTGAGATCGTTTTTAAATCATGAGTAATAAAGACCCGAAATTGCTGCTCCAATCGGCACCGCTGCTGCGCCAGGGCATGACCACCCCGGCGGCGATGCGCGACGTCTGGCTGGCGCTACTGCCCGCCACTCTCGCCTCTCTGTGGTACTTCGGCCTCGCCGCATTGCTGGTGCTACTGGCGAGTATCGCCGGGGCAATGTGGACCGAGTGGGCCTTTACTGCCAAAGAAGAACGAACACTGCGCATTCAGGACAACAGCGCCGCCCTCACCGGCCTGCTGCTGGGCCTGACCCTGCCGCCGGGCTTCCCGCTTTGGATGGCCTTCCTCGGCGGCGTCGTGAGCATTGGTCTGGGCAAGCTGATCTGGGGCGGCCTGGGCAGCAACATCTTCAATCCGGCACTGGTGGGTCGAGCCTTCCTGCTGGCGACCTTCCCCAATGCCATGACCACCTGGGTACAGCAGAGCGGCCCGGCGAACTTCTTCACTATCCACGCCAGCAACCTGGCGCTGCCTTTCATGCATGGCGAGGTCAACGATGCGATTACCGCCGCCACCCCGCTGAACATGATGAAATTCCAGCACCAGGCCAGCGATCTGGGCGAGCTGTTCATCGGCAACGCCAGCGGCTCGCTGGGCGAGACCAGCGCCATGCTGCTGATCCTCGGCGGGATCTACCTGTTCCTGCGCCGCGATCTCGACTGGCGCATCCCGGTCGGCATTCTCGCCACTGCGGCGCTCTTCTCCGCTGTGCTGTTTGGGATCGACGCCGACAAGTACCCCTCACCGCTCTTTACCCTCTTCTCCGGTGGCATGCTGCTGGGGGCTATATACATGGCCACCGACCCGGTCACCTCGCCGATCACGCCAAAGGGTGCCTGGATCTTCGCTATCGGTGTCGGTCTGCTGGTGGTGCTGATTCGGGTCTTCGGCGGTTTCCCTGAGGGGATGATGTACGCGATCCTGCTGATGAATGCTGCCACGCCGCTGATCGACCGCTACACCCAACCGAGGGTGTTTGGCCGTGGGAGGAAGGCGTCATGAGCGAACTGACCATGAAAGAGCCGACCTCGACCCGGCTGGTCGCCTCGCTGGCAGTGGCGGGTTTCCTCTCCGGGCTGATCATCATCGGCATCTACGTCGCGACCCTGCCGACCATCACCGCCAACAAGGCGCAGGAGTTGCGCGAGGCGGTGTTCCGCGTGTTGCCCGGCGTGAGCCAAATGCACAAGTTCCGCTACGACGGAGAGCAGTTGGTCATCGCCGACAACGGCAAGGATGGTGACGACACCGTCTACGCCGGTTACGACGACAAGGACCGCTTCATCGGCTACGCCATCGCCAGCGATGGACCGGGCTTCCAGGATACGGTGAAACTGTTGTTCGGCTACCTGCCCGACAGTCGCAAGGTGGTAGGCATGTGGATACTGGAAAGTCGTGAGACCCCGGGACTGGGCGACAAAATCTATAAGGACGCAGAGTTCGTCGCCAACTTTAACGACCTGGCGAGCGAGCCGCAGATCGTCGCGGTGAAGAAGGGCCACAAGTCCAAGCCCAATGAGATCGACGCCATCACCGGCGCCACCATCTCTTCCAAAGCAGTGGTGCGGATCATCAACGAAGGCATCGCACGCTGGCGCCCGCGCCTGCCGCTGACCCCACCGACCGAAGGAGTGAGCGATGGCCGCTAACAAACCCAGCTCCTACGAAGAACTCCTGAAAGGCCTGTGGCGCGAGAACCCGGTCTTCGTCCAGGTATTGGGCATGTGCCCGATGCTGGCGGTGACCAACTCGGCAGTCAACGCCATCGCCATGGGTCTGGCCACCTTCTTTGTGCTGGTCGGTTCCAGCTTCCTGGTGTCGATGATGAAGTCGATCATCCCCAAGCAGGTGCGCATCTCGGTCTACGTGATCATCATCGCCACCTTCGTCACCGTCGCCGACTACACCCTGCTGGCTCTGGTACCCAAGGTGCACAAGGAACTGGGCGCCTTCATCCCGCTGATCGTCGCCAACTGCATGATCCTCGGCCGCCAGGAGGCCTTCGCCTCCAAACACAGCGTGCGATTTGCGGTGATGGATGCCATCGGCATGGCCGGCGGTTTCCTCCTCGCCCTCTTCTCCCTCGGCGCGGTGCGCGAGATCCTCGGCGAAGGCAAGCTGTTTGGTATCAGCCTGTTCAGCGACAACTTCGAACCATGGGTGATCATGATCCTGCCGCCGGGCGGCTTCATCACCCTCGGTCTGTTGCTGCTGCTGTTTAACTGGGTCGGTGAACGACGCAAAGCCTTCCTCGCTCAGGTGGCCGCTGCCGAAGAAGGGGGCGCATGATGGGAGAGTTGATCTGGATCTTCATCAGCGCGCTGTTGATCAACAACTTCGTACTCGCCTATTTCCTTGGACTCTGCCCCTTCCTCGGTGTCTCCGGCCGGTTGGAGACCTCGTTCCGCCTCGGTATGGCGACCACCTTCGTACTGGTAATCACCGCCCTGTGCGCCTGGCTGCTTAACACCTATGTGCTGGTCTACGCCCCCTACCTGCGCCTGATCAGCTTCATCGTGGTCATCGCCAGCACGGTGCAGTTCATCGAAATGGCGATCAAGAAACTGAGCCCGGCGCTGTTCCAGTCGCTGGGTATCTTCCTGCCGCTGATCACTACCAACTGCGCTATCCTCGGTCTGGCGATCTTCGCCACCAACCGCGGCTACGGCCTGATGGAGGGTCTGGTCTTCGCCCTCGGCGCCGGAGCCGGTTTCACCCTGGCGATGGTGCTGATGGCAGGCATCCGCGAGGAGACCGAAATCAACGACGTACCGGCGCTGGTTCGGGGCACTGCCTTCAATCTCATCATCGCCGGTATCCTCTCCATGGCCTTTATGGGATTTGCCGGGCTCTTCAGTTCCACGTAAAGTAGCGGGCTCGCTATGGAATACGTGATTTCACTTACCGCCATCACCCTGCTCTGCGCTGTGTGGATGGCGTTTCAACTCTGGCTGAAACGGGTCGACCCACAGCGGGAGAATTACAAGCCGGGCTGCGGTGCCTGCCAGGGTGGCGCGTGTGCAGCTAAGCCGGCAACAAACACAACAACGATTGCGGTAGAAAATATTTCCGGGGAAGCTCATTCGCACCCTGGGGGAAAAGTTGGAGAGCACGAATGAGAAGAAAAAGAATCGCCGTCATTGGCGGCGGTCAGATTGGCAGCATCCTTACACTCATGGTCACCCAGCGCGAGCTGGGTGATGTCACTTTGGTGGATCTGCCGCAGCACCTGGGCCCGGTGAAGGGCAAGGCGCTGGATATCGATCACCTGATGCCGCACCTCGGCATCGACGTTAAGTTGAATACCACCAGCGATTATAAAGATATCGCCGATGCGGAGATCGTTGTCGTCACCGCCGGGGTTCCGCGCAAACCGAATATGTCCCGCGAAGACCTGCTGCACATCAACATTGGCATCATTCAGGATGTGGCGCAGCAGATTAAGCAGCACTGCCCGCAGGCCTTTGTCATCGTCGCCACCAACCCGGTGGATACCATGAGTTATGTGTTCCACAAGGTCTCCGGTTTTCCGCATAACCAGATCGTCGGCCTTTCAGGCGCCCTCGACACCGGCCGCTTCCAGCATTACATCGCTGAAGAGACCGGTCTGTCGGTCAAAGATGTTTCCTGCATGGTGATGGGTGGTCACGGTCCAACCATGGTGCCGCTGATCCGCACCGCCAGTGTTGCCGGCATCCCGATCACCGATCTGCTGAGCGAACAACAACTGGAACAGATCGTCATTCGTACCAAGGAAGCAGGCACCGAGATCGTCCAGCTGCTGGGCAACGGTAGCGCCTTCTTCAGTTCCGCTGCGTCTATCCTTGAGATGATCGAGGCCTATCTGGGCGACAAGAAACGGGTTATCAGTTCTTCTGCCCTGTGCCAGGGCGAATATGGCGTGGATGGTTATTTCCTTGGCGTTCCCTGCGTCATCGGCGCCGGTGGTGTCGAACGTGTGCTGCAGGTCGAGCTCACTGAGGAAGAACAACAAGCCCTCTCCACGACTGCGGAAGCCGTTCTACAGAGTGTCAGGCAGACGGGGATGTAACACAGATGGAACTGGATGCTGGCAAGGATTGCCGCAACGCTCCGCCTGGGCAACCACAGGAGGAGGCCGCTGAATATGCGCTACGCCTGGCTCGCTCTTAGCGTCCTGTTACTGGATCAGGCATCCAAGTGGCTCATCAGTACCCCGGGGTTTATCGAAGCCCAGCAAATTGCCTTTGGCAGTCTTATCTTCAAGCTGGCAGGCGCCTCTCCTCTCACCACCGTCGAGATCACCGCCGTACTCTCCCAGAGCAGCACACTGCTGCTGCTGGTAGGTCTGATCGGGGTTCACCTGCTGATCACCCAACTAACGATACAGTCCCACTTTGCCACTCTGCGTACCCTGCTCGCCCTGCAGGTGGCCGGAGGCGGAATCATTTCCCAGGCCTTTGACCTGACCGTACGCGGCAATGTCTACAGCCCGTTGAGCATCGAGTTCGGCGATGCCTTTACACTCAATGCAGGGATTGCCGACCTGGCACTGCTCAGCAGTTTTGCCCTGCTGATATATGTCCTGCTGGTCAGCCAGTCACGCTTGCGCAGCCGGGTAACACTGGCCCCGCCCGATCTGGCCCCTCTCAACTTCTCCCCCATTCCACGGGGTATCGACAACATCCATATCGACGTCCATCTCTCGCCCCACTTTCAGGAAGGCGTTAACCAGTTACTGCAGTATCTGTTACCCCAGGTCATCACCCAGTTACAGCAGGGACGAGCCCGCCCGACGATTCCGGAAAAGTACAGCGCCAATGCACGCACCGCCTTCAACGAACTGCTGGCCTTCTCGCTGCGCAAGGTACGTGACAGTGGCGAAAAACAGTTCCCCGATCTATTCATCACGGCGCTACTCAAATTCGTCCACGAAAAGGTCAACAGTGCCGTTTCGTCGCTCGTAAAACAGAGCAAAGAAGACGGTAATCTTCACGGCATTCGTGGCCTCAAGGCCCAGGCTAAACAACCTCGACTGGTTGAATGGCTGTTCCGTCACCGCAGCCACATCACCGTGCTGACCAACCAAATCCTGCTGGAGACACTGTTCAACCGCCGCGGTAAAGGATTGGAAAAAAGCATCCGCGCCCTGTTCGATAAAAAGACCCTGTTCGCCCTACAGGCCATGCATTCACCGATGCTACTGGCTGGCAACAGTCACGACGAACAACTGCAAATGGAACACTATCTATTGCTTGGTCAACAGCAGAGTGACCCAAACAGTTTTATTAATCTTGATACCTTCCTGACAAAGGCGCTGGCGGACTGCCTGCCGTTGATCGAAGAGACGGAGGATGAAGGCAACATCTATCACGCCATCAGCTCATCGAGCATCAGCAGTGCGACGCTGGAGACCCTGCTACAACCCTCGGCGCTGATGCACCCGGGCAACATCGCCATCCTGCTGGATCAAAGCTGGAGTACCCGCAAGCTCAACAAAAGTCTGCAGCAGGGTGAGTGGCAGCGTTATCACCAGTTCCGCCAGCATAAAAAATTCCAGAAGCGATTGTGGCTGAAGCTACACAGCCAACTCACTGAAGCCGGACTGGCACCCTGGATCTGTGCTGCCTATCTGTGTAAAAGCATTCTCAAGGCGCATCCCAGTGATATCTCTCCTGCTCTGCTGCTCAACCTGCTGGCACGGGATGCCAGTAAACAGGAGTTCCAGCAACGCCTGCGTGACGTATTGCGCAGTGCACAGACACCACCACCTTCTGAAGGGGTAGCCCGGGCCTGGCATGACATCCACCAGAATCCCAAACTACTGGAACGCTATCTGCTGCCATTCCTGCAGGACTTCGCCCGTTATCGGCGTGACCTACTCTTGCTCCTTACCTACCAGCAGGCAGCAAACGAACTCCGTCTGTTACAGGAGACACACGAGGTAGAAACCTCCCGCGCCAACTATACCCTCTACGAGTTTCTCCACGCCTCGGAGATTCGTACTGCGAACGCGCCGATTCTCTCGCATATCATCATCAAGGCAGATCTGCGCGGCTCCACCGAAGTCACTGAAAAGCTGACCGAGCTGGAACTGAATCCAGCGACTCACTTCGAGCAGAATTTCTTCCTGCCGATTAATGAGGTCATAGAGAATTACGGTGCGGAAAAAGTCTTTATTGAGGGGGATGCGATCATCCTGATCCTCAACGAGTATGGCGGCCCCCATCAGGATCATATGCTCGCCGCCCGCTCCTGCGGGCTGGCTGCACGCATCCTGCAAATTGTCGCCAAACAGAATAAAGAACTCACCGTCTACGGTCTGCCACAGTTGGAGCTGGGCATTGGTATTGCCTTTCAACAGGGGGCACCGCGCTACCTTTTCGACAAGCAGCACCGCATCACTATCTCTCCGGCAATCAACCGTGCCGACCGCCTCTCCGCCTCGACCTGGAGCGTACGCAACTGGCGTGCACAGCAGCATTTCGAGAGCCCCTTTGTCGAGGTCTACCAGCCCTCCGATACTGCCCTCGGTCATGGTGAAAAGGCGCAGAAAGATCTGATCTACAACATCAATGGTATCAACCTTGAAGAGAGTGTCTTCAAACGGCTTGCCGGAGAACAAAAACTGAAACGGATTAACAATGGCATCCCGGCGATTAGTGAAAGTGAGCTATACACCGGCAGGTTTGTCGACCTGCTCGGTAATGAGCAGAGCCTGGTGATCCGCAAGGCCCCTATTCACATCTACGACCCACAATACAAGGTCATCGACTGCCCATCTGTCGAAGGCCGACACTTCTATGAAGTCCTCCATCGACCCGAGCTGCTGGAACAGTTGCGCAAAAAACGCTAGTTTGTGCATCTTTCCTGTTCGCACGGAGCAACGACACGGCATGGCCGATTTTCACTACACTGATCCACTGCCACTGGCAGCCGATAACACCGACTACCGCCTGCTTTCGACGGAGCATGTTTCGGTTGCTGAGTTCGATGGGAAAACAGTACTCAAGATTGCGCCCGAGGCGCTGATCCTGTTGACCGATACCGCGATTCGCGAAGTCTCCCACCTCTACCGTGCCAGTCACCTGCAACAGCTGAGCGACATCCTCGACGACCCGGAGGCAAGCCAGAATGACCGCTTCGTCGCCATGGAGTTGCTGAAGAACGCCAATATCTCCGCCGGAATGGTACTGCCTGGCTGCCAGGACACCGGTACCGCTATCGTCATGGCCAAGAAGGGACAGCAGGTATGGAGCACTCATGACCGTGAGGCCATCTCCCGCGGCATCTTCCGCGCCTATGCTGAGGACAACCTGCGTTACTCGCAAATCGCACCGCTGACCATGTATGAGGAGACCAACACCGGCACCAACCTGCCTGCGCAGATCGACATCGAAGCGGTGGATGGCGACAGTTACAAGTTCCTTTTCATCACCAAGGGTGGCGGCTCGGCCAACAAGACCTTCCTGTTCCAGCAGACCAAGGCGCTGCTCAACCCTGAAAGCATGATGGCCTTCCTGCGGGAGAAGCTGCCGCTGATTGGAACATCAGCCTGCCCACCCTATCACCTGGCCATCGTCATCGGCGGTACCTCCGCCGAAACCAACCTGAAGATGGTCAAGCTCGCCTCTGCCCGCTACCTCGACACCCTGCCCGAGCAGGGCAACGAGTACGGCCAGGCCTTCCGCGATCGGGAACTGGAACAACAGATACTACAGCTAACCCGGGAGCTGGGGATCGGCGCCCAGTTCGGCGGCAAATATTTCGCCCATGACGTGCGAGTGATCCGTCTGCCGCGCCATGGCGCCTCCTGCCCAGTGGGCATCGGCGTCTCCTGCTCCGCCGACCGCAACATCCTCGGCCGTATCGACAAGGACGGCATCTGGCTGGAACAGCTAGAACACAACCCCGCACGCTTCCTGCCGGAGCCGAGCAGCGCCGATCTGTCGGATAAGGTCGTCCATCTCGACCTCAACCGACCGATGGAGGAGATACGTGCCGAGCTGTCGCAACATCCAATAAAGACCCGGCTGCTGCTCAACGGCCCTATCGTCGTCGCCCGCGACATCGCCCATGCCAAACTGAAAGAGATGCTGGATCGCGGTGAGGACCTACCCGATTACTTCAAGAACCACATCGTCTACTACGCCGGACCGGCCAAAACCCCGGAAGGTTACGCCTCGGGATCATTCGGCCCCACCACCGCCGGACGAATGGACAGCTATGTGGGATTGTTCCAGAAACATGGTGGTTCGCTGATCATGCTGGCCAAGGGCAACCGCAGCCGTCAGGTCACCGAGTCATGCAAACGCCACGGCGGCTTTTACCTTGGCTCCATTGGTGGTGCCGCAGCGATCCTGGCGGAGAACAACATCACCAAATCAGAGGTCATCGACTTCCCGGAACTGGGGATGGAGGCAGTCTATCGCATTGAGGTCAAAGACTTCCCCGCCTTTGTCATTGTCGATGACAAGGGACATGACTTCTTTGCCGAATTGGGAATGTAAAAAAGCACCTTAGAAGTCCACTCAAGCCGCGATTGCAGCGTTGAAAAACTCCTCAAAATGCTCATTTACCTCATGTAAACTCCGCTTTCTGCTCCGGGCATCCTGCCCTGCGCCCATTAGGCCAGCTAAAGCTGTCCCGGATTGCTCCCGGCAATCCGGTCGTTCGATTTTCGCCTTGCACTCGACGTACAGGGACGTACTAGTGTCGCGGAAGGCAGGATGCCGGTAGCGACCATCGCCTTGATTGAACTTCTAAAGGCACTTTAGCGGCATGAAAAAAGCCGCTACCCATTCGGGTAGCGGCTTTTTGGTGTTCTGGTACTCGCGAGTGGACTCGAACCACCGACCCCCACCATGTCAAGGTGGTGCTCTAACCAACTGAGCTACGCGAGTTCGGTCGAGCGGTGAATTCTACGGATTCAGGGATCTTTGTCAACTGGCGCCTTTTTCTGCCAACTCCTGACGAGCCCGGACAATAAATTCAGCCAGAAACACTGCCAGGATCGCCAACAAGGCACTCAAAACAATCCCCACAGCAACGATCGCTTTCTTACTTGCGCCGGTTGGCACTGAGTTAGCTCCCGGTTCATTGACAAAGCGTGTTTCTTTTACGTTTTCCAACAACAGTTTGGTCTTCACAATATCAGCTTCGATACTGGTTTGTTTCCGGATTGATATATCCAGTTGTCGTTTCAAATCGTCCATCTCAGTCGGTAGTTCAAGATCCACATTTTTTTCCAGTTCGAACTGCGCACGCTGTGCTTTCTCAATCTCAGCATCTACAAGCAACTGTGCAAGCACTCCATTATCTTTGCTACCAAGCTTACTGCGATTATTAATTAAGCGCTCAATACGCGATTTGCTTTCCTTCAATTGAACAACTCGCAGTTGATAAAGCCTTTCGGTTCGTGCCAAAGCCGCCTTGAGCGAGCCCTGCTGCGCCTTCTCTTCCTGCAGCTGACCGTCCTTATCCACCAGCGCATTCACAATATCCATTTTTTCAACTTCATATAAAGAAGCCTGCTCTTCTTTCAAGCGGGCAAGAATCGTATTTTCCAGCGCAACGATAGTCTCAGCCTGAACACGAGTACCCTTTCCTTCAAGAATCAATAGCTCGCTCCGCCGTGGGGAACGGACACTGATTGTCGGTACCATATTGCTGTTATTCTTGCTGACAAATTCAGCCTGGACTGCTGGGATGATACCTTCCTCCAATTTGCTCAGCACTGTATTAGTTGCTTCAACCTGTTTACTACCACCTTGAATATCGGAAACACTACCCACTTCAATAGAGGAAGAATAAAGAAATTTCGGCTCATACAACATGGCCGCGCCAATGGCAGAAATACCCCCTACTGTAAAAACACCGAGTAGTAACCATTTTCGACGCAACACAACACGTAGGAGGTCGATCAGACTGATTTCATCTTCACCTGGAAGATAGTTTGCTTGTATTTCTGTAGACATTTAGGGGTACTGTTTTATTTAATTATTGTCTGCCCACTTCCCGTGGACTCCATGGGTTCCATATCAGTATGGAATGTTTTCACACTGTAGTAGAACAACGTTAACAGAACGTCAATTCGTACTAAAGGGTTTCAGTCAATCCCATATTTTGCTCCTGAATCTTTTTCATCTCGTCACGAATCCGCGCCGCCTCTTCGAACTCCAGATCCCGTGCATGTCGGAACATCTGCTCTTCCAGTTCCTTGAGCCGCCTCTGTAGTTCCTTACCCGACATGGTAGCGTATTCCAGCCCCTCCTCGGCCACTTTGGCATATTGCCGGGCACCGCGAGGACCTCGCCCATAACCGGTCTCCAGGATATCCTGCACCGCCTTCTCCACCCCTTTGGGGGTGATGCCGTGGGTTTCATTGAACTCGATCTGCTTGTGGCGCCGCCGATCGGTTTCGTCGATGGCCCGCTGCATCGAGCCGGTAATTCGGTCGGCGTAGAGAATCGCCTTGCCGTGGAGGTTACGCGCGGCACGGCCGATGGTCTGGATCAAGGAGGTCTCGCTACGCAGGAAACCCTCCTTATCGGCGTCGAGAATCGCCACCAGCGACACCTCGGGCATGTCCAGCCCCTCACGCAGCAGGTTGATCCCCACCAGCACGTCGAACTCACCGAGGCGCAGGTCGCGAATGATCTCCATCCGCTCTACTGTGTCGATGTCCGAGTGCATATAGCGCACCCGGGCACCGTTCTCGGTCAGATATTCGGTCAGGTCCTCGGCCATGCGTTTGGTCAGGGTGGTCACCAGCACCCGCTCGCCCTGCTCCGCCCGCTTGTTGATCTCGGAGAGCAGGTCGTCCACCTGGGTGGTGGCCGGACGGATCTCCACCTCAGGGTCAATCAGGCCGGTAGGACGCACCACCTGCTCCACCACCGCACCAGAGCGCTCCAGTTCGTACTTCGCCGGGGTAGCGGAGACGTAGATGGTCTGTGGAGAGATGCGCTCAAACTCGTCGAAGCGCAGCGGACGGTTATCCAGTGCAGAGGGCAGGCGGAAACCGTAATTGACCAGATTCTCCTTACGCGATCGGTCACCCTTATACATGGCGCCAATCTGCGGCACAGTGACGTGGCTTTCGTCGATCACCAGCAGGGCGTTGTCCGGCAGGTATTCGAACAGCGTCGGTGGCGGCTGCCCCGCCTCGCGTCCCGAGAGGTACCGGGAGTAGTTCTCAATACCTGAGCAGTAACCCAACTCCAGGATCATTTCGATATCGAAGCGGGTGCGCTGCTCCAGCCGCTGCACCTCCACCAGCTTGTCTTGGGCACGTAGCTCCTCCAGCCTATCCTTCAGCTCCGCCTTGATCTTCTCTACCGCCTCCAGCAGCGTGTCACGCGGGGTCACGTAATGGGTCTTGGGATAGATGGTCAGACGTGGAACCCGGCGCAGCACCTCGCCGGTAAGCGGGTCGAAATAGGCCAGCGATTCAATCTCCTCGTCGAACAGCTCGATGCGCACCGCCTCGGCGTCCGATTCCGCCGGGAAGACGTCGATAACCTCGCCACGCACCCGGTAAGTACCACGGTGCAGTTCGACGTCGTTACGGGTGTACTGCAACTCCGCCAGTCGGCGCAGAATGGCACGCTGGTCGATGATGTCGCCGCGTACCAGATGCAACATCATGCTCAGGTAGGAGTCGGGGTCACCCAGGCCGTAGATGGCAGAAACGGTGGCGATGATGATGGTGTCGGGCCGCTCCAGGATCGCCTTGGTGGCGGAGAGACGCATCTGCTCGATGTGCTCGTTGATAGAGGCATCCTTCTCGATGAAGGTATCCGAGGCAGGAACGTAGGCCTCCGGCTGGTAGTAGTCGTAGTAGGAGACGAAGTACTCCACCGCGTTGTTGGGGAAGAACGCCTTCATCTCACCGTAGAGCTGGGCAGCAAGGGTCTTGTTGTGGGCCATAATCAGAGTCGGCCGCTGCAGCTGTTGGATCACATTGGCGATGGTGTAAGTCTTGCCCGAACCGGTTACCCCCAGCAGGGTCATCCCTGCTTCGCCTGCCTCAAGCCCCTCTACCAGGGTCGATATCGCCCCCGGCTGGTCGCCCGCAGGGGAAAATTTGGACTCAAGATGAAAACTCTTGCTGATTGGGGATTTAGATTCACTCATTCTTACAGTAACATTACGCAGTTCGTTGAAACCCGGTCGCCCTAAGGAGCTCTTGCTTGGACACGCATCTTTCCCATCGCGTACAAAGTGTCAAACCTTCCGCCACCCTGGCCATTACCGCCCGCGCCAAGGAACTCAAATCCCAGGGGAAAGATATCATCGGTCTGGGGGCTGGGGAGCCGGATTTCGATACCCCGTCTCATATCAAACAGGCCGCCATCGATGCGATTCAGAATGGCTTCACCAAGTATACCGCGGTAGACGGCACGCCGGGACTAAAACAGGCGATCATCGCTAAATTCGAGCGTGATAACGGCCTGACCTATACCCCTGAGCAGATCCTGGTCTCCTGTGGCGGCAAGCAGAGCTTCTTCAATCTCGCACAGGCCTATCTGAACCCGGGCGACGAGGTGATCATCCCCGCCCCCTACTGGGTATCCTACCCGGATATGGTCCTGCTGGCCGAGGGCAAACCGGTCGTCATCCAGGCGGGCCTGGAAGCCGGCTTTAAAATCACCACGGAGCAATTGCGTGCTGCGATTACGCCGAAGACCCGAATGGTGGTTTTCAACAGCCCATCCAACCCGACCGGTGTGGCCTATACCCAGGCAGAACTGGCGGCGCTGGGAGAGGTGCTGTTGGAGTATCCGGACATCCTCGTCGCCAGCGACGACATGTACGAGCACATCCTCTGGTCGGAGGAACCCTTCGTCAATATCGTCAACGCCTGCCCTCCACTGTTCGACCGCACCGTGGTCATGAATGGCGTATCCAAGGCCTACTCCATGACAGGCTGGCGTATCGGCTACTGTGGCGGCCCCACATGGCTGATTAAGGCGATGAAGAAGGTGCAGTCACAGAGCACATCCAACCCTACCTCCATCTCTCAGGTGGCGGCTGAGGCTGCGCTGAATGGAGACCAGGCCTGCATCAATGAAATGCTTGAGGCCTTCAAGCAGCGCCACGACTTCGTGGTGGCCGAGTTAAACCGAATCAAAGGGGTCGAGTGCCTGCCCTCACAGGGCGCGTTCTACTCCTTCCCGGATATGCATGGCGCCATTGAAGCACTGGATGGAGTCAGCGACGACCTGGAACTGGCAGAGTACCTGCTAAATGAGTCCGGTGTCGCCCTGGTACCCGGCTCCGCCTTCGGCCAGCCGGGCTACATGCGCCTCTCCTTTGCCACCAGCATGGATAATCTGGAAAATGCCCTACAGCGCCTCGGAAATATCCTTGGCTACAAATAGAAAAATTCCTACTCGACCCAGCAAAATACCCTTACAGATGAAGGGTTCATCAGCAAAAATCTCTTAGGTAACCTGATGCGTAACACATGGAGGTGTTACGAAAATGGTTACTCACAAAAAATCTGTTCCGCTGCAATACGGCTTTACCCTCACTGAACTGATGATATCGCTCGCCATAGGCGCCATCCTGCTTACCATGGCAGTGCCCGCTTTCAGCACCATGTTGGAAGAGAATCGTTTGATTACCCATATCTATAATTTTGTCGGCCAACTCAACTACGCCAGAGAGGTCGCAGTGACAACAAATAGATCGGTAACCCTCTGTAAAAGCTCAGATGGTGTAACTTGTAATAATGACTTGGAGTGGGAAGATGGCTGGATATTATTTTTCGACACATCCAGCGATCATCAACGAACAGCTGATGAGACACTCCTGCGAGTTCAACAGAGAGCTAAATCCACGATATCCATCCGCTATTCGGCAAGTCTTGGACACAATAATTATGTAATCTTTAGGACTATGGGAAACAGCGCGGGAAATGGAACCTTCACTTTCTGTTCAGACACCGACAAGATTGTGCCACGGGCAGTGGTCATCGCCAGAACAGGCAGAGTACGTATCACAAGAAAGAAACCTGATGGGACCCCTTTAAATTGCCCGGAATAGCCATTTTTTACCCTTATGGGCCTTGACCGTTCCGGGCACCGCTTGTAGTATACGCGGCTGTTCTTCCCCCGTAGTTCAGTTGGTAGAACACCGGACTGTTAATCCGTATGTCGCTGGTTCGAGTCCAGCCGGGGGAGCCAAATATCATCGAAACCGATCCAATGTGGTCGGTTTTTTTGTGTCTACACTACGAGCTTTCAACAGCAGCGCTGGCATACGGCCGAATCCATGGGGCAGCTCACCACCCTAAAAACAAGGTTATGAATACAGAATCAAAAAAACCGGCCAATGGCCGGTTTCTTTAAGTACATCTCTAACAATCAATACTTTTTAGATACTCCCTGAAGTCATCGCTCAACTCTTGGTGTTTTAGAGCGAACTGCAACGTCGCCTTCAGATACCCCAACTTACTACCACAATCATAGCGAATACCGTTAAACCGGTACGCCAACACCTTCTCATCCTGAAGCAGATTCGCAATGGCATCAGTCAACTGGATCTCCCCACCAGAACCACGCCCTGTACGCTCCAGATGATCAAAAATGGCTGGTGTCAGCAGGTAGCGCCCAACCACTGCAAGATTAGACGGAGCCTGTACCGGCTTGGGTTTCTCAATGATGTTAGTAATATTTGCCACCTCGCCATCATCGTCACCAACACTGACAATCCCGTACTTGTCTGTATCGGCCTTCGGTACCTCCTGAACGCCCAGAATACTGCAGTGATGTTGAGTATATTGCTCAACCATTTGTTTCACAACGCCTGTCCCCTGACCATCTATCAGGTCGTCTGCCAACAGCACTGCAAAAGGCTCGTTCCCAACCGCGGGCTTGGCGCAGAGCACTGCGTGTCCCAATCCCAACGCCTCAGGCTGACGTATATAGATACAGGAAACATCACTGGGTACCACGTCACGAAGAATCTGTAGCAGTTCCTTCTTGCCCTTCTTCTCGAGCTCCGTCTCCATCTCGTAATTTTTATCGAAATGGTCCTCAATGGCCCGTTTGGCACTACTGGTCACAAAGACCATCTCCTTAATCCCTGCCTCAACCGCCTCCTCCACAGCATATTGAATGAGCGGCTTATCAACAATCGGTAGCATCTCCTTAGGATTGGCCTTTGTGGCCGGCAGAAAGCGGGTACCCAGCCCGGCGACGGGGAAAACGGCTTTTCTAATCAAACTCATCGACAACAAATCCTGTATTGAGTCAAAGTCAGGGAATCATAGCATACGAATCAATGGACTCTCATCCATGGGAAAGGCATGGTAGGGAAATCCTATCCTCCTTCCAACCACATATTGAGGTGTCATGAAAATCACAAAAAAGTATAATGGAACAGCATGAACACCAATAAGTACACCTTGTATACGTATTAAGATTCATAAATGGAAACTGCAGCCACACACACAGAGGGCTTCATCCAGGCAAGACAACCCTGGCTAAGAAATGCGGGGATTTTTAGCCTTTTCCTTTATGCTTTCTTTTGGCTCCTGGATATCGAAATTTCAAGAATTGGCGAAAGCCTGATGTTTCTGTTTTTCGTGATAATGCTTTTCACGAACAAGCCTAAATTCCTTCTTAGAGAACCAATCCCATATCTATTGCTTGGCTGGATTATTTTCCAAGTTGCCATGTATCAGTGGGCAGTTGCCAGATTCCCTGGATTAGCGACCGATCACATAAATGAAGCACGCACGCTCACCAACATATTTATGTTTCTTGTTGTTGCATGGTGGCTGGGAGGAAACGCAAGGCTGATTGCCACCATGCTAGTACTCTGCTCACTAGGATATATTATCGGCGCCACATTTCAGGAAGGCGGCTTGCTAGATGAGATGAGCCAATTCCGCAAATATATGCGACTGGACTTAGGATATTTGAATGCACAACATACTGCCGTTTACAGCACATTTGTTTTATTCGGCATACTAGCATTCAAATCCCGAATTGTTTCGCATACACCTGAAAGGTATAAACGGCCAACACAAATAGTTATTTACCTAGTAATCTCATTCTCATTCATTGCTATTATAACAAGCCAGGCCAGAGCATCATGGCTTGGCATTATCATAACTGTAGCTATCTACGCTGCCACATATTTCACTCTCAGAATTAGACGTGGGAAATATGAAATAAGAGTGCCACAGTTCAGAAAGAAAAGCATGATAGGACTAATCATCACATCATCCATAATACTTATGGTCTTGGCATCCTATAATGTACATACCGTAATAAATAAAAGACTTAATGCGGAGAGTGATGTAGTTGAAAAACTAATTAAAGGGGATACAGAGCATATGCGGCTAACCAGCATTAGCCTCAGAATCGAGACCTGGAAGTTAGCTGTGGAATGGATAAAGGAACGCCCAATAACAGGTTGGGGAGCCCAGAGCAGGAAAGCACTATTACAACAGAGTGACTGGACTCCTTGGATGAAAAGGACATTCAGGCATTTGCACAATAGTTACCTTGAACTCCTGGTATCGTATGGATTCATTGGGTTGTCATTATTTGCAGGTTTATTCATCTACATATGGTATAGAGCATGGCAAGCATGGCAAGATAAGAATATACCAAATGACGTCATAGCTTTTTCAGCACTGTGGTCAATATATTGGCTTATAGTGAACTTCTTTGAATCGTATGTAATTTATAGTGCGACAGGAAACTATATAAACGCAATGGTTGCCGGAATACTTTATACATACCATCTAGCGCATTTACAGAGAACCAGAAAGTAATTAAGCAGTCAAATGCCGGACGCCGGACTCAACAACACGTTATGCTGGGTTACGCGATAATAGAGAGAAGTACTCAGTCGCAATTACACGCCATGTATACCTCCGTTTTGCTATTTCTAACATTGCAGTACCTATAACGATTAACCCATCCCCATCTACGTTACTCAGTATCTGCTTAATCTCGTCACCTGACGAAAAATATAGTGCACTACTCTCCGTAGTGCTACGGTTATATGAGCAGTCAAAAGCAAGTATAGGTTTACCAAAATACATTGCCTCAACAAGCGATGGATTAGTCCCTCCAGCAGAATGGCCATGAATGTAATATGCGGCATTAGCGCGAAGAGATTTTAATTTCCCGAGGTCGTATATCGGATCAAGCAAATAGATATTATCAAAGGTTTTGTAATGCTCACGAATACCCCTGCCATAATCGCTATTACCCCAATTCCCAACCATAACCAATGAATATTCATGCATGGTTGAGAAAGCAGAAACAATCATTTCAACATTGTTCTCTGGTTCTATTCTGCATACAGAAAAAATATATTCATCTGGCAATGCATATTCATTGACAGAAACAGCATCCACATCAAGTACATGATCGCCACCATATGCGATCACATGACTATTAACACCATATGTATGAGTGACATATTCAGAAATAGCGTCATTATCAGAGATAACATCATGGGAGAAACGGACAGCGATCATCTCAGAAAGCCGTAAAAATAACTTTGCTACGCCACTCCACTTCTGCCGATGCCATTCAATCCCGTCAACATTAGTAATTATTCTTGCGGATGAAATAAGCCGAATAATTGGCAGCGCGATAGCCCCAGAAACACCCAGCAACAATATAACATTGGACTTATTCCACGCAGCTGAGAAAAGAGACCAGATATCATAGGGTATGCTTTGCGCACCATTAGCGGAAAGAGGTACATATTTAAGCTTCGCTGACAAGAAGCCCGGATCTAAATCAGGATAAATTTTGCTACTGCAATAGATAATGAGTTGTTCACCTCTAGACATTGAATCGTGGAAACGAACCAAATTCTCGACCAGGGTTTCAAATCCGCCATAGTTCGCAGGAACACCAACAGTACCGACAATCGCAATCCTTTTACCTTGCATCACCCTCAATTCCAATATATTAAATTATTCAGAATAACCTAAAGCCGTCATAGTTTCGTGAAATGCATCCTCTATTGCGGAGTCAAGCCTAAAGGGCTTCTTCGGACTGGGTGACCTGAGGGTTTTATTTGCATAATCCAAAAAAACTTCGTCTTTTCCGAGATCAGCAAAATCACACACGCTCTCTAGAATATCTGAAGGAAACTGACAAAGCTCTTCATAAGTTATACGCATAACGTCATTCGGATACTTATTTACCAATCGCAACCCTTCACGCATAGTAATAATCCACTCTACGGCCGCTCTGTCCGTATGACTCTGCAAACCATATAAATATTGTTGATGTACTGCGAGATCGTGGTGTTCAGGAACTAATTGGTCCACTAGTAACGTCCATTTCCTAGAGTTAACGCCCCACCAGTCATGTACTTCGCTTTTGTTAGTCTTTCCTAAACGATCTGACCACTGCTCAATCGATGAACAGGTATCCCATCCATTACGTACTAAAAAAAGAAATTTTGCATCTGGGAATATCGCTTTCAAAAATGGGACCCGAAAGATCATCTCAGGATATTTATCAACCACACGACTGGAAAACGATGCCATTAAATATGCACCAAATAAATGGTGGCTAGCCCTGATTACTTGTGGTGATGCATCGTCTGAATCGAGCCTGTACTTAGCCTTTTTCGAGCTATAGCTTCCAATCAGATCTTCATATGCGTACACCGAGTGCCATAGTGCCTTTGGTTCATTAAGGAAACCAACATCATGGTGCATAGACAGCACCATACCAAGGATAGTGGTACCGCTTCGACCGGTGCCAAGTATAAACACAGGCTGATTAATAGTTTTAAATTGCGGCAGCCGTTTTTCGAGAGCAAAGTGTGTAAACACAATTGGATTAATCCACCTACCACGTGTCGTAAGCGGCCTGCCTTCAAATAGAGCATAGCTCAACAACCGAGCCCATAGCTTCCATGGGCGTGCCTGCATGTATCTAGAATCAATTTGTGCAAACAAACTTTACCTCACCATACATTTATTCTATTTACGCAAACCAAATTCAGATAGCTTTTCTCCATATTTCTCAAAAATAAGTTCACCAATATGGCGCGAACCTTCCAGAGAAAAATGGTCACCGTCATAAAAAATCAATTCATCTCCAACATTGACTACGCAATCGCTTAATTTTCTATTTTTTCCGCATAGCAAATCTATAGTATCTATATAGACGTAATTCATGGAAGCAAAGTCTTGACTTGCCACCCATTGACCTTCACCTCCGCCCCAGAATGTTACGTATTTCACATCTTTACATACATCAATGCTTCCATATTTATTAACAAGTTCCCTGCAGTTTTGCGGCCGAACACCAATGTAACTACCTATCACAACAATTTTTACATTTGGGTTAATTTTCCTTATCGCACTAATTATTGGCAAATACTCAGCACCCCATGTTTTTATTTTGAAAAAATTAACCACCAATACATCTATTTTTGAAAGCAATTTTTCAGACAATAATTTTCTCGCGCCTTCTGTACACCTATTATTCTTAGAAAGAAGAATATTATCTGGCCGATATTGATATTGACATAGGTAAGTATTCCCTCCAAAGATCAAGTTATACTCTCTATTATCCCCCAATGCCGTACGAAAAATATTATACCCATCAAGATTATGAGAGTTCCCTAAAAACAGAATTTGATTTTTCGAGTCCCAATCACAATATTTTTCAGTTTCTATAGTTGTGATATCGCAACCTTCTTGTGAAAGCAGGGTGTAACGTTCTTTATTAGCCTGCCCCGAAGTCTTCGAAATTATGTCCTTACCTCCGTGCATACTTTCAATCAATAAACTTTTTGATGCAGTCGATATGAACAATATGAAAACAACAAGAGTAGCGAAAGAAGAAGAAATAAGTATCCCGCGACCAAATCTAAACGGCCTCTCAATTAAATGATACGAAATCGTAGCCAAGATAAAGCTCAACACGATTGCGGTCACTAGCAGTTCTTTGGTATCAGTTACACCAAATTCATATTTGGCGAATACAATTACTGGCCAGTGGTAAAGATATAACGAGTAACTTATCAATCCGATAAATACTATGAACTTTTGCGATAATATATAGGATACAAAGCTATTGCGATTATATAGCAATAAACCAACCCCAACGGTGGTTGGGATTGCATTGTAATATGGAAACACATGGCCATCCTTCAGGTAGAACATTGGGGCTAAAACAAGCGTCACCCCGAGCATTGATGACACCTCTTTCAGAGTACTACTACCGCCTAATCCACCACCACCCCCAGCAAGAACCAGACGAGCCACAAACCCACCTACCGCAAACTCAAATACACGAAATGGCATTAAATAAAAAATCGCGTCAGTATCGCCAAAATAAATACCATTCAATGCGAAACTAATAATGAACATGATAATAAAAATATGAAATACATATTTCATACTTTTCAAATAAGTATGAGCTATCACCAAGATCACGGGCCACACAAAATAAAATTGTTCTTCGACTCCAAGCGACCATGTATGCAATAAAGGCTTTAAGCTAGAGTCAAGATCAAAATATCCAGACGTCAAATAGAAATATATATTTGAATAGCTTAAAGCTGCAGCAAACGCCTGCTCACCTAGCAACTGAAAATAATAGTTATGAAAAATGAAATAGCCACAAACCATCACTGACAAAATCATAAAAAACAATGCCGGCAATATTCTTCTTATTCTTCTCAGATAGAATCTCTTATATGAAAAGTCATTTTTTACTGAGATCTCGTAAAGAAGATGGCTGGTTATCAGATATCCACTAATAACAAAAAAAACATCTACACCAGAAAAGCCTCCCGGCAAGAGATTTGAATTAATATGATAAAGAATAACTGAAATAATTGCTAACGCGCGCAATCCATCAATATCAGGTCTGTAATCCTTATTTGTTGTCTGGGTGTGCATGCTAGTATTTGACAAACTATATACCACTGACACCACACAGCCACCGCCACGTGCGTGATAACCCAATATTCAAGTCAGTGCATGAGGTCCACCCAAATGTTTTTTTTGCTTCCCCATTGTCAAGGATAACTTTTGGCACATCATATCCACGGGATGAAATATATTTTGGTGAAATAGACTTACCCGTTACATCCCTCATGGTTTCAATTACTTCATTAATTGAATACCCTACCCCGCTTCCTCCATTATATATCCCAACATTGTTCACTTTTATTGCAGAAACACACAACTCCGCGAGATCGCCTATATAAATAAAATCACGAACGATACTTCCATCCCCCCAAACTTCTATCTGCTCATTTGTTAGAATTTTTTGAAGGAATGTCCCGATAACGCCTTGAACACCAGTATGCCCCTGACGTTCACCATATGGATTTGATATTCTCAAAATCGTGTAATTCAGCCCATAAAGCTGGTAATACATATGCAGATAATTTTCAATCGCAACTTTAACTATTCCATAGGAACAGATAGGTTTTGTAGAGTGTGACTCAAGGATAGGGGAAGACTCAGGTATGCCGTATACAGTCCCACCTGATGACAGATATACAATACGGGCAACACCTGATTCACGCATTAGATTAAGCAGTCTAATCGTGGCAACCAGGTTTGACTCAATGTCATAAATCGGATCCTTATTAGACGTGCTAGGTACAGTCGTGCTGATCATATGGCACACCACATCCACACCTTGTAGCGCCTCAGCCAAGCTTGCAATATCGTCGAAAGGAGCAATTCTGTAGTCTACTTGCGCCAGTGGGGTGCGAAATT
The DNA here is from genome assembly GCA_050302275.1 of Thiohalomonadaceae bacterium. GTDB lineage: Bacteria > Pseudomonadota > Gammaproteobacteria > Thiohalomonadales > Thiohalomonadaceae > JAPHTQ01. Next base: position 93,278 of record JBNLAT010000002.1, on the reverse strand, counting down.
TCTCATAGGAGCGGTCGAATACCCTAACTGTATGCCCTTCGGCAAGTAGCTGGTCCACCACATGAGACCCAATAAAGCCATTCCCCCCAAGCACTAACACAATCATGCTAATACCTCCGTGTAGATCGCCTTGAGGCTCTGATAGAATATTTCATCATTAAATTCACTATCTGCAAATGCTTTTGCATTACGCCCCATGACCTCGCTCAGATCAGACTTATCCCATAGTTGTCTGACTGCCCCAGCTAAAGCATTAGGGTCAGATGCTTCATAAATTAGGCCTCTTTCACCATGCTGCACAAGCTCAGGGATGCCTCCACGATTTGAGCCAATTACCGGTTTCCCAAATGCAAATGCCTGATTGATTACATATGGATAGTTTTCATACCAAACAGATGGGACAACGACCATACGGCAATCTTGCAACTCACGTTCTATATCGTCACCCCACTTTGGGCCTGCAAATGTGATATTGTTAGCGCCAAGATTACAGGAAAGCTTTTGCAACGCCCTCATATCTGGTCCATCACCAACAATACGAAAGGAAACATCAGGCAGCTGTGCGGCAGCACGAATCAGAATATCAACACCCTTTTCATCAATAAGTCTACCGAAATAAAGCACTGACCCAGTTGAAGAGTACGAAGTAATATACTTTGTGCTATCAAATGGGTTTCCTAGCTTTTTCCAGACAAACGAATCCGCACCCCAAAATTCTTCCGTTTTGCGCGCCATAAAGTCACTAGCAAACAAAAACGTATGGACGTTTTTTCGATAAATATTCAGGAAAGCATGTACATATGACTCCAGCATGCTTGCAACACTATACACACTTGAATTGTGGCAGCAACGATTCACCGCGGCACGATAAAAACGTTCTCCACGACACTCCTCGCATAAATGTCCATGATGATATAGCTTGTAATTAGGGCATATGTGCTTATAGTCATTACAACTCATTACCACAGGCACACCCGCTTCACGCGCAGCATCTAGAATTGATGGTGTCAGCTTCACATAAATTGCAAATACGTGAATTATATCAGGCCTGAAATCTGAAATGAGTTTTGCAAATGCCGCTTTTGCTTTTTTCGAATAAACCATAGCAGGAAAGGCGATAAGTCTTTCCATTAGTCCATCTGACTTGTAGTCAGCAGCTTCAGGAAAATAACTGCCCCATTCAGACATGTCACCTGAAGCCGCAGAGAAATAGGCAACATCATTGCCATGCACCTCTAGCACTCTGCCAACCTGATGGTAAAACACCTCAGCGCCACCAGTGACAGGGAAGTTATTATGTGCCAGAAGAACTCTCATGCCCCCCCCACTAAAGTTCGATCAATGATCTTCCGGTTTTGCAAGATCGCAAGTGCACAAAATAGCCAAAGATAGAATGAAAATGAGCGTGCTTCATACGCTTGATTGAGAAAATTCAGAGGTATTGAAACAAGCAAAAGGGATGAAGCTATAAGACTAGTGCGTCGGTCAATAAAGTTTTGATATTTCATGAGCTTGCCCACCCTGGCATATATAGTAAGAAGGAAACAACTCCATAAGCTGAGACCAATAAGTCCGTAATATATATACAAAGCGGCCCAATAGACATCCTCCAGCACTTTCGGCAAGACCGAGATAAGCACTGATGGTGTTGCCGGCATTGTTGAAATTACATATTCAGTAAAGGAAAATCTGTCCGCACCAAAGCCAAATAGTCCATTTGCAGTAAAAAAAACATCCGGAATCAGATAGACAATAATTCCAAGCCGCGAATTCATCATACCTTCCATTAATCTTTCAAACGCGACAGATGCAGCGGATAAATATTCGGATGAAAGGCTTAAGTACAGACCCAGCAAAATCGCTGGCAACAGCAATATGCTATAGCTAGTAAATTTTAGCCATCCATAGCGACGCACAAAATAGCCTGCACAAAAAGCAAGTGACACAATAAATATTGCTTTCGAACCAGAATAGAATATCAACACTACAAGCAATGTTGACGCCAGTAATTTAATTTTTTTACCATTAGCCCCAAATAACAACAGCACAAGGCCAAGTAACATGAAGTAGCCAAAGCTTATGGTATCGCCCATTGTACCAACCAAGTCATTACGTTCGCTAAAGCGGTCACCTGTAAACATCTTGCGTATCCCGCCAACCCCTTCATCAACATGACGGGCAGCAAAAAAGTCACGCACGGATATGCCGCCAACAAATTGAATAACCGACACAATAATTTGGGCTATAATGGCGTATGTTAACCATTTAAATAGCCTCTCAATTTCTAATTGTGATGGATTTATCATCAACACAATGTAAATCAGTAGCACATAACGCAGTAGCGCCTTAATATTTGCAAACTCAATGAATAAATCCGCTTCAGGATTAAAAATTATTGTTGCAAGCGACCAAGAGAAAAAAAGCACAAAAATCCAATCCGCCACGCCACCAATTAGAGGAATTGCTTTTCCAGTAGACACCCTGTGTAGTAATAACAATACTGCCAAAAACAATAAGGCGAAATCCGGGAACTGCCTTAACAAGGCATATGTTCTGTCGGTTACAGGCAGCCATTTAAGAATAAATTCCTCAAATGGAAGGTAGATAGCAATAAATCTAATTAGCCACATCGAAGTATTTCGGTGAAATAATTTCGTCAATTCGTTCGAATTGCTTATTCATGTCGAATTTCAATATTGCAGCCTCATTTGCACTTTTGCCAAACCTTTCCTTGATATCTGGATTTTCAATAAGTCTGACCAAAGCCTCATATAATGAGTCAACATTTTCAGATGGGACAAGGAGCCCTGTTTTTCCATGTTCAATAGCCTCACGATTGCCGTTAATGTCACTAGCTATAATTGCCTTACCCATATACATCGCATCCAATAAAGTACGAGGCAACCCCTCAAAAACAGACGGTTGAACATAGATATCTATAATGCCAAGTATGTCGTTATATTCCTGACCTGAAATTGTACCTGTAAACATAACGCTATCATTCAGATTTAAAGCATCAACCTCATCCTTAAGTACGCCACGTGATGGGCCATCGCCTACCAACAAAAGCACAATGTCGGGATAATTCCCTACAACATTTGAAAATGCTCTAACTAAATACAATTGCCCTTTTTGGGAGTGCAAACGACCAACGCAACCAATAACTAGTTTTCCCGTAAGATTCATTCTGCGGCGTACAACAGTCTTATCCTCGCTAGCAATTCGTTTTGAGAAATCAATCCAATTATGAACAACGCATATTTTATTTTCATTCTGACCATGCGAAACAAGATAATCCTTAATATCATTCGCACCTGCAATCAGGGTATTAAACTTACGCAATATAAATCGGTCGATTATTGGATGATGCATGCAAACAGATACTGTCTGCAAAGAAACAAGTTTCACACTGCCAAGCAAGCTAAAAGCATAGCCGAGTAAATTCCCAAAGAACGAAGTAGTTACAATCACACCTGCGGGGTACCTGGCATTTTCAAACAATGCGCGAAGCAAACCAAACAGTGCCGACACACCTGATGAATATGGGTAAACCTTAACATCAATGCCATCAAAGACATGCGTCGTGTTAAGAGCCCCATTACCACCAAGACATATAATACGAATGGAATTTCTCTTTGACAGGTGATTTGCCAACTCCAAGAATTGAAGCTCAGCGCCACCTACTGATACACCATACATAATCATTAGCACATTAGACATAAGCTCACCTATGCAAATGTGCTAAAGACAAACATATAAAATGCCAAGATATTGGCACACATGAAACATCTTTCGTCGATACGAAAACGCATTAAAAAAACTCCTTTGTTTTTTTTATGAAGTTCTCAACCATCGAATCCTCTAATGATGCCTCTTGCTCCAGTCTCTCAAGCAGCAATTCCTTCGTTTCAATAGCGTACTCAATATCATCAAATCCATACGCAATACCATATCGATACCTCTCCTCCGGTCTCCACTGCTCCTTTGTTACACCATGCTCTGGCACTACAATTGATTTACAGCCGCACATTGCGGCATATACAGAGTACAAAGTCTCTGTGTCGTAAGATATAAAATATTCAACCTCATTAAATATTTTTGCTACTTGAGCATGACTCAATTCATCAATAACAACTTCATTTTCAAGATTTGGAATATCACTGCGTAACCGCCCTTTTCTTACCGCATAACACCTGCCTTTCCGCTCACCATAGTTGCGCTGCTTATATATCTTATCTAACAGCATCACGACCGTCAGTGAATTATCAGATGAAGAATTAATATTAGAATCATCAAATACTTTTTGATAATAGAAATATAACTCATCAATTCCATAAGCTATTTTTCCAGTGTGAAATCCAGGCTTATGTAAAAACCATCGCACAATTTTCTTTGACAATAAAGGATTACCCAAAACACCTTCACCATATACAACTACCGCATTCTCTAAATCAGAATACTTAGCAATAGGGGTGTCAAATTCACTAAAAGTCTTAAACCCATCCCCAAAAATATTTTGGAAAAAATACCTGACAAACCGATAAAACGATCGCAGCGGGTGATTCGCATCATATACAGGTTTAGTGCCTGGCCACAGATACGCATCTTCACCCCGCCCCCGAAGAAGGTGGCAGAGTCGGTGTAAAGCGATCACGCCACCAAGCGTAATATCAAATGACGGTGTGCGAATTATATATTTCACTACAGTTCATCGCTGTTACTGGACAATTACGCACATAAAAAACAGCTAGCTCGAATAATGTGCAACGCAAAATAAAACTCACTTTCTAGCAATCAATAAACGAATATCATTTATCACCTGAGGGCGTACTAATAGACAAACAATCAGATAGCAAATCATTCCCACAATAGAGGATACAGCGATCCCGACTAGTATCTTATCGCCAAAAAGATTCATTGCGGTATAAACGCAAATAGCCATAACAAATGACGCGAATAAGTATGGGAAAAAATCCAACAACTGCTCTAGTGCCCCGTACTTTAGATAGATGTTGCTGTAATATGCATTCACAAAAAACACGACAATTGAAGTTAATAGTTGTCCATACGCAATCGCAACAATACCAAACGGACTACTAAAGATGAGTATTAAAATTGCAGTACTGAGTCTAAATAGTTGGATTTTAGCATTCAAATCCGATTTTCCCTGCGCAAGAAGTGCGTTGATATTTAATGCGTGCAGGGGCCACAACATACCAACTAAAGCCAGCACTTGGAGCACAGCTGAAGCAGCACGCCATTTTTCACCAAGCGCTTCAACAATTATTGGTTCAGACAATACCGCCAACCAAATCATAAACGGCGTATTAACAAACATGACAACGGACAGGGATTTTTTAACTCCACGCGACAAAATGACCACATCTTTTGCTGCTTTAGAAAAAACAGGAAATGCGATACGTTTAAGAATATTTTCCATAACGCCAAGCGGTAGTTTTTGGATTCTACTAGCCTGAGCAAAATAGCCTACATCCTCAATAGTGTGAAGTTTTCCGACAAGCAAGGCATACAAATGCTGATGTAAGGTTGCCAGTATACCCGTCCATAGTAAATATCCACCAAACTTAAAATACCTCTTTAGAGCATTAAACTTGAAGACCCACAATGGACGCCATGAGTTAAGTGTCCACAATAGAATAGTCGTCACAATAGTACTTATGAGTGCTTGCCCAACCAAGCTCCAAACACCCATACCTGATATCGCCATTATTACTGAAGTAGCGCCAGACACCAGTGTGGCCAGTACGCTTGATAATGCAATGATTTTGAAATCAAGATTCTTTGTAAGCAAAGTAGTATGTATAACACCGAACGCTTTAAGAAATACATTGAGAGCCATCCAATAAGTCATTTTCTCAAGGATTGGTTGATCATAAAATTTTGCCACCAATGGTGCGACCACACACAAAATCAACGCGATAATAAGACCGGAAAAAATGGTGAAAAAGAAAATAGTAGACTCATCAGAATGACTTGCATCCTGGTGCTGAATAAGCGCGTACCCGAATCCACTATCAACAAGCAAACCTGACACAGTAACAAACACTGCCAACATTGCCATCAAACCAAAATCTTCTGGTGACAACATGCGCGCCAATAAGACAAGAATGACAAAATTCAGTAGATGCCTAACAATAACATCTAGGGCATTCCATTTTACGGCATAGCCAATGCGAGAATAACCCATCATCCAATTTCACTACACAAGCATGCTAAGGTATGTATTGATAAAATCACCACGGAGCAACCAGACCAAAACATTTTGATAATTCATTCTTGTCTTGCTCAAAAAGGTCTCCCGCGTATTGACTAACCCATTTTTTGCTTGATTCGTCTATAGTGTATTCACGCACATGCTTGCGCTCATACTTGGTATGTACCAACGACGGCAACCCAATAAAATCAAGCACCCTATCAACAGATAGTTTTGTCTGCTCCTTAAGCTCATCACTAAAAAGTATCAAAATATTATCTCGGCCAAACAACTCAACAAAGCGGCGAATCTGGGGTGCATATAAACCACGCCTGATCAGTGCCGGCTCATCACCCACAGCCGAACCATTCATTATAGATAATTCGCGATCGAGGAAATATCTAATATCCGATTTAACCTTCCCTTCAACAAATGGCAAAAAAAATTCTTTAGAGTCCTTATCTAAGAATGAATTTAGCTGGCGCAAATAATCTCTATTGCCTCGCAATTGCTCATACATATTAAATGCAGAAAGGGCTCGCGAAATGGGATCGCGCAAAATAATTATTATTTTTGAGTTCGGCCTAAATTTATATATTCGTGAAGCCACATATGGCATATACAAATATGACGGAGTTGAATCTAGCGCATATATGGCTTGGGTAAACGCAGGAAATAATGCTCGATAGAACGCATATCCTTTCTCAAAGGTCTTTTGACGGTCAAAAAAATGTAATTCCTTAGTATATCCTGTACATATATATGGATGCATTTCTAAATACGAATGCAACGCTGACGTACCAGCTTTTTGGGCGCCGACAATGAACACATACATCTCAAACTCTTTTAGCGGCAAAATTTGGCGCAGCGTACTCATAACGTAGTTAGTAGCAGACCTAAGACTCATGTCTTATTCTCCCATGGGAAATCATCATATATGGGTTTGATGCCCAAAAATTCGACAAATTTTGTATAGCTACATTTTTCGGCAACGTTGAGTATCAAAAGATCGTTCGGCCTATTTTTAAAATACTCCATTACAATTTTGTTATATCGATTATAGCTATCAATCAATATTTCCTTATTATAAATATCCTCGTCAGGTGCACCATAAAGCTTAACAGCCTTATACCAAAACCCCTTAATAAACGAATCATCTTCCTGCAAGCATTCAGCAGACGGAACGATTCCGTTACCAAATACTTTTGAGTGAAATCCTATTAATGACTTATACCATTGTTCACCGTCATCTCTGACAGTGAGAATGAATTTACTTCCGGGGAATGCCTGGTCAAGATACTTAAAAGTATCTGGGAAACTAAATGGTATATCCTGAAAGACTTGCGCAGACTTGCAATACTCAATAATTGGTTGAAAATCCGCACAAAAATAATACTTATCTGCAATACGCTGCGCCACGCCCTGGTCCCCGACAGGGAACCCTAAATCTTCAAATGCCTTTTTAACAGAGGTGGTCCCTGTTTTATTTTGGCCAATACAAAAGTACTTTCTTTTCCCTCGCGAGCGCAGCCTGTTACTTATAGCCTTTAGTAACCTATATGACTTGTTAAAAATCCTAATAATCATTCAGCACCTAAATATGAATTTGTGTGAATAAAGTCTTATGGCCGTTGCAGATAACGCGAGCCAGTGAGTAGTCCGCCATAGTAGTAGTCGTTAAATCCTGCCTTAGCCATTAAATCGAATAGTTTATCCGGCACGTACTCCACCCTATGAAGAGTGACTTCACTACCATCAATCACAGCGAACGCCGCTCTAGGATCGTTATCTCTAGGCTGACCGACAGAGCCTGGATTGCAATATATTTTTTCACCAAAAAACTTTAGTGTTTGAACATGAGTATGGCCAGATACAAAGATTTCACCGGAAATATTTTCAAAATATTTTTTCGTCGGTTTAACATACTCATCAATTGGGTCAGCCCAACCACCATGAACGATTTGTATATTGTTTATTTCCAGTTGGACTGGAAATGTCTTTAGCCACGCAAGATTATCTTCCGTAATAATTTCCCGCTGATAGACGAGGCAATCGTTAACGCTTTGCGATCTAGGGCAGTATCCGCCACCAACCATATACCAATCGTGATTCCCCATTACGCACTGAATACGCCTACGTCGAAGCTCATCACAGCATTCATTAATTTGGCAGTAGTAACCAACAACGTCGCCAGCGCAATATATGCGCTCAACACCAAGGCTATCCAACTCACCAAGAACCACCTTAAGCGCTTCATAATTCCCATGTATGTCAGATATCAATCCGATCTTCATAAAAGATAAAGTCCTCCACATATCTTACTGCGCGCCCAGAGCGAATAGCTGGCTGCATAGGAAGTGTCCCAGATAGAAAATACTCAATCGCCATTACAGATTCATTATATCCAAATGCAGTTCGAATTGATGTTGATGATGAAAGCCTTGGGTTTATTTCAAGCAATTTAAAATTATCGCCATGCCTTCTAAATTGAAGGTTGGTTGGACCGATTGGCTTAAACTCTTCACATAGTGCATGAACAATTTGCTCAAACTCATTCGAACTTACTACTTCAGCTCTATCAGTAAACCCATCTTTGGATAATTTTCTTTTAAGCGTCATTATGGCGCTCATTGCGCCAACGCCATCACCAAACACGGATATCGTGTATTCCTCGCTATCATCACCTATGATTGGTTGAACCATTAAGTTATGGCCAATTTCATCCTGAAACGCCAGAAATTCTTCTTCACTATTTACTTCAACAATACCTTTAGATCCATAACCGTGTCTCGGCTTCAACAAAAATGGTAAGCCAAATTGAGATGCGCAATAATCGAAGTTTTTTTCTAGAACCGTTGGGATATCGCACCCCAATGATGCGTCATGCAATCGTTCGTAAAACTTCCACTTATCATTACAAAGATGTATCAATTCATGATTGTTCAATGCTAGTTTTGCACCACTTCTCTCAAGCACCTCGATATTAGCCAACCACTTGTACATATCCACTTCCAATCCTGGAATAAGTAGATTGATTGAGTAGCGGTCTATAATCGAGCAAAGCCAATCTATGTAGCAATCGTCATTAGTTGGAGGAGCATGCTCAAAGTAATCACAAAAACCTTGTGCAACTGAATCCTCATAGATTGATGAGCCAACAACACTATAATCTCGGTCAGATTGCATAATAGATCGTGCAATCCCATAGCCAACAATTCCACTAACACCTGAAACAAAAATATTCTGCATGTTAGTTAGACCTGATACTCGGACGCAATTTTCGCCACACCTTGCTCTATTGAAATAGCTGGAACAAATCCTATTGCACGATACAGTGAATCATCATAAGGAAATATGTTATCTGGGATATCCGCCTTATTTTTTTGAAAAAATATCCTGGAGTCGCTACCAAATGCGTTAATAGCCGACTCAGCCACACTCGAAAGTGTTACGTTATACGGGAACGTACATGAGTACACGCCAGCAATATTCTTACTTATCACAAGTGATATTATCTCTACCATGTCATCCACGTAGATATAATTACGCTGAGCGTCATGCGTACCATAAATACAGATATCACGTCCCTCTTTTGCATTATCGATAGCGGTGTAAATGAATGGCTGATGCCTACGAAAATAGGTGTGACTGCCATATATTTGTGAAGGACGAATTATTGTTAACCTCATTGGGAAATTTGCACAAAAATACGACAAAAGTTCATCCGCATGTCTCTTTGATAATGCATACATCCCGAAATATGGCTCACCAGATTTTAGATATACAGACATTGTTGACAGATGTATGAAATGTTTAACACCGGCATCTAGAGAGGCTTGCGCAAGCTTTAATGCCCCTAAAGCATTAACATGCTCCGCATTAAATATGTCCTGCCCATTACTTTCTGTAAAATATGCAACAAGATTAACAACTACATCGACATTTCCTGGAATAGAAAAATTGTCTATTGAATCAGCAAAATCCACATGAAAGTCGCTATTACTCCTCCCCGCAGTCAGAACCTCGCCAAGCTTCGTCAAAGAGGGAACTAATAATTGCGCAACCGCAGAATTCCCACCAACAACCAATATCCTCATTGCTTTACTCGAAGTTGCATAAGTATCCCACAAGATAACTCAGGGTAATCAACACCCACACTGCATAACGCACTTAGAAGGCTATCATCGAGATTTAGAGAAATCATCTGACTGCTAGTGAGTGGTTTTAGATATATTCCTTCTACTTTATCAATCACATAGCCAGCAAGTTGCACATCTTCACTCAAAGAGGCCACTGTGTAATATCGCTTATGCCCTAGTAAGATATCATTTTCAGAAAGCTCGCCCATGTCTGGTAACATACCCGCAAAGTGTCCAAGCCGCCTATTAAGTGATTCAGCGTTAGGAACAGCGACAAAGAGCGTTCCGTCAGGTGCAAGGAATTGCTTGTAATGAAGAAGTACTTGAACAGGGTCATCGACATGCTCAAGGACAAACCCCATCACAATAACATTGTAGGTCTCATCAGACTCGTACTCCTCAAAGAAAGTCTTAACAAGACCTGAATTACAATTAGGATATTTCTTTTCAAAGTTATTTATTACGGCCTGTGAGCCTTCAAGAATAGTATGCTTTGTGAAATGCTCGGAAAATCGTTTGCTTGTCAGCCCATGCCCTAACCCAAGCTCCAGAATCGAATTCTTACTTTCTGAACGTTCAATAATTCTACCCGGATACCAGTCAAGCATAATTTCATTATCAAAATCGTATAAGTTATTACCCTCATATGCTGCAACATGCTTATCTAACGAATCACTCATTTATTTCACCATCCTTCAAATCGTACTCAGTGAGTAGTTCATTAACGCCAGTTGGCCCAACCTCCATTAACACATCAATAACTGACAGATCTTTAGTAAAGCCACTACTTCGCTGTAAATATGAGTATTGTCTAGGCAAAATGAAACTCAGATCGATATCATTGCTAAAAAAGTAATTTGCGTTATAAAGTTTTATTCCACCATAGGCATTAATGTATGTCGTCGCACTTTCTTGCATGCATATATCAAGAATTCGATCCTGGCCAGATAGATTGCTATTTTTATAAATCGTACTGCTTTTGACAAATTCCGCACCAATCCCTATATACCTAGCTAAATTCACCAAAGAATATGTCAGGTATTCTGAGAGGTTTCTAGCATGGTATTGAATAAGTTCTTCTATAACCGGGTATACTTCGTTGTAATAATTCGCCTTACAATATGCACCACTGATGGTTCTTAGCATTTTCTTACGCCATACATCAGATTCTTGCACATTAATCTCATTAATTTTTTTATTTTGAGAAGCATGATCAAGTGGAACAGTAATGTAAGAGGGATTACCATTAACTAGTATTCTATTGCGATTAACCCAACCTCTTACAATGTAGTTTACATCGTCGTATACAACGAAACGTTCTACTGCAGAAATCAACTGCCAATAACCAATATACGGAAAAAAATATGGTTGCATTATCGCAAGGCGCATACTTATTCCCCCAGAGATGAAAGAACGACGTTTGAAATCGTTGTAACTTGGCCCGCTGTCAAATCTGGATACAACGGCAAACACAAAACTCTTCTTGATACATCTTTAGATAATGGGCACAAGCATTTTTCCGAGAGAAATTTAAGACTATCTAGAGAAGGATAAAAATAACGCCTAGGATATACGTCAATCTCATTAAGTGAAGCTTGCACTTTCTTTACCAAAGATTCATTTCCTAAGAGGATAGGATAGTACCCATAATTACGCGTGGAATTGGCACTCCACAATTGTCTCTTCAGTTTGTTTGCAAGAATCTCATCGTATAATTTAGTAGAGTCACCTCGCCGTGAGATAGCAGAATCCATATCATCAAGCAAGCACAGCCCCATTGCCGCCTGAAACTCATTCATCTTGGCATTAATTCCCAGGCACTCAATGGATTCCTGGCCAGTAATGCCAAAATTGATCATTTTCCTTACTTGCTCGCACAGAGCGTCATCTTTAATTATTAGTGCTCCGCCTTCAATTGTGTGAAACAACTTTGTTGCATGAAAACTGACAACACTAACATCCCCATGCAGTAACACACTTTCGTCCTTAAATCTGACACCAAAAGCATGCGCGGCATCATATATCACCTTCACCCCATGTTGTTTTGCTACAGCATCAATTGCTTCAACATCGCAGGGATTCCCAAATACATGAACAGGCACAATCGCTGATGTTCTGTCAGAAATGTTTTTTTCTATTTCAGCAACATCAATATTAAATGTTTCAGGATCAATGTCCGCGAATACGACATCCAGCCCTTCCCACACTATGGAGCTTGCTGTTGCAATAAAGGTGAAAGGGGATGTTATAACTTCACCTTTAAGCCCAAGTGCCTTATATGCAACCTGCAATCCAAGCGTCGCATTGTTGACCAGGACGACATTTGGTACTCCCAAGTATTCCTCGAGGCGTTCTTCAAGTTCTTGTACGCATACACCACGATTAGTAAGCCAGCCAGAATCCAGAATACGATCCACATACTCATGAAATAGCTGACGGTCTGGTAATTGCGACTTAGTTACATTAATTTGCCTCATTCACACCCTTCCATTACAGAACGATCATCACGCTCTTTATCATTAATCAATTCAGTCGACTCACTTAAACAATCAAGTACGCCAATGTTGAAGCCTCTTTAATGATTTCATCGTTTTCCATGCATGCAAGACAAAATAAAGATAAATGCATAACACCACAAACAGTCCAGTAGTTAGATAATATTCGGGGATAGAGTAATACCATCCAGCGACCCCAACCCCCCCAGTCAGAATAACGAAGAGAAGGAGAATATTTACTGATGCTGCCGGTGAAAAACCTGCCTTGATGAATATATGGTGAAGATGCTCACGGTCAGCCGCGAAAGGACTCATACCTTTCAACATGCGGCGAACCATGAGCGTAACCGTATCGAAAACAGGGAGGGCAAGTATCCATAAAACAGAAATTGGATATATGGCGTTATGCACTGATGGTTGAGAAACCTTAACGGCAAACCATGCAACAACATAGCCCAGTGCCATGCTTCCCGCATCGCCCAGGAAAACATACGCCTTTTTGCACCATGGATGACGAAAATTAAACAGCAAGAATGCCAAAACAGACGACAAAAATAGCATCAGTATCGTTGAACTATCAGGCTGTCCTGTGAGACTGGCAGCCACAACAAGCCACCCCCCCATAATCACAACAGTTCCACCCGCCAGACCATCAGCACCATCAATCATGTTTATTGCATTGATGAGCCCAACGACGCACATCACTGTAAATGGAAAACTCCAGCCATTGATGTCTATTGCGCCGCCGCCGAACAGGTCACCAAGATCTGTTATCGTCACCCCCCCCCAGGACACCATCAGTATGGCCGCTGCGATTTGGTGAACCAGTTTTGATACCGCTTTAATGTTGTGTAGGTCATCGACAATGCCTACAACCAACAAAATAGCCATCCCCATATACAGACTGCTAAAAGGCCTTAAATGAATAGGAAGAAAGAGTGAAATAAAGGTGAAGGCACAGAAAATAGCCAACCCGCCAACCAGGGGGATTTCACCTTGATGGTCCTTACGTCCCCCGGGACAATCCACTAACCCTACTTCCTTGGCAGGCAAGTAGAAAAACTGGATTAATGCCAGGGTAAAGATGAAAACGCTTATATAGTGGTTAATGTATGCTTGCATGGTTTTGTATCAATTAAATCCAAGGAAATCCGTATCCGCCGTGCATTTAGCTTTGTTGTGATTGTTCATCGAGTGACATATCCATATCTTGAACTTCCGATTTCAGGAGCACGATCTCCCGTTTGATCTGTTCATATTCTTCCATCTTTCTTTGCAGGAAGCGCATGGTTACCAGCGCTTTTTCTTTCACTCCCCGTGGAGTAAGTAGGTATGCATACACACGCTTGTCTGGATTCGATTTAAAATTTCCAACTTTAACCAGTCCCTTTTCAACTAGCTTTTTGAGGCAATAGTTTGTTTTTCCCAAACTTACTCCCAAATGTTCAGCGAGTTCACGCTGATTCATCATGGGATTAGCCTCTACGGCTTTCAAAATTTGATATCGGATTTCGTCATTTAGCATTGGAGTATTTATGTATTTGTATTACTTTTGTCGTTCTTGCCTCAGTCCTGCACAAACTTCAAATGAATGAGTAGTGGTTGCTGTCTGTCTGATGTAACGTTCTCCATCAGTGAATAGTTCCCGCCTGGACAAAAAACTTTTAATATACAGTATATTAGAGAAACCTAATTCATGTTCATTTGTTGAACATGATTGTAAGGGACTAGGTGGTAGGGGGGCAAGGAGAACGAAGTAAGGCCACAAGTATTACACCCTAATCCCTTGCATTCTAGGCCACACGTTCCAGACGCACCAAGCCAAACACTTCCGGGTAAGTCCTCCTGGCAAGATTGTAAATGTTAGGATATTGGGTGTAAGGCTTTAGGCGGAGACAATGGGGATATGAATACTCTTTGCCTGCTGCTGATACTCGCCGAGTTCGTTGAAATTGAGGTAACGGTAGATATCCGCCGCCATCGTATCAAGCATGGCGACCTTTTCCTGATACTCACCAAGCATTGGTATATGTCCTAGCTGGGCTGTGACTGCCGCCAGTTCTGCGGAACCGAGATAGACTTGGGCATCCTTGCCAAGGCGGTTGGGAAAGTTGCGGGTGGAGGTGGAGAATACCATCGCACCATCGGCGACCCGTGCCTGGTTACCCATACAGAGGGAACAGCCCGGCATTTCGGTGCGCGCCCCTGCCCTGCCAAAGATGCTGTAGTAGCCCTCTTCGGTGAGTTGGTGTTCGTCCATACGGGTTGGCGGGGCGATCCAGAGCTTGGTTGGCACGGCAGTGCCAGCCGCTTCCAGTACCTTGCCGGCAGCACGGTAGTGACCGATGTTGGTCATACAGGAACCGATAAATACCTCGTCTATGGTCTGCCCGGCCACTTCGGAGAGCAGTTTCACGTCATCGGGGTCATTTGGGCACGCCACAATCGGTTCCTTGATCTCATTCAGGTCGATCTCGAGTATTGCCGCATAGTCAGCATCGGCATCCGGCTCCAGCAGTTGCGGGGCAGCCAGCCACTGCTCCATCGCCTCAATGCGTCGTGACAGGGTACGCTTGTCCTCATAGCCATTGGCGATCATCCACTTGAGCAGGGTGATGTTGCTGCGCAGGTATTCGGCGATCGGTTCGGGATTGAGACGTACGGTACAGGCGGCGGCGGAACGCTCGGCCGAGGCATCAGATAGCTCGAAGGCCTGCTCTACTTTGAGATCCGGCAACCCCTCGATCTCCAAAATCCGTCCGGAGAAGATGTTCTTCTTACCCTGCTTCTCCACCGTCAGCAATCCCTGCTGGATCGCTGCATAGGGAATGGCATTGACCAGATCGCGCAGGGTGATCCCCGGCTGCATCTCCCCTTTGAAGCGCACCAGTACCGACTCTGGCATATCCAGCGGCATCACCCCAAGCGCGGCGGCAAAGGCCACCAGCCCGGAACCAGCCGGAAAGCTGATACCGATAGGGAAACGGGTATGGGAGTCTCCACCGGTGCCAACGGTGTCGGGCAGCAACATGCGGTTGAGCCAGGAGTGAATCACCCCGTCACCGGGGCGCAAGCTGACTCCGCCGCGATTGATAAAGAATGCAGGCAATTCATGCTGCAGTTTGATATCCACCGGCTTGGGATAGGCGGCAGTGTGACAGAATGATTGCATCACCAGATCGGCAGAGAATCCTAGACAGGCCAGTTCCTTGAGTTCATCGCGGGTCATAGCGCCAGTCGTGTCCTGGGAACCGACACTGGTCATCCGTGGTTCGCAATATGTCCCTGGGCGAATCCCCTCTACACAGCAGGCACGCCCGACCATTTTCTGTGCCAGGGTGAAGCCCTTGCCGCTGTCGGCGGGGTTTACGGGGCGAGAAAAGAGCGTTGAAGATTCCAGGCCAAGCGCTTCACGGGTTTTATCGGTAAGGGACCGGCCGATAATTAGCGGGATACGTCCGCCGGCACGCACCTCGTCAAAGATGGTGGACGGCTTGAGCTGGAACTCACTCACCACAACACCCGCCTCATCGAGGATTTTACCCTCATAAGGCAATAAGGTGATCACATCCCCCATCTTTAGTTTCGAAACGTCACACTCGATGGGTAGTGCGCCTGAATCCTCGGCGGTATTGAAGAAGATCGGCGCGATCTTGCCGCCCAGGATCACACCGCCCTGGTGCTTGTTAGGCACATAGGGAATCTCGTTACCCATATGCCAAAGTACAGAGTTGATCGCCGACTTCCGTGAGGAACCGGTACCGACCACATCACCAACAAAGGTCAGAGGATTCCCCTTCTCTTTCAATTCGGCAATCCGCGCCATCGCCTCGGGCATTTTGCTTACCAGCATCGCCTTGGCGTGCAGCGGGATATCGGGGCGACTCCACGCCTCGGAGGCAGGAGAGAGATCATCGGTGTTGGTTTCGCCGTCGACCTTGAATACGGTCAGGGTAATACGCTCAGCCAGTGGCTCCCGTGCGCTGAACCAGTCCCCCTTGGCCCAGGCATCAACCACTTCTTTGGCCCAGTTATTGGTTTTGGCCTTGTGAATTACATCATGATAAGCATCGAATACAAGGAGGGTCTTCGACAACGCCCGTGCGGCGATCGGCGCGAGCTCGTCATCGTCTAACAGATCGATCAAGGAAGCGATGTTATACCCACCTAGCATAGTACCCAGGAGTCCGGTGGCATGGCGTTTATTAATCAACGGAGTATTAAGCTGCCCCTTTGCGATATCCGCAAGAAACGCTGCTTTCACATAGGCCGCCTCATCCACACCCGGCGGTACTCGATGAGTTAACAAGTCCAGCAGGAAATCGCCCTCACCCGCGGGTGGCTGCTTGAGCAGTTCAACCAGTTGAGAGGTTTGCTCCGCATTCAGCGGTAACGGCGGCAAACCTTCAGCAGCGCGTTCGGTGACGTGTTGGCGATATTCTTCGATCATGATACGGGTTCCTGGGGGTTACAGCTGTTGCAACATTTGACGCAAGGCTACACGCCAATGCAAGGGTTTCACACCAAGATGCGTCCAGGTAGCGGTTTTATCAAGCACGCTGTAACAGGGACGCTGTGCCGGTGTGGGATAGTCAACAGTACGTATTGGTTTAATTGAAATGGCTTTTTCCAGTTTCCCGGCGGCAACCCCGTCCTCCATAATCGCCACCGCAAAATCGTACCAACTGGCCACCCCGGCATCGCTCCAGTGATAGATTCCCGTGGTAAACGACTCACCGGCAAACTGCCATAGTGCCGTCGCCAGTCCTGCCGCATGGGTAGGTGTTCCAATCTGGTCGCTCACCACCCCCAGCTCTTCGCGCTCACCCATCAATCGCAACATGGTTTTGACAAAGTTCTGGCCTAAACGGGAATAGAGCCAGCCAACGCGAACAATCAGTGAACCGTCGGGGTATTGCGCAACAACATTGCGTTCACCTTCCAGTTTACTGGCGCCATAGACACCCAGCGGTTTGGCCTCATCTTCGGGTAGATAAGGTGTGGAGCAATTACCATCGAAAACAAAATCGGTGGAGACATGGATAAAGCGTGTGCCAAGTTCGCTGCATGCCGCGGCAAGGTTGCGCGGGCCATCGGCATTAATTGCATAAGCGAGGGTTTGCTCCTGCTCCGCCTTATCAACCGCAGTGTAGGCAGCCGCATTGATCACCACATCCGGTTTAAGCTCCGACAATAGTTCGTTTACTGCAAGATTATCACTAATATCGAGGCCATCACGATCAAGTGCAGAGATTTCAACACTAACAGGTGCCTCATTAAGTAACTCCTGTCCCAACTGCCCCCTTGCACCGGTGATCAATACACGCATAATTACACCTTAAGGGAACAGCACTGCGTCGGCGAAACTAACCGCCGCGGCATCTTTCTGCGAAAGGCTGGGCGTTTGCTTTAGGGACCAGTCAATAGCCAATTGCGGATCGCTCCAGATGATGGCCTGCTCGTGTTCCGGCGCATAGAAGTCTGTAGTTTTGTAGAGAAATTCAGCAACATCGCTCAGCACTACGAAACCATGGGCGAAACCTTCCGGCATCCACATCTGGCGTTTATTCTCCCCACTCAACACTACCCCAACCCACTGACCAAAGGTCGCTGAGCTCTGACGTAAATCGACAGCCACATCGAATACTTCGCCTTGGGTGCAACGTACCAATTTGCCCTGTGCCTGCTGAATCTGGTAGTGCAAACCACGCAACACACCCTTTTGCGAACGGGAGTGGTTGTCCTGAACAAAGTTAACCTCGCACCCAACCGCCTCATTGAAAGCACGCTGGTTATAGCTCTCAAAGAAGAAGCCCCGCTCGTCACCGAACACCTTTGGTTCGATGATCTTCACCTCAGGAATCGCTGTCTCGATCACCTTCATTCGAAAACTCGCTCATCAATCATGCGTTGCAGATACTGACCATAGCTGTTTTTCTTCAGCGGCTCGATCAACGCCTCCAGATGCTGACGAGTAATAAAACCTTTGCGGTAGGCGATCTCTTCCGGGCAGGCGATTTTTAACCCTTGCCGCTTTTCGATGGTTTCAATAAAGGTAGCAGCTTCAAGCAGTGATTCGTGGGTACCGGTGTCGAGCCAGGCAGTCCCTCGCCCCATGTTCTCCACATTTAATGTCTCATTTGCAAGATAAAGGGCATTGATGTCGGTGATCTCCAACTCACCACGAGCGGAGGGTTTGATCTGCTCCGCATATTCGACGACTTTGTTGTCGTAGAAATAGAGCCCAGTGACTGCATAGCGTGATTTTGGCTTGGCCGGCTTCTCCTCAAGTGAAATAGCATTTCCCTGCTCATCGAACTCAACCACACCGTAGCGTTCAGGGTCGGTAACAGGGTAGGCGAACACGGTTGCTCCACTTTCCCGTTTCGACGCACGCACCAGAGATTCCGCCAGGTTGTGTCCGTAAAAAATATTGTCACCCAGTACCAGCGCACAACTGTCATCACCGATAAATTCCTTGCCGATGATAAATGCTTGTGCGAGACCATCGGGGGAAGGCTGCACCGCATACTGAATGTTGATCCCCCACTGCGAACCATCACCAAGCAGTTGCTCAAAGCGCGGCGTATCCTGTGGGGTAGAGATCAAAAGAATGTCACGAATATTCGCCAACATCAGTACCGAAAGCGGGTAGTAAACCATCGGTTTGTCGTAAATCGGCAGCAGTTGCTTGGAAACCGCATGGGTCACGGGATAGAGGCGCGTGCCGGAGCCGCCAGCGAGAATGATGCCTTTCATGCCTGCCCCCCCATCACACCAAGGCGTTCCCCCTGATAGCTGCCATCTTTAACATGATCGCACCAGGTACGATTGGCCAGATACCACTCCACCGTCTTTCGAATCCCACTCTCGAAAGTTTCAGCGGGGACCCAACCCAACTCACGTTCGATCTTGCCTGCATCAATGGCGTAACGCTGATCGTGTCCTGGTCGGTCGGTGACATAGGTGATTAGTTCTGCATAGTTAGAAATGCCGTTTGGATGATTTGGCGCAAGCTCATCTAGAATGGCGCAAATTGTCCTGACCACTTCGATATTCTGTTTCTCGTTATGCCCGCCGATGTTGTAGACCTCACCGGGAACCCCCTTTTCCAGTACCAGGCGCAGAGCACTAGCATGATCTGCCACATGCAACCAGTCTCGAACCTGCTCTCCTTTGCCATAGATCGGTAGCGATTTACCATCCAACGCATTCAGGGTAACCAACGGGATCAGTTTTTCCGGGAACTGGTAGTGGCCATAGTTATTCGAACAATTGGTAGTAACTACCGGCATGTTATAGGTATGGAACCAGGCACGTACCAGATGATCGGAGGAAGCCTTGCTTGCCGAGTAAGGAGAATTGGGTGCGTAGGCGGTCTCTTCAGTAAACATCCCGTCTTCACCCAAACTACCGTAGACCTCGTCGGTGGAGATATGGTGGAAACGAAAAGCCTCTTTGGCATCAGCATCCAGCCCGTTCCAGTAGTATCGCGCCGCTTCAAGCAGGGTATAGGTACCGATAATATTGGTATGGATAAACTCAGCCGGACCATCGATGGAGCGATCCACATGGGACTCAGCAGCCAGATGCATGATCGCATCGGGCTGGTACTGGTCGAACAGACGCTTAACTTCACCAACATCACAGATGTCGACCTGCTCAAATTGGTAGCGGGGATTGCCAGCTACAGATTGCAGCGACTCCAGATTCCCCGCATAGGTAAGCTTATCGACATTGACCACGGTAACATCGGTTTCAGTGAGGTACTGACGCACCACCTCAGAACCGATAAACCCGGCGCCGCCTGTAATTAGTATTGTTTTCATCTATGTCCTGTTTCTTGTCATTAATTTATCTGCAAGGCCGCTGATTCTAACATCCGGCCCACCGATGCCCAAGGCGCCCCTCAGTAACGATACCAGCGGTAAAGTGGTGTATCATATGCCGCACTTTTTTCGATAACACCCAGCAACACACCGGAGCAGGCATGGAACTCAACGCTTTAACCGCCGTTTCCCCCATTGACGGCCGCTATGGCAGCAAAACCGACGAACTTCGCCCCATTTTCAGCGAATATGGCCTGATCCGCCATCGGGTACTGGTCGAGGTGCGCTGGCTGCAGATGCTGGCGCAAACTGCCGGTATCGCCGAGGTTCCCGCCTTCAGCGAACACGCCTCCAATCTGCTCGACAACATCATCGCCAAATTCAGCCTGGAAGACGCCAAGCGGGTCAAGAACATCGAGAAGACCACCAACCACGACGTCAAGGCGGTGGAGTATTTCCTTAAGGAGAAGATCCAGGGCAACCAGGAACTGGAAGCGGTCAGCGAATTCATCCACTTCGCCTGCACCTCCGAGGACATCAACAACCTGGCCTACGCCCTGATGCTGCGTGAGGCGCGCACTCAGGTGGTCCTGCCCGCCATGGACCAGCTCATCGACGCCATCGCCGGACTGGGCCGCGAACACGCCGAGGTGCCGATGCTCTCCCGCACCCACGGCCAGCCCGCCTCCCCCACCACCCTGGGCAAGGAGATGGCCAACGTCGCCTACCGCCTGAAACGCCAGCGCGAGCAGCTCACCGCGGTGTCGATGCTGGGCAAGATCAACGGCGCCGTGGGCAACTACAACGCCCACCTCTCTGCCTACCCTGAACTGGACTGGCAGGCAAATGCCGAGCAGTTCGTCACCGGCCTGGGACTGGAGTGGAATTCCTACACCACCCAGATCGAACCCCATGACTACGTGGCCGAATTCTTCGACTGCGTGGCTCGCTTCAACACCATCCTCATCGACTTCGACCGGGATATCTGGGCCTACATCTCCAACAACTACTTCAAACAGAAGACCATTGAAGGCGAGGTCGGCTCCTCCACCATGCCGCACAAGGTCAATCCCATCGATTTCGAAAACTCCGAGGGCAACCTGGGTCTGGCCAACGCGGTCTTTGACCACCTGGCAGCCAAGCTGCCCATCTCCCGCTGGCAGCGCGACCTGACTGACTCCACCGTGCTACGCAACCTCGGTGTCGGCGTCGGCTATTCGCTGATCGCCTACTCCTCCACCATGCGCGGCATCAGCAAGCTGGAGGTCAACGCCGCCAAGCTGCTGGAAGACCTGGATGGCAACTGGGAAGTGCTGGCCGAACCGATCCAGACGGTGATGCGCCGCTACGGCATCGAAAAGCCCTACGAGAAGCTCAAGGCCCTCACCCGCGGTAAGCGAGTCGATGCCGCCGGCATGGCCGAGTTCATCGACACTCTGGAGCTACCCGACGAGGTGAAGGCCGAGATGAAGAAGTGGACCCCGGCCAACTACATCGGCAACGCCGTGGCCCAGGCGAAGAAAATCTGACTTTGCCCTCCCCGCTCAACGGCATCACCAGCGAAGAATTTCTGCGCGACTACTGGCAGAAGAAACCGCTCTGCCTGCGCAACGCCCTGCCCGGCTTCAGCTGCCCAATAGCCGCCGAGGAGCTGGCCGGGCTGGCCTGCGAGGAGGAGGTCGAGTCGCGTCTCATTCAGGAACACGGCGAGACGCCCTGGCAGGTGCGCCATGGGCCATTCAGCGAGGAGGACTTCCTTGCGCTGCCCGACTCCCACTGGACCGTGCTGGTACAGGAGATCAACAAACACGTCCCCGAGTTCGCTCAGTTGCAGGAGCGCTTCAACTTCCTCCCCAACTGGCGCCTGGATGATGTGATGGTTAGTTACGCCCCGGACCAGGGTACCGTCGGCCCCCACGCCGACAACTATGATGTGTTCCTGATCCAGGGACCGGGTCGGCGTCGCTGGCAGCTCAGCTATCAGGATGCCGGACCGGAACAGCTACTCCCCGGCCTGCCGCTGCGCATCCTCAAAGATTTCCAGCCGACAGAGGAGTACATCCTCGAAGAGGGTGACCTGCTCTACCTGCCACCCGGCGTGGTCCACCACGGCGTGGCCCTCGGCGACTGCCTCACCATCTCAGTCGGCTTTCGTGCCCCGGCCAAACTGGAACTGCTGAGTGGTTATCTGGCCGATGCCCTGGCGCAGATGGACCCGGAAGCCTTCTACGAAGATCCCGACCTTCAGGCACAGGCCAACCCCGGTCTGCTTACCCAGCAGGCGCGGGAGAAGATTCGCGCCATCATCCGCTCCCTGCCGCTGGACGACGAAGGCATCGACCGCTGGTTCGGCAGCTTCACCACCGACATCCGCCCAGGCCACTACCTGCCAGAACCGGAGCTGGAGCTCTCTGCCCAGGAACTGCTCACCGCCCTACAGCAACACGGCGAACTGTGGCGTAGCGAATATGCCCGCTTAGCCTACATCGACAGCGAGCCTGCTCGGCTCTATGTGGCCGGTGAGGAATATGAGCTCGACGCCGACCTCGCCTTCGCAGCCCCCCTGCTCTGCGGTCAGCGGGTCTACACGCTGGATGAGCTTAAACCCCATCTGGCAAATAGCGCATTTGTCGAACTGCTGAGGGAGCTCTACAACCTGGGCGCCCTCTATTTCCCCGACTAATGCCACACCTCACCTACACCATCCGCCCCGCCACCTGGCAGCAGGATGAACAGGCATTGCGCCAAATTCGCCAGCAGGTCTTTATCGAAGAGCAAAATGTCCCCACAGAACTAGAATGGGATGGTGAGGATGAAACAGCCTTTCATCTGCTGGCAGAAGACAACCGCGGGAAACCTATTGCGACTGCAAGAATGTTGGCGGATGGTCATATCGGCCGGGTGGCGGTTCTCGCCTCCTGGCGCGAACAAGGTATAGGAACCGCACTGATGGAACAGATGTTGGTTGAAGCAGCAAACCGTCATTTAAAAAATATCTTTCTCGATGCCCAGGTAGACGCTATAAGTTTCTATGAGAAATTCGGTTTTCAAGCGGAAGGAAAAACCTTTTTGGACGCAGGGATACTCCATCGCCACATGGTGCGCAAAACCTATACTTGAAGCAGCGCACCACAACGCAAAGGTAATTCCTCATGAATACCACCTGCGACTATAACTACGATAATGTGCTGGGCCACAGTGATACCCTTTACAGCCTTGAAACCGCCGAGCACAACCTGTGTGTTGTGTTGGACATGGTAAGCCAGGCGCGACGTGAGATATTTGTTATGAGCTATGACCTGGATCCTCCTATTTACGGTCATCCAGATTTTGTCGAAGCCCTCTCCAGATTTGCCCGCCGTAATCGCAATTCCCAGGCTCGTTTTATTTTGCGTACTTCAGATAAGGCACTCAAGTACGGACACCGTATGCTCCCGCTGGCCCAGCGCCTGAGCAGCAGCATCCTCATACGTACCCCCAGCGACGAACATCAGGACATTGTTGAACCGTTTATGATCGTCGATGGGGTCGCTTACATCCGGCGTAAGGAAGCTCTGCGCTTCGACGCCGAAGCCTGCTTCCGCGATCGCCGTCTTGTGAAAGGGATGCGCGAACTGTTTATCGAAATGTGGGAGCAGTCCGAACCCGATCCAAAACTACGCCGCCTGCAACTATGAGATTCTTCGTACTCAGCCTGTTATTGCTCGGCAGTACACTCGTTACCGCCTCGGAACTCAGGAGCTGGGAACTCCAGCACCGCAGTGCCTCAGAAATGATCCCCATTATCAAGCCGATTCTGGAAAACGATTCCGCCATCAGTGGTAGCGGCTACAATCTGTTCGTGCGCAGCAGCAGTGAAAATCTCGACCAGATTGACCAGCTCATTCGCAAACTGGACACGGCGCCACATATGTTACGCATTACCGTGCAACAGGACCTCGATGAACAGCGAGATAAAAGTGGTGCCGAGCTCAGTGGTAGTGTGAAACAACCTGAGGCCAAAATTTACAGTACTCAGCGAAATAATGATGAAAACGGCAACCAGCAAATCCAGGTACTGGAAGGACACTGGGCCACTATCCATTCCGGCCAGGCGATACCACAGGTCGTACAAACGATTCAGCAGGGCCCGTACGGCTCCAGCGTCAGCCAGGGAGTCGAATACCGTAATGTGGAGAGCGGTTTTGAGGTGCGGCCAACGCTGGTCGGTGAACTCGTCCGCCTCGATATCCGCCCATTCCATGCCCGCCCCTCACCACAGGGTGGTGGCGTCATCGAACAGCAGGAGATTGTCACCAGCGTTCGCGGCAAACCCGGCGAATGGATCGAGCTGGGCGGTGTGGCAGAGAAGCAAAATCATCAGGGAACAGGTACTATCTATACAACTCGTGACCGAGGCCAACTGACCCGAAACGTTCGTATAAAGGTCGAAGTCATTAATCCATAACACAGGTACATCGCACTCCATGGGTAACACCAGTAACGTTCACTACCGCATTCGCCCCGTACATCCCGAAGCCCATCTTTTCCAGATCACCCTGACGGTCACTGCCCCCGATCCCAAGGGACAGGTGCTGTCCATGCCTGCCTGGATACCGGGGAGCTACATGATCCGTGACTTTGCCAAAAACATCGTCACCATTGAGGCAAACTGCGATGGCAATCCGGTAACACTGGAAAAACTGGACAAACAGAACTGGCGTGCAGCACCTTGCAGCGGCACACTGCTCCTTGATTACACTGTCTATGCTTGGGACCTCTCGGTCCGCACCGCCCATCTCGATACCACCCACGGCTACTTCAACGGCAGCAGTGTCTTTCTGCGGGTGGATGGGCAGGATGAGCAACCCTGTAGCGTCGATATCGAAGCCCCACATGGTGAACAGTACCAATCCTGGCGCATCGCCACCACCCTGCCCTCGGACAACGAGGACTACGCCTTCGGTCGCTTCCATGCTGCCGATTACGACGAGTTGATCGACCACCCGGTTGAAATGGGTAACTTTACCCTGCTCGAATTCGAAGCCCGTGGCATCCCCCACGCCATGGTCCTGACCGGGCACCACTATGCCGATACCGAGCGACTGGCCGCTGATCTGAAACGTATCTGCGAGAGCGAGATCGATCTCTTCACTGAGGCACCTTTCGATCGCTACCTGTTCCAAACCATGGTGGTCGGCAGCGGCTATGGTGGCCTGGAGCATCGCAGTTCTACCAGCCTGCTCTGCAGCCGCGACGATCTGCCGCACAAGGGCGAGGAAAACGTTAGCGAAAACTACCGCAACTTCCTCGGCCTTTGCAGCCACGAATATTTTCATAGCTGGAACATCAAACGGATTAAACCTGATGTTTTTCTCCCCTACGATCTGAGTCAGGAGAGCTACACCCCGCTACTCTGGGCCTTCGAGGGTTTCACCTCCTACTACGATGATCTGACTCTGCTGCGTTGCGGCCTGATCGACGAAGAGAGCTACCTGGAACTGTTGGGGCAGACCATCACCCGTGTTATCCGCGGTAGTGGGCGCCTCAAACAGTCTGTAACCGACTCCAGCTTCGATGCCTGGAGCAAGTTCTACAAACAGGATGAGAACTCGCCCAACGCTATCGTTAGCTACTATGCCAAGGGCAGCCTGATCGCCCTGGCGCTGGACCTGAGTATTCGAACTAATAGCAATGGCGAGCGCTCGCTGGACGATGTTATGCGCGTCCTCTGGCGAGACTATGGCAAACCTCATGTCGGCATTTCCCAACAACAGATGGAAACGCTGATCCGGGAGATAGCCGGAGAGGAAATCGCTCCGCTATTGGAAAATGCCCTCTATGGCACCGACGACCTTCCGTTAGAGGCATTACTGGCAAACTTTGGCGTCGAACTAAAGCTACGTCAGGCCAGCGGCAACGGTGACAAGGGGGGAAAGCCGGCCCAGAACGGTGACAACGAACTCTTTGTATTGGGTGCACGGGTAGGCGGCGGTTCGCATGGAGCCAAGCTACTCAGTGTGTTTGACGATAGCGCAGCACAGCAGGCAGGTCTCTCCGCCGGCGATATCATCGTTGCCGTCGATGGCCTGCGCACTCGCAACGACAACATCGAGAAACTGCTCAACCTTCCGCGTGATAAAAC
Organism: Thiohalomonadaceae bacterium; assembly: GCA_050302275.1. Classification (GTDB taxonomy): domain Bacteria; phylum Pseudomonadota; class Gammaproteobacteria; order Thiohalomonadales; family Thiohalomonadaceae; genus JAPHTQ01. The sequence goes on along the minus strand of JBNLAT010000002.1, from coordinate 66,477 downwards.
ACATGTCGAGGTTCACGCCTTTCGCCGAGACGAACTGATGCACTTTGAGCTCCCGCTGCAGGTCGCCCCCCTCGACACCTGTTATCTGCTGCTGGATGAAGAAGGTAGCGAAGTGATTAAACAGCTGCGACAGAGTTGGTTACACGACTAAACAAAAAACGGCGCCGATGGCGCCGTTTTTTCTGAGACAGATAGACTTAGTCGTTAAACATATTGTCCAGTCGTTCCAGGTCGTTAATCACGCGCCAGGTACCACCGCCGTCTTCAACCTTCCGTTTCCACTCTTCAAGGCGATCCATGTACTCGCGAGGGTCAACGTTGTCGCTACGCAGCTTGGTCACATTCAGTGCCACCACTTCAAAACCGTTCAGCTGCAGCGGGATATCGCGAATAAAACCTTTCTTCAACTCTTCCTTTAGGTCGGAAAAGATCAAAATCGTTTTCTTCGAGGTACCCTTTTCATTGAGATATTCAGTTGCCTGCAGAATGCCGCCGGTGATATCGGTATAGGAACTCGACTTCACCGTCTTGACGAACTGATTGATGGTGTCGCGAAACGCCAGCTTCTGCTGGTTGGCGTTACTGGGACGAGAGTCGAAGGTGATCTTGGCGATGATATCCTTCTCACTGAAACTACCGGTATCAACCCGCGCCACAGCAAAGGAGTCGTTAGACTGCAATTTGGCAAGAATATAGTTGATGATGTGTTGCGCCTTCTCCAGCTCCTGTGTGTAGGTGCCAGAGGTATCCATCAACATATAGACACCACGGTTGTGCATTCCCTCTTCACTGCATCCCGTAAGGGTAAGTAGCAGTGAAAGACCCAGTATCTTTGCGATACGTTTTATTCTCATGAGCCAGTCCCCGTCATTGAACTTCCAAGATCCACACCAGCCCGGTTGGAGTCTTTCTTACCGCGAAACTTCTGTTTTCGTATATTGCTGGCGCCACTAACGCCGGAATCTTTTCGCACCACACTCTCAATCCAGAGTGGTGCAAAGATAACCAGGTCATAGAAACTGGTTAGTGCATTACCGGAGTAGTTAATTACCGTTCCCAGGAAACGCAACAGCATCGCCAGACCACGCAGCGCGGCAACCGCAAGGGTGCCCAGTACGGTGCGGGATGACTCAATGAATGATTCTAGAGGAATAGCAACGAACGTCAGCGCAAACGGCAGAATGAAGCCCATCCCCATCTGTGCCGCCGTGGTGATCCAGCGCCCATCGTTGGAATAGACCAAATCGGTGTTATTCAACAATCCGGCGACCAGTGCCGCATCGTCCTGAGAGAGCAACTCACGCATATAGGCCAGACCGGCCTCGATGCTCGCCAGCAGGAACAGGAAGATGAAGCTGGCGTAGATCATTCGCGTGCGGATCTTGTCATCCAGTGCGCCGATGGTAGGGAACAAGCGGGTAATACGCAGCGACTCCATCAGGAACAGGCCCATTGCCACCTCCACCAGGATGATTACCATGGCGGCAATGTTGGCGGTGCGGAAGCCCATGATGTAGCTGCTGCCACCCACCATCTCCTGCATAGGACGGGCGATTAGATTAAAGTTGATCACCGCACCGCCGATAGCCACCGCCAGCACGAAACCGGCGATGAAGAACTGGGTCAACGAGGAGGATGACAGGGTACGCTGAGCCTTGTCGGTTCCCTTGAGGATCTCCTCATAGGTATTGATATGGCGATCTATGGTACGAGAACGATCCAGCAAACGGGTCACCCGCTTGTCCATCTGATCCAGCGCCGACTGTACTTTACGCCAGTAAGGCAACATCACCTTGAGCAACTTGTGGCGCTCATGGGACTGCTCACGATACTCATGAATGGCATTGTCATGCGCCTTGACCAGGGCATCGCGAATGCCACGCAGGATCTCAACCACCATAGGATCATTTGATGAGGGAATGGCGGCCACGGCAGCGATCGCCTGGGTCCAGCCCGGCGGCGACGGCGGCACGTTGGTGCTCTCCTGATAATCTTCCTCGATCTTGGTCAGCGACTCGGTCAGCTTGCGTTGCAGAGCCGGATATTCGGCCATGTCGCGACGCAGGGTCGCGTCGACTCGCTCGAATTCCCGCTCAATGATGTGCTCGGTGGCCTCACGACCGTGGGCCAGCAATACCTCACGATTACGCACAATCAGCCGCTTCTCGGTCTGCAGCACCGCACGGGAGGCGACCCGCAGGCCACTGTTTATCGCACGAGTCAGAGAAAGAATCAGGCTATGGGCGGGACGGCGTGCAAAATAGAGCATCGCCACCAGAAGCAGTGCCAGCACAATCGCCGACAAAATCGGCTGCCCTGGAATAATTTGAAGAGAATCAGCCATTAACGACCTCCTTGGAGCGCGTTCCGACGCAGGAAGCACCCATTGATTATCATTTTCTGATTCGAGCTTACCTTAGTGGTGGCGGCATAAACTGCTGTTTAGTTCACAATTGCCACCATGCCCCTACTGAGGATAGGCGCTTAGCCGCGCCGTGGAAAGGTCGTTAATGAAAGTTGTATGCCGTCTTAGCCCTTACCTTTGGTGCGGGTACGGTTCGGTTTGGCGTTTTCCTCGATATAACCGATGATCATCCCGGCAACATCCTTTTCGGTAGCATTTTCGATACCTTCCAGACCCGGTGAGGAGTTCACCTCCATCACCAACGGCCCGTGAGCGGAACGTAACAGGTCAACCCCCGCCACATTGAGCCCCATGGTCTGCGCCGCCTTAACCGCGGTGGCCCGTTCCGCGGAGGTCAGACGGGTTAGCGCGGCGGTACCACCGCGATGGAGGTTGGAGCGAAATTCTCCATCCTTGGCTCGCCGCTCCATCGCCGCCACCACCTTGCCGCCGATAACCAGACAGCGCACATCACTGCCACCGGCTTCCTTGATGAACTCCTGCACCAGAAAGTTGGCCCGCAATTCGCGGAAGGCGTCGATAACGCTCTCGGCCGCCTTGAAGGTCTCCGCCAAAACTACGCCCTTGCCCTGTGTCCCTTCCAGCAGCTTCACCACCAACGGTGCACCACCAACCAGATTAATCAGATCGCGGGTGTTATCCACATGGTGAGCGAAACTGGTCAACGGCAGGCCAATACCCTTGCGTGACAACAGTTGCAGGGAACGCAGTTTGTCTCGGGAACGGCCAATCGCGACCGATTCGTTGAGTGGAAAGGTCCCCATCATCTCGAACTGGCGCAATACCGCCAGACCATAGGAGGTGATCGAGGCACCGATACGCGGGATCACCGCACCGAAATAGTCGAGCCGCTCACCACGATAACTAATTCCCGGTTTGGCGGTAGCAATGTCCATATAGCAGCGCAGGGTATCCAGCACGCGCACCTCATGGCCGCGCGCCTCCGCTGCCTCGACCAGACGGCGAGTAGAATAGAGTTTCGGGTTCCGTGACAGAATTGCGATCTTCATTGATGCCTCAAAAATTATTCAGTGACGATAGATGGGGGATATCCCACCAGATAAGAGCGCTCCGAGTCGACCAGATAACGGCCACCAAGCGCTGTTCTGCCGAGCAGCATGCGAAAACGCATGCTGTCCCGTCGTGTCAGGGTCATTTCCACCGGCCAGGATTGCTCACCCAGCTGTACCGTGGTGGCGATTACCAGTCGTTTTTCCCGGTGACCACCCGAGTCGCTGACCGTACGTTGGTCGATCACCTCTGCAGTGCATTCCTTAATCACATCAATGCGGCGCTGCAGCGGATGTAGACGAAAACGCACCATCAACACGCCGCGCTCGTGAAAAGTTTTCTGCGAGAAGGAGTGCAACGCTGAGGTTCTTGCCCCGGTATCGACCTTGGCCTTAATGTTTTCTACACCTAGATCGGGCAAGGAGAGCCACTCGCGCCAGCCGAGTGTTTGTAATTCAGACGGTTTTTCCTGGCTCATGCCAATTAGGTACCCTTGTGGTCACAGCGCCCATTTTACAACAATAGTAAAGGGATGCGTGTGTGTCATACGGAGTGAATCGGTGCAGATGGTATAATCCCGCTATATCAATTGAGTAGTCACCATGACAGAAAACCTGCTATACCTCTGCCCGGCAAAGTTTGATGCCCTTCCCGATGATTCATCCAAACTGAAAAGTGCATTGCGTGATGAAGGATTTATCGGCGAGCCATTCGACTTCAATGGCGAAACCCACTATCGCCCCGGACCAGAGTTCCTCTCCCTCATCACCTTTCTCGGCTGCTCGCCGGTGATCGCCACGGAACAACACGAAAATGCTGGCGAGGGATTCAGTCATATCGCCTTCCAGGGGCCATCTGCCACAGCGCAGTTCATCAGCGGCGATAACCTCAAAACTCCCCGTTGCCCTGCCTGTGGTCACCGTTTCGAAGTGTGGCAGCCCCTCATTGAGGCGTGGCAACAACAACCAGAGACCCACCACATCGACTGCCCCGAATGCAGCAAAGAACTGACGCTGCCGCAGCTACGCTGGCGTAAGAGCGCCGGTTTCGGGCGTTACTTCATCAAAATCTGGGGAATATTTGAGAGTGAGGCGGTGCCGAGTCCCGAATTGATCGCACTGCTGGAGCAGGTCGGTGGCTGCCAATGGCAACACTTCTACGTTCGCTATCTTGATTAAATCCTGGAACGCACCAGTGCCGCGATCTCATCGTCGCTCAACTCAACAGGATTGGTCTTCATACTGTTGTTACGTGAACCGGCAACGATACGTGGAATATCGACTTCGCTGATGGCGTAATCGCCAAGACGCGGCAGCTTCATGGCTTCGCGCCACGCGGCCAGAACATCAATCAGTACCTCATGTACCGCTTCATCATCCAGTTCATGCTGACCACTCAATAACCGCCCTACCCTGGCGTATTTTTGTAGCGCGGGACTCTCAGGCATACGTTCACGCAGCGCCGAAAGATTAGTTCTGGTTGCCTCAGCCACCATCGTGCCGCAGGCAACCCCATGCGGTAACGGGAACAGCGAACCGAGCGGCTGTGCCAGACCGTGGACCGAACCGAGTCCCACCTGTGCCAGAGTAATTCCCGAGATCAGCGCCGCGTAGGCCATCGCAGCTCTGCCATCGGCTTCACCTTGATAAGCGGCCATAAATCCCTGCTGCATCGCTTCCAGCCCGCTCCAGGCAAGCGCATCGGTCAATGGATTGGCTCGCAGTGAAACATAAGACTCGAGCAGTTGAGTGAAGGCATCCATTCCCTGTGCGGCAATCAGTTCCGGCGGACAGTTCTCCAGTAACAGCGGATCGATCAGGGCAACCCGAGCGACCAGTGAATCATGACGAAATGATTTTTTGTAACCCTCAGCCCCATGTTCGCTCAGCACCGCGTTACGAGTCGCTTCACTCCCCGTTCCTGCGGTGGTCGGTACGGCAATAAATGGTAGTGCCGGACCTTCATAGGGCAATCCTCGACCAACGTCTTCCAGATGATCCAGAACCGAATTACCAAACGGCAGCAGACCCGCGACCGCTTTGGCCGCATCAAGCACGCTACCGCCGCCGATACCCACCACCGCAGCAATCCCGCTATCGAAATGGGCCGAGACCAGTTCATCTACTCGCTGTGGCGACGGTTCACCACGAATGGATTCATGTACAACTTCAATTGCCGCGTAACGTAATCCATCCTGTAATGGAGCCCAGAAACGGCTGGCAACAAAAGAACCGCCACCGGTCAACAACAGCACTCGCTTGCCGTAGGTTTCCAGTAACTGCGGTAATTCAGCCAGTGTTCCTTCGCCGAAGCGAATACGAGGCTGGGTCGCGGTGACAAACGGGGAAAGATTCAACATCAGAGATTAACGAAACTGGCGTAGATACCACCACTCGAAGAAACGTTTGGCCCAATGCCAGAAGCGATTGGCAGGCAGGATGATACTGTGCTTTGGTGTGCGTGCTATCAACATCCCTTTATCCAGGCTATCGACGATACACATCAGCTCAACACGGAAACGTTTCCAAACCTCTTTACCATCCAGTTCAGCCAGCAGATTGATCACTGCAGTGGTCGCCTGCAGGGCGGCCATGTGTGCCTGTTTGGGCATCCACTCCGGACCAGGGAAACTGCCGGAATCGCCAGCGATATAGACCTGCTCCATCCCTTCGACTCGGCAAAACTCATCCGCCCTGACCATCCCGCCAGGTGAACGCGGCAATTCACTGTTATCGAACCAGGCATTGCCGGTCATACCCTGCATAAACAAAATCAGGTCGGCCTCGAACTCACCGCCTTCGGTCACGACCTTGTCCTGTTCGAAGCGAACCATCTTATGACCTAGATGGGTTTCGATGCCACGAGCCTGCATGGTATCCAGCAGCCCTTTTACCGCTTTACCGCCAAGACGCTTACCCGGCTCCGGTGCAGGATTGAAGAAGATCAGTTTGAATTTGTCGCGACGGCTTTCACGTCGCAGTTGTGTATCGAGACCGAAAAGAAATTCAAACATGGGGCCACCGCGCATCGCTGAAGGCTCCTGCGGATTACCGCCGAAACCGATGGCGATGGTGCCACCCTCCATCTCCGCCAGCCGATCGCGAATCGCCACTGCCGCAGGGATACCTTCACAGGGTGTGATTGCATGCTCAATCCCTGGCAGTTTTTTGATAAAGCGACCGCCGGAGGCGATGATCAGAGCATCGTTCTTTACCTCGCCCTTATCGGTGATCACTGTACGACCCCCATCTTTCAGACCGATGACCTCGGCCTGAAAATGATCGACTCGAATATGGCGGAAAAATCTATCGAGCGGTGCACGCAACTGCTCGGGTTTACGCAAGCCGGAAGGAATCCAGATCAGACTGGGCAGATAGATAAATTCGGCCTGCGGACTGATAACCGTAACGTCGGTCGTGTTGTTACGTTTACGCAGCTCTCGTGCCGCAGTGACTGCAGCAAAACCGCTACCGATAATGGTGATCTGTTGCTTTTGCATGGTTCAGGTGTGGCAGAGTGGACGATTGTCGGGATTCTGCACCCCTTCAGCGATGACCTGGGCCAGATCGCGTAGCTCTTCCATCGAGATACAGTTCAGCAACCGGGCAACCAGATCGGGATCGAGTCGAATGGTACAGGGTGTGCCATCCTCCAGCGCCACCATTACACCCATGACGTTCTTTTCAAAGACGCCTTCGCTCTCTTCTAACAGTTCTGCCGTTTCCTGCAACAACTTTTCATAGAGATAATCCACTTCGTCTGCCAGTTTATCGTCGAGGTCCTCAGGCACCTCGGCCAGACATCCAGCATCATCTGAAGTGGTAACGTCAACGCCCTTGGCTCGCAACTCTTCGACAAACTTGTCGCGAATACCTTCATCAAAAAAGACATACTCCAACATCTGTTACATCCTGAATCGTTTAACGAATAGAGGCATACCCTAACATCTGGCATGCGGAGTAAAAAGGCTACACACCGTAACGGCGTGCTTCATTCATTATCTGTTTCATCTCAGCAACGGCACCGGACAAACCGCTAAACACTGCATGGGAGATGATGGCATGACCGATATTCAGTTCACGGATATCCGGAATCGCGGCGATGGCTGCGGTGTTGTGGTAGTGCAGACCATGCCCCGCATTAACCTGTAATCCAGCTTTCACCCCTAGCGCAACCCCGGCAGTGATCCGGGCCAGTTCAGCCTGGGCGACCTCCTGATTATCTGCATCGGCATAATGGCCGGTGTGAATTTCAATCACCGGTGCGCCGCACTCGGCCGCTGCTTCGATTTGCGCGGGCTCTGCATCGATAAAGAGCGAAACCCGCACCCCGGCATCGGCCAATCTGGTGCAGGCATCGCGGATACGCGATTTCTGTCCGGCCACATCCAGACCACCCTCGGTGGTCAACTCCTCGCGCTTCTCAGGTACCAGGCAACAATCCTGTGGCCGATATTTTTCTGCCATACCGAGCATTTCATCCGTTACTGCCATTTCCAGATTCATTCGAGTCTGCAAAAGTTCCCGCAGCAGACGAACATCCCGCTCCTGGATATGACGACGGTCTTCCCGCAGATGCAAGGTAATACTGTCCGCACCGGCCTGTTCCGCCTCAAGCGCCGCCTGTACCGGGTCCGGGTAACGGGTACCCCTTGCCTGACGCAGCGTCGCGACATGGTCGATATTAACGCCCAGTAAAATCGACTGCGGATTACTCACTCATCACTCCTCATCGGTTGTGGAATTGCGGCTTTTAGTCTGCCCATTTTGTGCGCGAAATAGTTCGCGACTGGCCAGTGGTCGATTGCCCAGATACGGCTGCAATACCGCACGCATCAGGCGCTTGGCCTCATTACGGCACGCTGCCCCGGCGGAATCTCCACTGGCGAGCGCCAATAAAGTCTCACCCCGCACTAGCAGACAATCGGTCTGTCCCTCGGCAGCAGCCGACGGACCATGCTCCAGGTTATAACAATAGTAACGATTTGCCTCCAGCGGCTCACCCGTCGCAGTGTGGGTCAATTGCAAGCCATAACCCAGCTCCTGCAGCAGGTCGCGCTCGAACAGACGTAGGCGCCAATCGAGTTCGCTCGCCCCTGCCAGTCCGTTCAGAGTCTGCTGATAACAGTCATAGAGATCGGCATGGGGGTCATGGCGATGCAATAGGCGCATCAGAATCTCATTCAGATAAAACCCACCCAGCAATGCTTCACCGCCTAGCATGGGCATGAGACCGTTTATCTCAGCACCAGTCAGGGTTTGTAGTTCACCACGACCACTCCAGGACAGCAGCAACGGTTGGAAAGGTTGCAATAGCGCCTTGAGCGATGAACGTTTGCCCTGGGCGCCGCGTGCTACGAGACCAATACGACCGTGTTCACGGCTAAAGACTTCCAGTAGCAGGCTGGTGTCGCGATAGGGTTTGCGGTGGAGGATATAGGCTGATTGCAGGGCAACGCGCCGCTCACTACTCATCCCGGTATCCGAGTGACTGCAAAATCCGCTCGTTGTCGGACCAGCCCTCCTTGACCTTCACCCACAACTGTAGAAAGACCTTGGCATCAAACAGCTTTTCCATATCGATACGCGACTGTTTGCCAACGTTTTTTAGCTGCTCACCACCCTTACCGATAACAATACGCTTCTGACTCTCCCGTTCCACCCAGATAAGCGCATTGATGCGTAACAGGCCATTGTCATCCTTGAACTGTTCGATCTCAACCGCAACCGAGTAAGGCAACTCCTTACCCATACTGCGCATCAGTTTTTCACGAATAATCTCGGCAGCAAGAAAACGTTCACTACGATCAGTGACGTACTCTTCAGGATAGATCGGCTCTGACTCTGGCAGGGCTTGAACTACCTCTTTTTCAAGCTCGGCGACATTATTACCCTTGAGTGCTGAGAGTGGCAGAACAGCATGGAACGCCATCTTTTCTGCAAGTTGTTGCAGCAGTGGTAAAAGTTGTTCCTTTTCCTTCAGGTAATCAATTTTATTGACCACCAATACTACCGGCACAGACTGATCACGCAGTCGCTTCAGTACACTCTCATCTTCATCGGTCCATTTCAGTGCATCAATAACAAACAGGATCAGATCCACATCTTCCAGACTGCTACTGGCGGCGCGATTCATGTAGCGATTCATCGCCTTTTTGGCATTCAGGTGGAGACCGGGGGTATCGACATAGACCGTCTGATAATTCTCTTCTGTCTTGATACCCAGGATGCGATGGCGAGTCGTCTGCGGTTTATTGGAGGTGATACTGATCTTTTGTCCCAAAATGCGGTTCATCAGGGTAGATTTACCGACATTAGGGCGACCAACAATTGCTACATAACCACTGCGGAATGCCATCTTATTCACAACCCAATCTTTTTAGCGCTTCACTTGCAACAGCCTGCTCTGCTTTGCGTCGACTACTTCCCTCGGCCACCACCGCCTTGTCCAGAGTAGGAACGAGGCATTGCACCGTAAAACGCTGCTCATGAGCCTTACCCTGCACATTGGTTACCTCATATTCAGGGAGGTCAAGACTGCGTGATTGTAAAAACTCCTGCAGCCGGGTTTTGGGATCTTTGAGTGCGCGGGAAGGGTCGGCATTTTGTAGCCGTTCAGCATACATTGAGAGTATGACCCGTTTGACTGTATCGATATCGGAATCAAGAAAGATCGCACCAATGATGGCTTCAAGCGCATCGGCAAGAATAGAGCCACGACGAAAGCCACCGCTCTTTAACTCCCCGGGACCAAGTGATAGATAATCACCCAAATCCAATCCACGAGCCAGTGAGGCCAATGTATCGCCTTTGACTAGTGACGCGCGCAATCGGCTTAACGTTCCTTCATCGATATTCGCAAAACGACGGTAGAGTTCTGTGGAAATGACAAAACTGAGAATCGAATCGCCAAGAAACTCCAAACGCTCATTATTTTCGCGTGAAGCACTTCTGTGTGTGAGAGCCTGTTTCAATACACTTTCGTTTACGAAAGTGTATCCCAGAGCATTGCATAGTCTAGAGTTATTGATAGTCACTTGCTCTAACAGACACAACATGGTTGAAATTGAGCAAAAGGGATACATTACCCATGTAAGGAATCATAACGTCATAATCAACTTCAATCTCGTAGGTTTGCCTGTCACTATCACGGACAACGCTAACATCATCTGATGTCACACGAGTTACATTATTTACAGCCAGTCTTTTCAACACCGACTGATGCACGTTCATTGAGCCAACATATTCTTTTGATTCACTTTCCATAGCAGACAATGCACCACTCACATTAAAGTCTTCCATATACACTGGAAACATTTTTAGCACAGTGAACGCGAGAAAACCGATAAACAAGAGAAGAAAAGCCAATGACCATAGCGTAAAACCTGCCTGCCGCCGATTACGATTTTGCATAAAATGCTCCTACTTGAGGGAATCACCCAGTCTGTTCCAGTCGATAAAACCTTCCGCATCCCAATCCCAGTTCATCCAGATCATGAAGGCTTTTCCAACCAGATTCGCCTCAGGGACGGTTCCCCAGGCTCGGCTATCACGACTGTTATCGCGGTTATCACCCATGGCAAAGTATTGCCCATCAGGCACAACGTACTCGAAATCACCACCGAAGACATTACGATCAGGCATAACTAGAATGTTATGTTTGATACCTAGCAGGTCTTCCTCCAGTCGGCGCGCCCCGGTAGAGCTTCTGCCGCTACCAATCCCCACATAAGTATCCAGATACTCCTGTGGCGCAGCTTGTCCATTGATCGTCAGCTGCTTGTTGTGATAGACAATGTGATCACCCGGCACACCAATCACCCGCTTAATGTAATCGACATGCGGGTTTTCCGGGTAGCGGAATACAAATACCTCGCCACGCTTGGGTTCGTCGATATCCAGAAATTTGGTGTTGAGTACCGGCAGACGTAGGCCATAGGCAAATTTATTCACCAGAATGAAATCACCAACCAGCAGCGTCGGCATCATAGAACCAGAGGGAATACGGAACGGTTCAACAATAAAGGAACGGACAACCAGCACCAACAGAATAATGGGGAAGAAAGTGCGCGACATTTCCACCAGCCACGGTTCATTGGTCGCTTTGGTACGCATCTCTTCAGAGGCTCCGCCGGAAACCGCATCCATGGAAGCCAGGGATTGCAGACGTCTCGGTCCCAGATAGAAAACATCCAGCGCCCAGACAATGCCAGTGAAAAAGGTCAGCAAAACCAACAGTAGTGGAAAATCCAGAGTCATTATTTCTTTCCTACGTGTAACACGGCGAAGAATGCTTCCTGCGGGATCTCCACAGAACCTACCTGTTTCATCCGCTTCTTACCAGCTTTCTGCTTCTCTAGCAGCTTACGTTTACGGCTGACGTCTCCACCATAACACTTGGCCGTGACGTTTTTGCGCAACGCTTTGACGTTGGTACGGGCGATGATCTGATTACCAATGGCAGCCTGCACCGCCACTTCGAACATCTGTCTTGGGATCAGCTCTTTCATCTTCTCGGCCAGTTCACGGCCACGAGACTGGGACTGATCGCGGTGGGTAATAATCGCCAACGCATCGACGATCTCACCGTTGATCATGATATCGAGACGTACAAGGTCCGCCGCCTCAAATCGTTTAAAATGATAGTCCAGCGAGGCAAAACCGCGACTGACTGATTTGAGCCGGTCGAAGAAATCGATAACCACCTCGCTCAGCGGAATCTCATAGGTCAGGGCCACCTGCTTGCCCAGATACTGCATATTCTTCTGCACGCCACGTTTTTCGATGCAGAGGGAGATCACATTACCGACATAATCCTGCGGCACCAGAATATTAGCCTGAATGATCGGCTCACGAATCTCTTCGATTTCGTTGCGCTCTGGCAATTTGGAAGGATTATCGACCATCAGGGTTTCCCCCTTGGTGGTAATCACCTCATAGATTACGGTCGGCGCAGTGGTGATCAGATCCAGATCGTACTCACGCTCCAGTCGCTCCTGAATGATCTCCATATGCAGCATACCGAGGAAACCGCAACGGAAACCGAAACCGAGCGCCTGAGAGGTCTCCGGCTCGTAGAATAGCGAGGCATCGTTAAGGCGCAGTTTTGCCAAGGCCTCGCGCAAATCTTCATAGTCATCAGTATTGACGGTGAACAGACCGGCGAAAACCCTCGGCTGAGCAGGCTGGAAACCGGGCAGGGGCTTATCCGCTGGTTGATCGGTCAGGGTCAGGGTGTCACCCACCGGGGCACCATCGATATCCTTGATTCCGGAAATGAGGTATCCCACCTCCCCGGCCGCCAGCTCACCTGTGTCCTTCATTTTGGGGGAGAAAATTCCCACTCGATCCACCAGATGACTACGTCCGGTCGACATCACGGTGAATTTCTGTTTCGGCTTCATGCTGCCGTTAACCACCCGCACCAGACAGACAACACCGAGATAGTTATCAAACCATGAATCGATGATCAGGGCCTGCAACGGCGCACTACGATTACCGCCAGGGGCAGGGATGCGTACCACCAGTTGTTCCAGCAGGTCTTCGATGCCGACACCAGTCTTGGCACTAACCCGCACCGCATCGTGGGCGTCGATACCGATTATCTCTTCGATTTCATTAATCACCCGCTCCGGCTCGGCCGAAGGGAGATCGATCTTGTTCAGTACCGGGACGACTTCCAGATCCTGTTCGATGGCGGTGTAGCAGTTGGCCACCGTCTGCGCCTCCACCCCCTGAGAGGCATCTACCACCAACAGCGCCCCTTCACAGGCGGCCAGTGAGCGGGAGACTTCATAGGAGAAATCGACATGCCCCGGTGTATCGATGAAGTTGAGTAGATAGGTCTGGCCGTTGCGCGCAGTGTAATTGAGGGAGACGCTCTGCGCCTTGATAGTAATCCCCCGCTCTCGCTCCAAATCCATGGAATCGAGTACCTGCGCGGCCATCTCCCGCTCAGACAGGCCACCACAGACCTGGATAAAGCGATCGGAGATAGTCGATTTGCCGTGGTCGATATGGGCAATAATGGAGAAGTTGCGAATATGTTGCTGATCGGTCACGTAGCGTTTCTTCCGGGCCTTGAACAGATGGATTTATGCCAGATATGCCGCCTGTAACGGCCATACCGCAGACATGATTATAAAGCGCGGAATTCTACAGTAGATCAATGCGTTGCGAAATAGCCCCGCAAGGCCTCATGATCGAGAAAATAGTGGCAAATCTCTTCATCGGCACTGTCGGTCAACACCGGCACCTTGTGATCGTAGCGCCGTACCAACTCCTCACTGGAATCGATATCCAGCGTCTCCAGTTCAAACGGGAAGTTAGCCCGGGCGGCGAGCAGTTCCTGCTGCATCTCTTCGCACAGGGAACAGGCCGCCCGGTAATAGAAACGTAGCTGGTGCCTCAATCCTTCGGCACTCGTAGTGCCAGGAACAGCGGATTACCGCGGCGTTCCACCAGCACGGGAACGGAATCACCCGCCTTCAGATCCTTGATCACTTTCTGATATTTGCTGGCACTGTCGATCGACTTGCCGCCGATCTTCACAATCACGTCGCCACGCATAATACCCGCGGCACTGGCAGCGCCGTCATCCACCTGCTCGACCAGCACTCCGGAACTGACCTCCAGCTCCTTACGCTGAGCGGCGCTCAGGCTGCTGACCTGGAGCCCCAGGCGATCGGTCTTGAGCACCGGTTTCTTCGGGCTCTCCTCCTGTGCCTTGGCCTCTGCAGGCAGTTCACCGATGCGCACCACCAGACTACGCATCTTGCCGTCACGCAAGACCTTGACCTTGGCATCTGAGCCGACCCGGGTACGACCGACAATAGGTGGCAGGTCCGAAGAATAGGTGACCTCTTCACCGTTAAACTCGGTGATGATATCGCCTACTTCGATGCCCCCTTTTGCCGCAGGCGAATCGTCCATCACCTGCGCCACCAGGGCACCGTGAGGACGCTTCATGCCAAAGGATTCGGCCAGTTCGCGGGTAACATCCTGAATCAACACGCCGAGCCAGCCACGGGAAACGTATCCCTGCTCTTTAATCTGGCTGACCACGTCCATTACCACATCCATCGGAATGGCAAAGGAGAGCCCCATGAAACCGCCGGTACGGCTGTAGATCTGGGAGTTAATTCCCACGACTTCGCCATCCAGATTGAACAGCGGGCCACCAGAGTTACCCGGGTTGATCGCCACGTCGGTCTGGATAAACGGCACATAGTTCTCACTCGGCAGGCTACGACCAAGCGCGCTAATCACACCAACAGAGACAGAATGGTCGAAACCGAAGGGTGAGCCGATAGCCATCACCCACTCGCCCACTTTCAGATCCTTGCTGTTACCCAGTTTGACCACCGGCAGGTCACTGGCATCCACTTTCAACAGTGCGATATCACTGCGCTTATCGGCGCCGATCAGTTCCGCGACCAATTCACGGCGGTCACTCAGACGCACCATGATCTCATCGGCACCCTCGACCACATGGTTGTTGGTCAGGATGTAACCCTTGCTATCGATAATGAAACCGGAACCCAGCGAGCGTGCCTCATGCTCAGGCGGCATCTGGCCACCCTCACCGCCGTCGCCAAAGAAACGGCGCAACAGGTCATCCCAGGGGGTTCCTTTGGGGAAATCGGGTATCTCCATGCCCGGCGGCATACCGGCGATGGTGTTGTGCACTTTCTGCTTGGTGCTGATATTCACCACAGCAGGACTGTACTTCTCCACCAGGCGGGTAAATTCGGGCAATTCTCGCGCCTGTGCATTTTGCAGCATCAGCGCCATGGAGAAGAGCAGGAAAAGAAAATAGTGTGTCGTACGGGAAAGAGAGATACGTTTCATAGCCTACCTGTGGTACTGGTATTTATTACTATCAGGGATTGAATGAAATATTGCTGATCGAAACATCCGGGGAACATTTGCGCAGGATCACCGCGGTGTAACGCGGATCGCTTGCCGCTCGACGATTGAAATAGCGTAGCCAGAGCAGGCCACCGCCCAGCCCTAGCAAACCAAACAACAGGCTCATGGCCTCGCCATCACTACCCCATTGCGGCGCCATCGCTTCGCCAAACAGCCCCCCGCTCAACATCAGCAGCAGGGGTAAGACATAGACAAACAGGGAACCTTTCAACAGCACGCTCTCATCGATACCGACAATCACCGCATCACCAGCGACGGCATTGATCGGATTGCGCACCTTCATCCGCTGCATCTTGGCACCCAGCACCTTGCTCAGCGCGCCGGTACCGCAGCCCTTGGCGGAACAACTACTGCAGCTGCTGCGCCGCTCACTCTCGACCCAGGCATGCTCACCCTCGACCGAGACGACCTGTGCATTCTCCTCGATCATGGATAGCCGTTACTCCGCTGCCTGACGGTGACCGACAATGCGCACGTAAGGCACCATGCCGTTCACCCCGGAACTGACCGAGTACTCATGCTGCTCTGCCAGATAGGGAGGTAACTCTTCGCTGTTATTTTTCTCCGCAGCGACGTTAACCGGCTGAGGTGTCATACGAACGAAGTTTTGCGGCGGGGCCACCTCGGCCATGGTCTGTGCCGGGGCACCGGTATCGACGCTGTTCATCTGCTGGAAACCGATAACCGCCACACCGCTGACCGAGGCCGCTACCGCCAGCCCCGCCACATGGCGCAGCCACGGACGCTGCTTACGTGAAGACCGCGGCGCCAGAATCGTCGGTTCGCTTTCCAGAGCTTTGCTGATTCGATCGTGTAACTGCATATCGACATACGATTCGAGGTTGCCGTGTAGCGCATCGCTGATCAGATGGTAGCGACTCCAGCTGCTTTGCAACGCCCGGTCATTGCGCAACGCATCCAGCGCCCGAGAAAGCTCAGCGTTTGCCAGCTCACCGTCGGCCAGGGCCGAAATCCACTCTTTTTTGTCATCTGCCATAGTTTTACTCCACTCTCGCCCGTTTCCGACCCGTATTTATGGCTAAGGTTCCAGCAAGGGTTTCAAATTATTTTCGATAGCCTCCCTGGCGCGGAATATCCGGGATCGCACCGTACCAATAGGACACTCCATGGCCTGTGCAATCTCTTCATAACTCAGTCCCTCCATCTCGCGCAAGACAATAGCGGTGCGCAGATCTTCGGGCAGCCCATCGATGGTTTCGTAAATCACCCGTTCCACCTGATCGCGATGGGCCAGTTGCTCGGGATTGTCGTAGTCACGCAGGCGTGCGCCCGGCTCGTACTGAACCGCTTCGTCGGCATCGATATCGCTGGTGGGAGGACGGCGTCCCTGGGACACCAGGTGATTCTTCGCTGTATTGATAGCGATGCGATAGAGCCAGGTATAGAAGGCACTTTCGCCGCGGAAATTGGGTAACGCCCGGTAGGCCTTGATAAAGGTCTCCTGGGTAACGTCGAGGGCCTCGTCCTGATCCCGCACGTAACGGGTAACGAGTTTGACGATTTTTTGCTGGTACTTAAGTACCAAAGCATCGAAGGCTTTCTTGTCACCGAGCTGAACCCTCCGTACCAGCTCCTGATCGACATTATGCTCGCCCATCAGGGCCGTCCCCTTTGATTTGTTATCGAAGACGCCTCCACCGAACGCCCGGGTCTATGACAATACTTCACTATAAGGGTTCGCCAACACATCAACTTTTTCGTATATTCCCAGTTTAGCGCCGGATCAGCCGGTTCTGGCGAGGCAAACCTGCCCCAACAGGCGACAATATACCATTGGAACGACTCGATAAAAGCCATTTACCCTCCATGCCCTCCCGACACGACACCGATATTCTGATTATCGGCAGCGGTGCTGCCGGCCTGACCCTGGCCTTGCGCCTGGCTGACAACGCCCGTGTCAGTGTCCTATCCAAGGCACGCATGGAGGATGGCTGCACCCTCTACGCTCAGGGCGGCGTGGCGGCAGTACTCGACCCGCACGACTCGGTCGACGCCCATGTGGAAGACACACTCAATGCCGGGGGCGGCCTCTGTGACCCCAACGTAGTGCGTTTCGTCGCTGAACGGGGACGTGCCGCTATTGAGTCACTCATCGCCGAGGGAGTCGAATTCAGTCGCGAAAACGGTGGCGACTACCACCTGACCCGCGAAGGGGGCCACAGTCAACGCAGGGTGATCCACGCGGCCGACGCCACCGGCCAGGCAATCGAAAAGACCCTGCTACAGCGTACCCAGGAACATGCGAACATCACCCTGCACGAAAGCCATCTGGCTATCGACCTGATCACCGCTGAAAAATTGGGTGAAGCTGGTAACCGGGTGATGGGCGCCTATGTCTTCAACCGTCAGAGTGGTCACGTAGACGTGTTCCGTGCCCGCTTCGTGATACTGGCCAGCGGCGGTGCCAGTAAGGTTTACCTCTACACCAGTAACCCCGACCTCTCCACCGGTGATGGCATCGCCATGGCCTGGCGTGCAGGATGTCGGGTAGCGAACATGGAGTTCAACCAGTTCCACCCAACCTGTCTCTACCACCCCAAGGCCAAGTCCTTCCTCGTCACCGAGGCACTGCGCGGTGAGGGCGGCAAACTGCTGCTAAAGGACGGCAGCCGCTTCATGCCACGTTTTGACGAACGTGGCGAACTGGCCCCACGGGATATCGTCGCCCGCGCCATCGACCACGAAATGAAGCGGCTCGGTGAGGAGTGCGTCTATCTCGACATCAGCCACAAATCGGCGGACTTCATTAAAGAGCACTTCCCCACCATCTACGCCCGCTGTCTCGAATTCGGCTACGACATGAGCAAGGAGCCGATCCCGGTGGTACCGGCCGCCCACTACACATGTGGCGGGGTAATGACCGACCTCAATGGCGCCACCGACATTCCCGGCCTCTACGCGGTCGGTGAGGTCAGCTTCACCGGCCTGCACGGCGCCAATCGTCTTGCCAGTAACTCATTGCTGGAGTGTTTGGTGTTTGCCGACGCCGCAGCGCAGCATATCAAGGCACAACTGGACAAGGTCGATATGCCACCCGCACTACCCGCCTGGGACGAAAGCCGAGTAACCGACTCCGATGAAGAGGTAGTGGTCTCGCACAACTGGGAGGAACTGCGCCGTTTTATGTGGGACTACGTCGGCATCGTTCGCACCGACAAGCGCATGCAACGGGCCAAGCGACGGGTCGATCTGCTTAACGCAGAGATAGAAGAGTATTACGGCAACTTCCGCGTCACCAATGACTTGCTTGAGCTACGTAACCTGGTCGTAGTGGCTGACCTGATCATTCAGTCGGCCATGTCGCGCAAGGAGAGCCGCGGCCTGCACTATAACCTCGACTACCCTCACACCGCAGACGAGGCAAAGAATACGGTCCTCACCCCGGAGAACTATCTACCGGCGTGATCTGAAAGCGCACCCGCATACGCCGAAACAGCTCTTCCCCAATCCCCTTCGGGGTTAACACCACTGCCCTGCTGACAGCACCGGGAGTGCGAAAATTGAGTACCGCCAGACACGTCGCCAGATAACTGTCCCCGCTCAGTTCCACCGCAGTCTCATCCTCGTCCTGCCACCACCACTGCTGCTCACCGTCCCACACCAGCTTTACCGGTCTACCGCCCAACTCGGCGCGCCGCTGCCATACCCGTGTCGCTAATAACAGCAACACCATCACAGCCAGAATATTCATAGGTAATGGCAGAGGTAACAACAACAGAGTCAGCACGGCACAACCGCTCATGCCGAGATAGAGACGTCGTAACAGGGGGTTGGCGCCGACCTCAATCCGTAGCGGCGTGGCGTATCCTTTCGATGACATCGACAAACTCCTTTTGCGCGATCTCACTGCTGCCGAGCAGGTATTCGCTCAATGTCTGATCCGGCAGTTCCAGTAGCCGGACAAAAACTTCCTTCTGCGCCACATCCAGTTGCGCATAGTCCCTGTCGAGAAACCCCTGCAGCAGCAGATCCAGTTCCAACATGCCGCGACGGCAACGCCAGCGCAGCCGATCCAGATCGCCCACACCTACACCTGTCGCTTTAACAGCAGTTGTCGCACCAGACCGATGGCACGGGTGGGATTGAGTCCCTTGGGACAGACATCGACGCAGTTCATGATGGAGTGGCAACGGAACAACTTGTAGGGTCCATCCAGTTCCTGCAGACGTGCCGCGGTATCCTGATCCCGACTATCGAAGAGGAAACGCGCCGCCTGCAACAACGCTGCAGGACCACGAAATTTATCCGGGTTCCACCAGAAGGAGGGACAGGCAGTGGTACAACAACCGCAGAGAATACACTCGTAGAGTCCGTCCAGTTGGTCGCGCTCCTCCGGGCTCTGTAACAACTCGGTCTCCGGTTCCGGATCGTGGACGATGAGATAGGGACGCACCGCCTTGTAGTGGTGAAAGAAACCGCTCATATCCACCACCAGATCACGAATCACCGGACGCCCTGGTAACGGACGCAGGGTAATCGGCTGCTTCAGTGAATCAACCGGCGTAATACAGGCAAGACCGTTACTACCGTTGATATTGATCGCATCGGAACCGCAGACACCCTCACCGCAGGAGTGACGAAAGGCCAGCGACTCATCCTGCTCCGCCTTGAGACGCAACAACGCATCACGCAGCATCGTTCCCGGCTCGACATCGGCCAGTTCAAATGCCTGCAGCGTCGGCTTCTGCTCGCTCTCCGGGTTATAGCGATAGATATGGAATTTCATATCTAGTAGACCCTCGGCTTCGGCGGGAACGAATCGACACTCAGTGGCTTCATCCGCACCGGCTTGTAATCCATGCGCCCGTCACGATAGAACAGCGAATGCTTTAACCAGTGCTCATCGTCGCGCTCGGGGAAGTCGATGCGTGAGTGGGCACCGCGACTCTCTTCACGGTGTAGAGCCGAGGTCACCGTCGCGATACCAAGGTCCACCAGATTCTCCAGCTCGAAGGCCTCAATACGCGCGGTGTTAAAGATACGACTGTGGTCATGCAGGGTGACATGGTCGAGACGCTCGCGAATCGCCAGGACCTTTTGCACGCCTTCGGCCAACACATCGTGTCGACGAAAGACCCCGCAGTACTCCTCCATGGTCTTCTGTAACTCGTTGCGCAATGCCGCGACCGACTCCCCCTCCCCTTTGCGTTCCCAACGCTGTAGATGGGCCATCGCCCGATCCACACTCTCCTGCTCCAGTGGTCGATGGAAACGATTCTCTTTCAGGTAATCGATGATGTGGTTACCGGCGGCACGGCCAAAGACCACGATGTCGAGCAGCGAATTGCCACCGAGCCGATTGGCCCCATGCACCGAGACACAGGCACACTCGCCTACCGCGTAAAAACCGGGCACCGCCTCCTCGCCTACACCCACCGGCGCCACCACCTGGCCGTGACGATTGGTGGGAATCCCCCCCATGGTGTAGTGCGCGGTGGGATAGACAGGTACCGGGGCACGGGCCATGTCGATGCCAGTGAAGGTCTGTGCCATCTGCCGAATTGCTGGCAGACGTTTGGCCACAACCTCTTCACCCAGGTGATCGACCTTGAGCAGCACATGATCCTTGTTAGGGCCGCAACCACGTCCCTCCTTCACTTCCAGATAGATGGCCCGGCTGACCACGTCTCGACTGGCCAGATCAAGTGCATGAGGGGCGTAACGCTGCATAAAGCGCTCCCCTTCACCGTTAATTAAATACCCGCCTTCGCCACGCGCGCCTTCGGTGAGCAACATCCCCTTGCCGGCAATACCGGTGGGGTGGAACTGGAAGAACTCCATATCCTGTAACGGGATGCCGGCACGCAACGCCATCGCCATGCCGTCGCCGGTATTGATGTGGGCATTGGTGTTGGTACGAAACAGTTGCCCGGCGCCACCGGTTGCCACCAGCGTGGTCTTGGCCTCGATTAGCAGCGGTTCACCGCTTTCGATATCGAGCACCAGTGCACCGAGGATCGCCCCCTGATCGTCCTGCAGCAGATCGATGGCGAAGTATTCGTCGAAGAAGTGGGTACGGGCACGCAGGTTCTGCTGATAGAGGCTATGCAGGATCGCATGGCCGGTACGGTCAGCGGCGGCGCAGGTGCGTGCCGCCTGCTCACCACCGAAATTCTGGCTCTGTCCGCCGAAGGGACGCTGATAGATCCGGCCATTCTCCAGCCGGGAAAACGGCACCCCTGCATGTTCCAGTTCGTAGACCAGATGAGCCGCGGCACGACACATATATTCAATCGCGTCCTGGTCGCCGAGATAATCGCTGCCCTTGACCGTGTCGTACATGTGCCAGTGCCAGTTATCCTGCAGCACATTAGCCAGCGCCGCGTTGATCCCGCCCTGTGCCGCCACCGTATGAGAGCGGGTAGGAAAAACCTTGGAGACCACTGCCACCTTGGCATCGCCACGGGCTAGTTGCAGCGCCGCACGCAGACCGCCACCACCCGCACCAATTACCAGACTGTCGAACTTGCGCCGCGCCAGCTTCATCCCATCACCCCCTGCAGCAGGATCGCGGCACTCCAGATCCCGAGCACGATCAACCAACTGCCCAGCAGCGCCAGTAGTAGTAACCGCACGGCCGCAAAGTGTCCGGCATAGTCGAGGATCACATCACGCACCCCGACCCAGGCATGGAGTAGCAGGGCAAGAATGAACATCGCCGTGGCAATGGCAATGATCGGCTGGGCAAACAACCCTTGCCACTGGGTAAATGTCAGTTCAGGCGTCTGTGCAAACCAGCCAAAGACGACAACACTGAACAGCAGCAGATAGATTGCGCTGAGACGCTGCACCAGCCAGGCGGTGAGACCACTGAGAACATGACTCATAGGAACCATACCCCGCCGCCGAGTAGTAACACCCCATCCAGCAACAATACCGTAATAGCGCTGACCCGAGCCGCACTGAGACTGGAGCCTACCTCCATATCCAGCAACAGCACCCGCACCCCGGCAAATAGATGGTGCAGGAACCACCAGAGCATCAGTAGCAGGGTGAGGCGCAGTGGCCAAGCCTGCAGCCACTCAGTCACCTGGGTGAAATCGGCAGCGCTGACAAGAGAGCGCTGCCACAACCAGAGCGGTAGTGGCAGCAGCAGGAATAATAAGATACCCGTGAGGCGATGGATGATAGAGACGAAACCCATCAGCGGAAGATGGATCTGCAGCAGATTGAGAAAGACCGGGCGTTTCGTCATCGGCATATTGATTTGCTGGGCGGCTGACTTTATCTCTTGCATGACATTTATCATAGCCTACCGATTCCGCTATGATTTGCGAAGAACCAATTACGCGGTAAAAGAGAGTAACCTATGAATAGCGAGTGGCGATCATTCCTGGAGCAACAGGGCGCACAATTCGACGAGACCGGAGTAACCGACTTCGGCGATGCGGCAGCGGAACTGAAAGCAGCGACGGAAGGCACCAGCCTTAGCGACCTGTCCCATCTGGGTTTGATCCGTGCCAGCGGTGAAGAGGGCCAGACCTTCCTTCAGGGACAACTGACCAACGACGTACGCGCTGTAGATGAAAATACCCATCAGTTATCCGGCTATTGCAGCCCCAAGGGACGACTGCTCGCGCTATTCCAGCTCTTCATGCGCAACGGCGACTACTACCTCCAGTTGCCCCGTCCCTTGCTTGAGGCGACCCTGAAACGTCTGCGCATGTATGTGCTCCGCTCCAAGGTAACGCTGGATGATGCCAGCGACAAGCTGGTGCGTTTCACCCTTTCGGGCCCCGATGCGGAAAAGCTGCTTGCGGCACAACTGGGTGAGCTACCGGCTGGTGGTTATGAAGCAACGACCCAGGACGGTATCACCGTGTTGCGTCTCACTGGGCCCATGATCCGTTTCCTGCTTTGTGGTGAACCTTTAGCCATGCAATCACTGTGGCATGCCCTTGGCAAGGGCGGTGCTGTACCTGTTGGCAATGCGGCAGGTCGTTGGTTGACGATTCAGGCGGGCCAACCGGATGTGGTCAGCGAAACCATCGAAGCCTTCGTCCCGCAAATGCTCAACCTGCAACTAATCAACGGCGTCAACTTCAAGAAAGGCTGCTACACCGGCCAGGAAGTGGTGGCGCGGATGCAGTATCTAGGTAAACTCAAGCGACGAATGTACCTGGCACATGTCGACACCGCCCAGGCCCCTGCGCCGGGTGAAGAGCTCTTTTCTCCGGAGAGCGGCAGTGGTCAGGGCGCGGGTAAAATCGTTACGGTGGCCCCCGCACCGCAGGGCGGCTACGATATGCTGGTGGTGGTTGAGATCAGTGGCCTGGAAAGGAACGGTTTCTACCTCGATGAGGCGGGACAACAGCCATTGGTTATTCAGCAGCCACCTTACGAGTTTGAACAGACGGAAACATCGTCCCCCCAGGCGACCGGGCAATAGAAAATATAATAATCACACCACAGGGAAAGCACAGCACTGGCACCGGATGCCTGAACAAACGCAAGGAAACAATTGATGTCGAATGAAATCGCCAAGCAGTTCCTCGACAGCCTGGTCAGCGACCTGAAAAACAACAAACTGGTTCTCCCTACCCTGCCGGAAGTGGCGCTAAAGGTAAGAGAGGCGGTGAACGACGATAACGCCTCCATCGGCAATATCGCCAAAGTCATCGCCACCGATGCCGCGTTGAGTGCGCGTATCATTCAGGTTGCCAATAGCCCGCTATTGCGAGCCAGTAACCCGATCCAGACCCTCGACATGGCGGTCAATCGCCTGGGTATGAAACTGGTGCGCGACATGGTCACCAGCATGGTAATGGAGCAGATGTTCCAGGCCACCACCGACCTGACCGATAAGAAGCTGCGTCAGGTCTGGGAACACAGCACCACCGTGGCGGCGATCAGCCACGCCCTGGCAGCGCAGTTCACCAAACTCAATCCCGAACTGGCCATGTTGGCTGGGCTGGTCCACGACATCGGCGTACTGCCAGTAATCACCCATGCCGAAGACTACCCGGAGTTGTTGAACAACGAAGCCGCACTCAACGCGGTCATCGGAGCAGTGCACGGCAAGATTGGTACCGCGATTCTCAAGGCATGGAACTTCCCCGATGAGCTGGTCGCTGTTGCAGCGGAGCACGAGGATCTGGAGCGTAACTCCGCCCAGGTGGACTACGTCGACATCGTCACCGTCGCCAACCTGCAGAGCTATATGGGTACCGACCACCCGCTGGCGCAAAAGGATTGGAGTAGCATTCCCGCCTTCGCCAAACTGGGGCTGAATCACGAAGTAAACGTGATTGAAATGGAAGAGACTGCGGAAAACATCAAGGAAGTGCAGCGTATGCTCGCCACCTGAGATCAGGCGACGGTTAACAGATTCCGTCCTTCTTCTTTGGAACGATACAGTGCATTGTCGGCGCGCTTGAGGAAGTGATCGGAACCCTCACCTGGCAGGTGTTCAGCGACACCAAAGCTGGCGGTGATAGATATCCCACCGGGGCATTTACATTGTTCGAAAGCACTGCGTAGTTTTTCGGCCACTTCCAGTGCCCCATCCAGTTTGGTCTGCGGCATCAGTACACAGAACTCCTCGCCGCCCATGCGTGAAAAGATGTCGACCCTTCGGATAACCTTCTGTGCCTCCTGGCTAATCAGACGCAAGACCTCATCGCCAACGTGGTGGCCGAACTGGTCATTCACCTCTTTGAACTTATCCAGGTCGAACCAGATCAATGACAGTGCGTTACCGTAACGCTGACTGATCTGGATTTCGCTTTCGAAACGATCCATAAAGCCACGGCGGTTCAATATCCCGGTCAGGTAGTCGGTGATCACCTGAAACTGAAGCTCTTCCTCCAGCACCCTGTGATAACGATTCCAGCGATAGAGTCCGAAAACCACCGCAGGATAACCGATGATTTGCGGCAGATCTTCGAACA
Source organism: Thiohalomonadaceae bacterium (assembly GCA_050302275.1). Taxonomy (GTDB): domain Bacteria; phylum Pseudomonadota; class Gammaproteobacteria; order Thiohalomonadales; family Thiohalomonadaceae; genus JAPHTQ01. Next base: position 41,200 of record JBNLAT010000002.1, on the reverse strand, counting down.
GTGTCGTTACCCACTTGGGTTGTACTAGAAATTCATCCAGCACATCGGTAATGGACGAGACCAGCAGAGAGGTAAAGCCGATCATCAGCGGCAGATAGATAGCCCGCTGTTGGTGAAGTTTATCGCTAAGCGTTAGTGCAATGGCGATGATCAGCGCAACAAAACCCTCAGCAAAGACACTGTACCAGTCGACACTGGCAATACGGGGGTAAAACAATAGTTGGTAGGGAACGTAGATCAGCAACAGCAGCGGAAAAACGCTACCGATGCGGATATCTTCTAACAGAGCCTTCCTGGCTGTATCCATATCCCCTCCTCTTCCCAGCAACGATGGCTGGTTATTTTTATTAGTTTCCGTGCGCCCGCATATGTGGGAAAAGTAGCACATCACGAATCGACGGTGCATCAGTCAATAGCATCACCAGCCGGTCGATACCGATACCTTCACCGGCGGTCGGTGGCAGACCGTGCTCCAGCGCGGTGATGTAATCGGCGTCAAAGTGCATCGCTTCCAGATCACCGGCATCTTTGTCTTCCACCTGTTTGCGGAAACGTTCGGCCTGATCTTCGGCATCGTTCAACTCGGAGAAGCCATTGGCGATCTCGCGACCACCGACGAAGAATTCAAAACGGTCGGTGACAAACGGATCACTATCACTGCGTCGTGCCAGTGGTGAAACTTCGGTCGGATAGGCAGTGATAAAGGTCGGGTCTTTGAGACGATGCTCCACTGTTTTCTCAAAAATCTCGATCTGTACCTTGCCCAGGCCATAGGAATCTTTTAACGGAATGCCCAGATTTTCAGCGACAGCACGCGCCTGTTGCAGGTCGTCCAGTTGCTCGGCTTTGAGTTCCGGATTGAAGTGCAGGATCGACTCTTTCACCGACATGCGCGTGAATGGCTTGCCGAAGTCGTAGCTCTCACCCTGATATTCGACAGTGGTGTTACCCAGTACGGTTTGGGTCAGGCCACGCAACAATTCCTCGGTCAGATCCATCAGGTCATTGTAATCCGCATAGGCCTGATAGAACTCCATCATGGTGAACTCAGGGTTGTGCCGAGTGGAGAGTCCTTCGTTACGGAAGTTACGGTTGATCTCGAATACCCGCTCGAAGCCACCGACCACCAGACGCTTGAGATAGAGTTCCGGCGCGATACGCAGGAACAACTCCATATCGAGTGCGTTGTGGAAAGTGACAAAAGGCCGCGCGGTAGCACCGCCAGGGATCGCCTGCATCATCGGTGTTTCCACTTCGAGGAAATCGCGTGCCACCATGAAGTCGCGGATATAGTGAATGACCTTTGAACGAACCTTGAAGGTATCGCGGGTCACGTCGTTAACGATCAGATCCAGATAGCGCTGGCGATACTTGGTCTCCTGATCGGTCAGACCGTGCCACTTTTCTGGCAGGGGGCGCAATGACTTGGTCAACAGACGAATCGTGTCCGCCTTCACCGATAGTTCGCCCTTGTTGGTCTTGAACAGCAAGCCTTCAGCACCGACGATATCGCCAATATCCCAGGTCTTGAACTGCTCATAAACCTCTTCACCGACCATCGCGCCCTGAGCATAGATCTGGATGGTGCCAGACATATCCTTGAGCTGAGCGAAGCTGGCCTTACCCATAATGCGTTGGCCCATCATTCGACCGGCTACCGCGACACGTACGCCCTCGGCTTCGAGTTGCTCCTTATCCATCTCGCCATATTTGGCGTGGAGTTCTCCGGCAACCACATTGCGGCGGAAATCGTTGGGAAAGGCGACACCGTTCTCACGTAACGCTGCCAGTTTGGCGCGGCGCTCGGCGATCAGTTTATTTTCGTCGCGGGGTTCGATGTTGTTCTCTTCACTCATGATTAACGTCTTTCGGTTACAGCCCGCTTTTCAGGCTGGCTTCAATAAAATCATCCAGGTCGCCATCCAGCACCGCCTGGGTATTGCTGGTCTCGACGTTGGTGCGTAGGTCCTTGATGCGGGATTGATCCAATACGTAGGAGCGGATCTGGGAGCCCCAGCCGATATCCGACTTGCTATCCTCCAGCGCCTGTTGATCGGCGCTGCGCTTCTGCATCTCCAGTTCGTACAGCTTCGCTTTCAGCTGCTTCATCGCCTGATCTTTGTTTTTATGCTGTGAGCGATCGTTCTGACACTGTGTCACGATGCCAGTGGGATTATGGGTAATCCGCACCGCAGACTCGGTTCGGTTGACATGCTGACCACCGGCACCGGAAGCCCGGTAGACATCGATACGCAGGTCGGCAGGATTAATCTCGATCTCGACGCTGTCGTCGATCTCCGGTGAGACGAAAACCGAAGCAAAAGAGGTATGGCGGCGGTTACCCGAGTCGAACGGAGATTTGCGTACCAGACGGTGCACCCCGGTTTCAGTACGCAACCAGCCAAAGGCGTATTCACCCTCGAATTTGATCGTCGCACTCTTGATGCCAGCGACCTCGCCATCGGAGACTTCCATCAGTTCGGTTTTGAAGCCGCTGCGCTCACCCCAGCGCAGATACATGCGCAACAAGATGCTGGCCCAGTCCTGGGCCTCAGTGCCGCCTGAGCCCGCCTGGATATCAAGATAGGCGTTGTTGGGGTCCATCTCACCGGCGAACATGCGGCGGAATTCCAGCTCCTGCAGACGCTTTTCCGCGCCATCCAGGTCAGCCTGAAGGGCGTTGACGGTCTCCTCGTCCCCTTCTTCTGCGGCCATCTCCAGCAAATCACCCGCATCGCCGAGGGTGCCATCGAGCGAGTCGATGGTCTCTACCACCTTCTCCAACGCAGAGCGCTCACGGCCCAGTTCCTGAGCATATTCGGGTTTGTTCCAGATCGCCGGGTCTTCCAGTTCGCGGCGTACTTCGATCAGGCGTTCGCTTTTGACCTCATAGTCAAAGATACCCCCTAAGGGCATCCACACGCCCTTGCATATCCTTGATCTTCAGGAGGATCGGATTGACTTCCAACATCGTTTCAACGCCTTTGAGGTGGGTTCGGAAAGCGCGTAATCATACTACAGCGGAGAGATGGGGTGAATCCGGGAGGAGAAATTCACCGCACTGGCGCGAAAACAAGGATTGGTTTCACGCCAGTGTGGTGGTGAGATATCAGTCTTTCAGGGAAAGAACGTCCTGCATGTCGAACAGACCGTACTCCTTGTCGCCCAACCAGGCAGCGGCACGCACCGCACCTTTGGCGAAGGTCATGCGGCTGGAGGCCTTGTGGGTGATCTCCACCCGCTCGCCGATCCCGGCAAACATCACCGTATGTTCTCCGACAATATCGCCAGCGCGAATGGTTTCAAAACCGATAGTCTGGCGCTCACGCTCACCGGTACGGCCTTCACGACCGTAGACCGCGCACTCCTTCAGATCTCGACCGAGGGTTTCGGCCACTGCATCGCCCATGGCCAGGGCAGTACCTGATGGAGCATCGATCTTGTGGCGATGGTGTGCCTCGATGATCTCGATATCGACCTCGTCACCCAGCACCTTGGCCGCCATCTGCAACAGCTTGAGGGTCAGATTAACGCCGACACTCATGTTGGGGGCAAAGACCAAGGCAATATCCTTAGCGGCATCTTTCAGTGCAGCCTTTTGTTCATCGCTCAGGCCCGTGGTACCGATGACGATCTTCTTACCGTTGGCGCGACAAAAAGCGATGTTCTTTTCGGTCGACTCGGGCAGGGTGAAATCGATCAGGACATCGAAGTGATCACAAGCGGCTTCCAGCGAGTCGACGATCTGTACGCCCAGTGGACCAACACCAGCCATCTCACCCGCATCGGCACCGATAAGCGAAGAACCGGGACGAACGATCGCCGCACCCAGGGAAACACCCTCGGCAAGATGTACTGCTTCGATCAGGTTTCTACCCATGCGCCCCGATGCGCCGATGATTGCAATGCGTGTCATTTCTTTTCCTATTCGTTTAAAAACGAATCCATTTCAAAATTTGGGCTCGTGCACTGAGGCACGGCGCAAAGCCTGTGAGAAGCACAGTTTACCGATAGTAAATGAGCATCGGAACAGGCTTTGCAACACCGTATCAGGGTGCGAGAACCATTTTGAGATGGATTCCTACCAGGCGATGTAGCTGTAGCCCTGCTCCTGCAACTCCATGATATCGGCAGCACCAACCTGCACCACCGAGGCAAAGTCGACGATATCTTTCTCGGTCCACTTGAGACTCTTCATAGTATTACCGCAGGCGTGAAACTCGACCCCGTAATGTGCCAGTGAAGAGACCCGCTGACGCAGCTCTTCTTTCACCTCGCGCCCGGGGTGTTTGCCAAGAATATGGATACCTTCGGCAAAAGCAACGACGACGACTTTGATGTTGTCGCCATACTTTCTCACCATTTCACCGACGGAGAAGATCACGTGATCCTGATAACCCAGCTCTGCGTGATTGAACTGGTAAACCACCTTGTGCTCCGGTTCATCACCGGGAAAGTGGAGATCATCCACACCATTTTGCGCTTCGGCCTTGCCCGCACCCAGTGCAGCGATACCTGCGCCTGCTGCAGCGGCGCCAAGCAGGCGGCGACGTTGCCCATCGATCTTCTTCTCTGTCATGGCACTTCCTTATCTACTCATGCCGAAGGGGAGTTCTACTCTATAGCGTTACAGCTTCATGTCGTCAAAAAATTTCTTCACCCCGTCGAGCCAGGAGGTATAGCGCGGACTGTGCTTACCGTTCCCCTGCAATGAGTCGTCGAATTCGCGCAACAACTCTTTCTGCTTGGAGGAAAGATTGACCGGGGTTTCGACAATCAGCTTACACATCAGATCACCAACGTGGCTACCACGTACCGATTTCACCCCTTTGCCACGCAGACGGAACATTTTCCCGCTCTGGCTTTCCGCAGGGACCTTGAGTTTGACCTTGCCATCCAGGGTCGGCACTTCCAGTTCCCCACCCAGCGCAGCCGTAGCAAAACTGACCGGCACTTCGCAGAAGAGATCACTGCCGTCACGCTTGAAGATCGGATGTTCACGTACCGCGATCTGCACATAGAGATCACCCGGCGGGCCACCATTCTCACCAGCCTCGCCCTCGCCGGAAAGACGAATACGATCACCGGTATCGACACCGGGCGGCACCTTGACCGAAAGAGTCTTCTGTTTCTGGATCCGCCCTTCACCGTGACAACTGTTGCAGGGGTCGGTAATGATCTTGCCGCTGCCGTGGCAACGGGGACAGGTCTGCTGCAGGGAGAAGAAACCCTGCTGCATGCGTACCTGACCCTGACCGTGACAGGTGGGACAGGTCGTCGGCGTGGTGCCTTTCTTCGCCCCGCTACCGCTACACTCCTGGCAGGTCACCAGGGTCGGCACACGAATCTTCACCGTGGTACCGGCCACTGCCTCTTCCAGACTCAACTCCAGGTTGTAACGCAGGTCGGCACCCTGGTAGACGCGCTGACCACCACGGCCGCCACCACCACCAAAGATGTCGCCGAACACGTCACCGAATATATCGGAGAACGAAGCACCGCCGGCACCACCATAACCGCCAGGACCACCGCCCATCCCACCTTCGACGCCTGCGTGGCCGAACTGGTCATAGGCCGCACGCTTTTTCGCGTCGGAAAGGATGTCGTAGGCCTCCTTGGCCTCCTTGAATTTCTCTTCAGCTTCCTTGTTGTCCGGGTTGCGGTCCGGGTGGTACTTCATCGCCAGTTTTTTAAAGGCCTTCTTGATCTCGGCCTCGGTGGCGTTGCGTTGCACACCCAGTACTTCGTAGTAATCGCGTTTTGACATAGTGTTTTTTTACTTCGTCTCTTTATCCTGTCAAATCAAATCCAGGTCATCGTTCCAGACAGACACAACGCCAGGCAGGAGTAACCTGGCTGGCGTTGTCGGGTTCTATAGCTAATCCCCGTTTACTTCTTGTTGTCGTCGACCTCTTCAAACTCGGCATCGACAACATCATCTGCACCGGCCTCGGCCTGACCCGCTTCAGCGGCGCCTTCGGCACCAGCGGCCTGCTCCTGACTCTGGGCGTAAAGCTTCTCGGCCATCTTACCAGATGCATCGGTCAGTGCCTTGGTCTTGGCTTCGATATCATCTTTATCGTCACCTTTCAGCGCCTCTTCCAGATCCTTAATCGCCGCCTCGATACTCTCCTTCTCGCCCGCTTCCAGCTTGTCTCCCAGCTCTTCCATCGATTTGCGGGTGGCGTGGATCATGCCATCGGCAGTGTTACGCGCTGTGACCAGCTCGTGGAATTTCTTGTCCTCATCGGCGTGCGCCTCGGCGTCCTTAACCATCTGTTCGACTTCAGCATCGGAAAGACCGGAAGAGGCCTTGATCACGATGTTCTGTTCCTTGCCGGTGCCCTTGTCCTTAGCGGACACATTGAGAATACCGTTGGCGTCGATGTCGAAGGTCACCTCGATCTGCGGTACGCCACGCGGTGCCGGCGGAATATCGGCCAGATCGAAACGGCCCAGCGATTTGTTGGCGCTGGCCATATCGCGCTCACCCTGCAGTACATGTACGGTGACCGCGGTCTGGTTGTCGTCGGCGGTAGAGAAAATTTGTGATGCCTTGGTCGGGATGGTGGTGTTCTTCTCGATCAGTTTGGTCATCACACCGCCCATGGTCTCGATACCCAGCGACAGCGGTGTCACGTCGAGCAGCAGCACGTCTTTCACGTCGCCGCCCAATACACCACCCTGGATCGCAGCACCGACAGCAACCGCTTCGTCCGGGTTCACATCGCGACGAGGCTCTTTACCGAAGAAGTTCTGTACAGTCTCCTGCACCTTGGGCATGCGGGTCATACCACCGACCAGTATTACATCGTCGATCTCGGAGGCAGAAACACCGGCATCCTTGAGCGCCATTTTGCACGGCTCGATGGAGCGAGTGATCAGCTCTTCAACCAGCGACTCCAACTTGGCACGGCTCAGCTTCAGGTTGAGGTGTTTCGGGCCGGAAGCGTCTGCGGTGATGTACGGCAGGTTCACTTCGGTCTGCTGACTGGAGGAGAGTTCGATCTTGGCCTTCTCTGCCGCCTCTTTCAGGCGCTGCAGTGCCAGCGGATCGTTGTGCAGATCGATGCCCTGATCTTTCTTGAACTCAGCCGCCAGATATTCAATTACGCGCAGGTCGAAGTCTTCACCACCAAGGAAAGTATCACCGTTGGTGGAGAGCACTTCGAACTGATGCTCACCATCAATTTCGTTGATCTCGATGATGGAGATATCGAAGGTACCACCACCGAGGTCATAGACGGCAATCTTGCGGTCACCAGTCTGCTTGTCCATACCGAAGGCCAGTGCTGCTGCGGTCGGCTCGTTGATGATCCGCTTCACTTCCAGACCGGCGATCTTGCCCGCGTCTTTGGTTGCCTGACGCTGCGAGTCGTTGAAGTAGGCCGGTACGGTAATCACCGCTTCGGTGACCGGCTCACCAAGGTAATCCTCGGCGGTCTTCTTCATCTTCTGCAGCACCTTGGCGGAGATCTCAGGCGCAGCCATCTTCTTGCCCTTCACTTCCACCCAAGCGTCGCCGTTGTCCGCCTTGACGATCTTGTAGGGCACCATCTTGATGTCCTTCTGCACTTCCGCATCCTCGAAGCGGCGGCCGATCAGTCGCTTGATCGCGAACAGGGTATTCGTTGGATTGGTGACCGCCTGACGTTTGGCCGACTGACCAACCAGGATCTCGTCATCATCTTTGCTGTAGGCGATGATCGACGGCGTGGTGCGATCACCTTCGCTGTTTTCAATAACACGGGGTTTGCCACCTTCCATCACTGCAACGCAGGAATTGGTGGTACCCAGGTCGATGCCGATAATTTTGCCCATAGTTCTATACTCCAGATTCTGTTTTGCCCCGCTCCGCGGGGGTTAAATATCTACGCTGTTAATGTGGTCTTTATGTACCAATTCAAGCCTTCTCATCCACCGACGGTGCGGCAGGTGCCTTGCTGACGATCACCATCGCGGGTCGTAGCAGGCGGTCGTTGATCAGGTAGCCTTTCTGCATTACCGCCATCACCGTGTTCGGCGCATGTTCGGCGGATTCCTGCATCGCCATGGCCTGATGCTGCTCGGGACTGAAGGGTTGACCCTGTGGGTCCACTTCCTTGATACCGAACTTGTCCAGTGCGGCGCCGAGCATCTTCAGCGTAAGCTCAGTGCCCTCGCGCAGTTTGATCACGGCCTCGTGCTCATTCTCATCCACCGCGGCCAGTCCCATCTCCAGACTGTCTTTCACCGGCAGCAGTTCCTGGGCGAATTTTTCCAGGCCATACTTGTGCGCGTTCTCCAACTCACGCTGGGCACGGCGCTGACTGTTCTCCATCTCTGCCTGCAGCCGCAGCAGTTTGTCCCAGTGCTCGTCGGCCTTGGCGCGAGCGTCTTCCAGCAGGCGCTCGGTGTTGACCTCGGCTTCCTCCGCCACAGGATTCTCTACCGCTTCGTTTTCCGTTTCGGTCGAGACTTTCTCTTTACTCATTCCTTCACTCCGTCTTACTCATTTACACATTGCTGCCGCCAGCAGCGACAACTGTTTCCCCACAAAGTCGGGGCTTATTTAATCTGATTCAAGGATGACCCGAGCAACTGGGCGGTCACATCGACAATCGGAATCACCCGGTCGTAGGCCATGCGGGTCGGACCGATGACGCCGAGTACCCCCATCACCTCGCCATCCACCTTGTAGGGCGAAGTCACCACGCTGCATTCATCCAGCACTTCGTAACCCGATTCGTTGCCGATAAAGAGCTGCACCCCATCGGCCTGCACCGCCTGATCCAGCAGCTGCAGAATGTCGCGCTTCTGATTGAAGGCATCGAACAGGCGACGCAGCTTGCCGACGTTGGACATCTCTTCGTAGGACATCAGGTTGGTCTGTCCCTGCAGCAGATAATCACCATCTGCTTCCTCGGTGGTGAACACCGCCTGGGCCATTTGCACCGCATCAGCCATTAACTGGTTCATGTGGCTGCGGGCATCGTCCATCTCTTTCAACAGCGCAGTGCGCGCCTGGCGTAGATCGCGTCCGGAGCAGACCTGATTGAGATAGTTGGCGATCTGCTGTAACTCGGCAGCGCTGTAATTGCGCTCGGTGTGGATGATGCGGTTTTGCACCTCGCGCTCATTGATCACCAGGATTGTGAGAACCCGATTGTGCGACAGCGGCAGAAACTCCACCTGGCGCAGCGCGACCAGCTTGCGCTTGGGTACCATCACCACCCCGGCCATGGAGGTCACTTCGGAGAGTTGCTGCGAAGCGATACTCAAAACCTGATCCGGATCGGCACTGCTACCGATACGCTGTTGCAACTGGCTGACCTGCGAGCTGTCAGGCTGCTTGACCGTCAGCAGACTGTCGACGAACAGGCGATAACCCTTGATCGTCGGTACCCGACCCGCCGAAGTATGTGGGGCGTGGATCAGACCATACTCTTCCAGGTCCGACATCACATTACGGATGGTGGCCGCGCTCAAATCGAGGCCGGTCTCCCGGGAAAGCGTGCGCGAGCCGACGGGCTGGCCGTCACGGATATACCGCTCCACCAGGTTTTTCAGCAACAACTGGGCACGATCATTCAATTCGGGGCCAGACATCTTCCTCATCCACAGCCAAATCCAATGTGGCAAGCAACTATTAGCACTCTTGGTCGGTGAGTGCTAAACGCGAATTATCCATGTACGCGATGCCCTGTCAAGCGAGGGAGCGACTAGTCGGAAGGTTCCTAACATGTTAAGTTTCGTGCAATTTTGCAGGGGGTCAGGAATGGCAGCTTTTAAGCGTATCGGGATCATTGGTAAGTTCGAGGACAAGAGTGTCAGTGAGACACTGGATGCACTGCGCGATTACCTCCAGACCAAGGATGTGGAGCTGTTTCTCGACGCCGCCACCTCGGGGTTCTGGCCCGATCACGGCCTGCCCCTGGCCAAGCGTGACCAGTTAGGCCGCGAATGCGACATGATTATTGTTACCGGCGGCGACGGCACCTTCCTCAGTGCAGCACGCAGCCTGGCCGGTTATGACCCTGCCCTGCTCGGCCTCAACCTCGGTCACCTCGGTTTTCTCACCGACATCTCCCCCAGCGAGATGCAGGAACGGCTCGACGAAATCCTCGACGGTCGCTACGTCGAAGAGGAGCGTTTCCTGCTCCACTGCCGCATCATCCGCGACGGCGAGCAGATCAGTGAAGCCGACGCCTTTAACGACGTGGTGGTGCACAAGTGGGATGTAGCGCGGATGATCGAACTGGATACCTATGTGAACGGTGTCTTCGTCAACAAGACCCGCTCCGACGGGCTGATCGTCTCCACCCCCACCGGCTCCACCGCCTACGCCCTCTCCGGTGGCGGCCCGATCCTCCATCCGGAGCTGGATGCGGTGGTACTGGTCCCCATCTGCCCCCACACCATGAGCCAGCGCCCGATTGTGGTCGACGCCGACAACCAGCTGGAAATGGTGGTACGTGGTCATGGCGAAAGCCACGCCCAGGTGAGCTGCGACGGTCAGGTCAATCTCAGTCTGGTGGAAGGTGACCACATCCTGATTAGCAAGAAAGAGCACAAGGTTCGCCTGATCCACCCGCTGGTTCACGACCACTACCAGATCCTCCGCGCCAAGCTTAAGTGGGGCGGTTAAAGGCGCACTCACATCAATGCTAAGACACCTGCACATTCGTAACTTCGCCATTGTGGATTCGCTGGAGATCGATTTCCGGCCAGGGATGAGCGTGCTTAGCGGCGAGACCGGTGCCGGTAAATCGATCCTCCTCGATGCCCTTGGCCTGACCCTCGGCGATCGCGCCGACAGCAGTGTGATTCGCCACGGCGCGGACCGCGCCGAAATCAGTGCCGAATTCGATATCTCCGCTCTCCCTGACGTCACCGCATGGCTGGAAGAACACGAGCTGGCCAGCGATGGCGAATGCCTGCTGCGCCGCACTATCGGCGCCGACGGCCGCTCCCGCGGCTTCATCAACGGCCAACCGACCCCGATCCAGTCACTCAAGGAGTTAGGGGAACAACTGGTCGATATCCACGGCCAGCACGCCCACCAGTCGTTGCTCAAGCGCGACATCCAGCGCCGCCTGCTCGATGCCTACGCCGGACAGCTCGACCTGGCGAAAGCGGTCGCCAGCCAGCACCGCCAGTGGCAACAACTACAGCAGGAATACGACAGCCTGAGTCAGGCCGCCGCCGAGCGGGACTCCCGTCTGGAACTGCTGCGCTTCCAGGTCGAGGAGTTGGAGTCACTGAAACCCGCCCCCGGCGAACTGGCCGAGCTGGATCAGGAGTACAGCCGCCTGAGCAACGCCAACCGCCTGCTGGAAGGGGCGCAGACCGCCGTCAACCTGCTGGATGCCGACGAAGGACAGAGTGCCAGCAGCGTGCTGGAACAATCCCTGCGCCTGCTACAGGAACTGCAGGCAGTCGATACCACCCTGGACAACCCGCTGCAAATGCTCGAGGGCGCGGCGATCCAGCTGAAAGAGGCGGTCAGTGAACTGCGCCACTACGCCGACGGCATGGAACTGGACCCGGAACGGCTGTCACAACTGGAGCAGCGCATCGCCGACCTGCACAACCTGGGACGCAAACACCGGGTTGCCCCGGAAGAGCTCCCCGAACTGCTGCAACAACTGCAGCAGGAACTGGACGAACTGAATGCCTCGGATAGCCGCCTGCAGGGGATGCAAGCAGAGATCGAGAAGAGCCGAGCCGAATACGACAAGCTGGCGCAGCAGTTGAGCGCGGGCCGGGAAAAGGCGGCAAAAAAACTGGCCGAGGCAGTCAGCGCCAACATGCAGGAGTTGGGCATGGGCGGAGGTCGCTTCGACATTGCACTTATCCCGCTGGAGAAAGGACCTTCGGCCAGCGGTCTGGAGAGTGTCGAGCTGCGAGTCAGCGCCAACCCAGGGCAACCGCTGCAATCGCTGAACAAGGTTGCCTCAGGTGGCGAACTGTCGCGTATCAGTCTGGCGATTCAGGTGATCACCGTCAGCCAGGAAGGTATCCCCACCATGATCTTCGACGAGGTCGATGTCGGTATTGGCGGCGGTGTCGCCGAGATGGTCGGTCGTCAGCTGCGTAAGCTGGGGGAGAATCGCCAGGTACTCTGCGTCACCCATCAGCCCCAGGTCGCCTCCCAGGGCCATAACCACTTCCGCATCAGTAAGCAGAGTGACGGTAAGGAAACACGTACCGTGGTGCAGCCGATCGACGGCGATGTGCGGGTGGAGGAAGTGGCGCGTATGTCGGGTGGGGTCAATATTACCGAGCAGACCCTGGAGCATGCCCGACAGCTAATCAGTCAGGCACAGGACTAACTCACTTCTTCTTCTGGCAGGCCGCACAAACTCCCTGAATGATCAGGCTATGATCGGTGATGCTGAAGCCGTGTTCCTCTGCAATTGCCTGTTGCCGCTTTTCGATAGTCTCATCGACGAACTCTTCCACCCTTCCGCACTCTATGCAGAGGATATGATCGTGATGGGAGCCCTCGTTGAGCTCGTAGACGGAGTGTTCGCCCTCAAACTTGTGACGTGCAACGAGACCAGCGCTTTCGAACTGAGTCAGAACACGGTAGATAGTGGCGATGGGAACATCCTCGCCCGACTCGAGCAGCGCCCGGTAAATATCCTCGGCGCTCATATGTCGAGTCGAGGAGCTCTCCAGAATCTGGAGAATTTTTAGTCGCGGCAGGGTCGCTTTAAGCCCCGCCTGTTTCAGCTCTTTGCTACCAAGTCCACTCATGCCGCTCGCCGCCCGCTCCACCATTGTGTATCATGCGCCCCATTATTGACCCGGCTTAATCGAAATGCAAAAGACTCTCATTTACTTCCTGACAGCCCTGACACTGGCCGCCTGCGCCCATAAAATCGACATTCAGCAGGGGAATGTGATCACCGAAGTGCAACTGGCCAAGGTAAAGGTCGGCATGGACCCGCAGAAGGTCCGCACAATTCTCGGCACCCCACTGCTGACAGACCCCTTCCACGCAGAGCGTTGGGACTACTTCTTCAGTATGAGCAAAGGGAACCAACTGGAAGAGCGGTATCGGGTGACACTCTTTTTCAAAGGAAACAAACTGGCGCGAATCGAGCGGGCCGGTAAGATCCCGGCAAAAGAAAATCCGACGTTAGAGTCCAAACTTTAAATTAACTCGATGGTTGAAATTCGCTCAGGCGAGTGCGAGGCAAGTTGAAATCGACTGAAGAAGCGCAGTTTACAAGCAGTAAATGAGCATTCTGAAGGAGATTTAAACGCCGGATCGCGCCGGCTGAGTAGAATTTCTAAGCGTCGCCCCCGCCCTTCTTCATCGCTTTCCCCTCCGCCGCACGCTTCTTCCGCACCTCTTTAGGATCCGCAATCAACGGACGGTAGATCTCCACCCGGTCCTTGGCTCTAAGCGGGGTATCGGGCTTACTCAACTTACCGAATATACCCACCTTGGTGTTATCCAGATCGATCTCGGGAAAGCGCTCCAGAATACCGGAACGTTTGATCGCAGTATCAATACTGGCCCCCTCTTCCACCGCAACGGGAATAATCACCTGAATATCCGGTCGGGCGTAGGCCACCTCGACCTGTATGGTTTTACTCTTTTCCATAGACTTCCACCGCGCGTTTAGAGAAGGCATCCACCAGGGTGTTGGCGATCTGGCTGAAAATCGGCCCCATCGCCATACCCACCAGTTTACTGGAAAACTCAAAATCGAGATCCAGCGAGACCTTACAGGCCTGCTCACCCAATGCATCGAAACGCCAGAAACCCTGCAGGTGTTTGAAAGGCCCCTGCTCCAGGCGCATCTCGATCATCTTGTGTTTCTGCAGACGATTACAGGTGGTAAACGATTTTCTCAGGCTGCCATGGGCGATCTCGATAGTTGCCCGCTGCTCATCTTCGTCCTGAGATAACACCTGTGAGGAACGACACCAGGGCAGGAATGCTGAATAGGACTCGACGTCGTTCACCAAACTATACATCTGCGCTGCGCTGTATGGCACCAGCGCATTTTTACTGATTGAACTCACACAAACTCCGCTACTAGATAATGCCGACGGCGTTGAGGAAAACAAGTAATACCGCCAGAGGGCTGACGTAGCGGATCATAAAGTACCAGCCACGGAACAGCACGCCCTCTTGTAGTTCCAGCTCCTCACGACAGGTGCGGCGACTCATCTGCCAGGCGGCAAAGATCGCGATCAGCAGGCCGCCCAACGGCAGCATCACATTGGCGGTCAGCCCGTCGAGCAGATCGAACATGGTTTTGTCCTGGAACGGCGGGATGAAGGAGAGCGGCTTGAAATCGGACCAGAGATTGAAGGAGAAGATCGAGCAAAGACCCAGTAACCAGCTGCCGATCCCCGACCAGACGGTGGCAGAGGTACGATTGAAACCGTGGTTCTCCACCATCCAGGCGACCATCGGCTCCAGCAGGGAGATCGCCGAAGTCCAGGCGGCAAAGGTCAGCAGAATGAAGAACAGCATGCCAAAGAAGACTCCACCGGGCATATGACCGAAGGCGATGGGCAGGGTCTGGAAGATCAAACCGGGACCGGAACCGGGTTCCAGGCTATTGGCAAAGACAATGGGGAAGATCGCCATCCCCGCCAGCAGTGCCACCAGCGTATCCATCCCCGCAATCACAATAGAGGTCTTCACAATGGAGGTATGTTTCGGCAGATAAGAACCGTAAACCATGATCGCCCCCATCCCCAGACTCAGGGTGAAGAAGGCATGCCCCAATGCCACCAGTACCGAGTCCCAGCTCAGTGCGCCAAAATTGGGGGTAAAGAGGAAACTGATACCATCCAGGAAATAACCGGTGCTCATGGCATAACCCACCAGGATCAGCAGCAGTATAAACAGGCTTGGCATCAGGTAGCGTACCGCCTTCTCCAGACCACTCCGCACCCCACGTGAAACGACGATCAGGGTCATCACCATAAAGATGGTGTGCCAGGCGAGAAGTCGTTCAGGATCGGAAACCAACGCCGAGAAAGTGTTGCCGACAACTGTCGCATCGGCACCGCTGAATACACCCGATACGGTGCGGAAGATATAAGCCACCGCCCAACCGGCAATGACCGAATAGTAAGAGAGGATAATGAACCCGGCGATCACCCCGGCCCAGCCGAGATACTGCCAGTGGGGATTGGCGCGCTCCTCGAAAGCCAGATGACGCATGGTATTGATCGGGCTACGCCTGCCGCGGCGCCCCAGCATGATTTCAGCAATCATGATGGGAATACCGATGATAGCGATGCAGAGTAGATAGACCAGAACGAATGCCCCGCCTCCGTTCTCCCCGGTGATATAGGGAAACTTCCAGATATTACCGAGGCCGACAGCCGAACCGGTCGCCGCAAGAATAAAGGCCCAGCGCCCGGACCACTGCCCATGAATGGACTTTCGTCGTTCTGACATCGCTATCCCCCAAGCTTTTTGTGCCCCAATTGTCTGCCATATCCGCTTTTCGCTCAACCGATGCCCCTGCCCCTGTCTCAGGGGCAAACAGATCGCCTATAATGCGCCGCTATGGCCAAGACAAGTAAAAGCGTAAAAGGCGCGGGCTCCAGCACCATCGCCACCAACAAAAAGGCACGGCACGACTTCTTCATCGAAGACAAGATGGAGGCGGGACTGGTGCTGCAAGGCTGGGAAGTGAAGAGCCTGCGTGCCGGTAAGGTGCAGCTGGTGGACAGCTACGTCTTCATTAAGGACGGCGAGGCGTGGATCTCCAACCTGCAGATCACCCCTCTGCTGACTGCCTCTACCCACGTCAAACCTGAATCGACCCGGGTGCGCAAACTGCTACTGCACCGCGAAGAGATCGACAAGATGATCGGTGCGGTGGAGCGCAAGGGCTATACCCTGATCGCCCTCTCCCTCTACTGGAAGAAGGGCCGCGCCAAAGCCGAAATTGGTCTGGCCAAGGGCAAACAAAAGCACGACAAGCGGGCTAGCGAGAAAGAGCGCGACTGGCAGCGCGAGAAACAGCGCATCATGAAAAACGCCTAAGGACGAGCTTAAGCATTTAGTGACAGGGAACCTTCCCGTCCGTAGAATGCCTAACTTGAACCAATGGGGGCGACCTGGCTTCGACGTGGGTAGCGAAACCTGAGGTGCATGCCGAGGATGCAGAGATCCTCGTAAATCACATCTGCAAAATTATAGTTGCCAACGACGACAACTACGCACTCGCTGCTTAATACCCAGTAGGGTGCCCTCTGGCCGGGCCTGTGCCTGTGCACTCGGGAACCAGGGGTCATGCTCACAGGATCGCGATGAAGCTTGTTCGGGGTGGATTCGTTAAAACTTTACCGGAATCGCCTTTAGTTGGCCCTGCCCGTCGGGTTGCTACTGGTTAAAACAATAGACTGGATAAGCATGTAGAGCCGATGGCGGAGGACTTGCGGACGCGGGTTCGATTCCCGCCGCCTCCACCAAATAAACAAGGGTCGCCCACAGGGTGGCCCTTTTTTATTTGTCGGATGTGGTGTGGATGAGGACCCGCGTTCCGGGTTCGACGTGCCGCGCGTGGAGCGTGGCCGAACATCGGAGAAAAGCGACGATGGCCCGTAGGGCGAGGCCCATTAGATGGGCCGAGTAGTCCCACCGCCTCCACCAATAAAACAAAAGACCACCTACAAGGTGGTCTTTTCACATCCGGGAATGACGAACCCGCGGAGCGGGGTTCGACGAGGCACTGGCAAGTGCCGAAGAACGTCGGAGAGGAGCGACGACGGCCCGTAGGGCGAGGCCCATTAGATGGGCCGAGTAGTCCCGCCGCCTCCACCAACAAACAAAAGGCCACCCAGTGGGTGGCCTTATTTTTTCAGTCTAATCGAAATCAATCAAACGGCTTCGGTCTGGGCGTACTGTCAGTTGAAGGCGGCAGAGTCGGCATCTGGAATGATGGCTGATCGCCGGTCAGCGTTTTCAGGAAAGCGACAATCTGTGCGTTTTCCTTATTGCTGAACTTCTTGCCCAGCTGTATCTGGCCCATAATGTCCACCGCCTCGGTCAGCGTTTCGGCCTGGCCATCGTGGAAATAGGGATAGGTCAGTTCGACATTACGCAAGGTCGGCACCTTGAACATGAAACGATCCGCATCTTTACCTGTGACCGCGCTTCGCCCTTCGGCGGGACTCTTGGCCTTGTAGGGTTTGACCACGCCCATTTTCTGGAACGAGTTTCCGCCTACTGCAGCACCGTTATGACAGGCGGTACAGCCACTGGATTTGAACAGGTTATAGCCTGCCATTTCAGTTGTATTCAGTGCAGCTTTGTCACCCAACAACCACTGATCGAAGCGTGAATTCGGCGTGACCAGAGTCTTCTCAAACTCAGCGATCGCCGCAGTCACTTCATCGATGGTGATTTTGTCGGTGCCGTAGACCTGTTTGAACTCCATGACGTACTCAGGGATCGATTCAAGCACTTCAACGGCGAGTTTGTGGGTAAAGCCCATCTCACCCGGGTTGGCGATAGGACCGCCCGCCTGGGCCTGCAGATCTTTGGCGCGGCCATCCCAGAACTGGGCCAGATTCATACTCGAATTGAGCACGGTGGGTGCGTTGATCGGGCCCTGTTGCCAGTTGTGCCCGATCGAGGTTTTCAGATTATCCGTGCCACCCATACTCAGGTTGTGGCAGGAGTTGCAGGAGATAAAACCGGACTTGGAAAGGCGTGGATCGAAATAGAGCTTTTTACCCAGTTCTACTTCGCCGAGATTAATCTTACTCACAGGCTTGATCGGCTCTATCGGTTCCGCTGCCTGAAGGTTAACGGTGAAAAGACTCAACAATACTGCTGGAAGTACAGCCAACTTCATTTCCATATTTCAGCACCTTCTGTTGCCCCGCTTGGGAGGACCCAATCGGGTTATGGGGGAGTAATTTCATTCACCCGATACAACGCGGTGCCGCAAGCCGAATCCGTGCTGGAAAACCGCCACGACAATCCCTGTATCAGGCAGATATAGTTTTAGAATTATTCTAATTCTAGAACCATGAGGCAGATCAAGAAACAGGAACAAAGGCGGGCAAAAATCAGGGGTGCTGGTTGCGGATACGGATAACCAGATCGACGGCTTCGAGCGAGGCGCCCTCTGGCAGGGCTTTGCGCAGCGAATCTGCATCTGGCAGGAGATCGCTGTCCATATCGACGAGTTCACCGGTGTCGATATTGAACAGATGGTGATGACGGCTGATATTGGAGTCGTAGAAGGTCACAGAGCCTTCCACGTTAATCGGGCGGAGCAGACCTTCTTTACTGAAAAGGGCGAGCGTGTTGTAAACCGTTGCCTTGGATACTTTGTGCCCTGCATGGCGGATCTGGTCATATAACTGCTCGGCAGTGATATGTTGATCACGAGAGAAAAGCTGATCGGCAATCAGGCGACGCTGAGTGGTAAGAAATATCCCCCTCGCCGACAGCTTCGAAGCTATCGATTGCCCTGTTTGCTGCTTTTCGCTACCCGTTGTCGCCATAAGCGCGAGTATACGGAGGAGTTGGGTAGCAAGACAACTCTCTTATCAGAGCCTGCCCTGCAGTTTCAGGTGGTGTTTTCCGCTATTGTCAGCCTTGCCCAACCAGCTCAGTGCCTGTTGTAGTGACGCCTCGGCACTGTTCGTCGCGGCGACGGTGCCGTTCAGGCTGTAGCTCTGATCGGGTTTCAGCTGAAACATGGCATCCAGCTGTAGTGGACCGCCCAGGTCCTTCAGCTGTGCGCCCAGTACGCCTTTGTCGTCGGTGGCGATATCGGCCTGGAGATTCCCCATTTTAAAGGCCTGGGGCGAAAGCACCTCCGCGCCGTGCCAGTTAACCCGCCCTTCGGCGCTGGCCGCCCCGCTCCCCATATCCAGCTCAAGCTGACCGATATCCAGCGTGACGGTACCTGCCACGGCCACAGGAATGGGCATCCGTGGCGCAAAACGCATCAGCTCTGACAGGGGCAGCTGCCCTTTCAGCGCTGAAACCTGGATCGAGGAGAAGCTTAATGGCAGTTGAGCCTCCCCCTGCAGGTAGCCTTCTGCCGTCTGCAGTGAGAAATCGGCGCCCACTCTGCCCAGAATCAGGGGCCATAGGCGTAAATCCCAGGAGAGTGAGCCAAGAGGTTGGCCTTTCCAGCTGGCCTGGCTTACCTCGCCCTGCCAAATTGAACCATTGAGCCCTTGTAGCTGCAGTGGCATACCCTTGGGTGAGAACAGCGACCATGCCGTCGTTGCCGGGAACAACATCAACAGGAACAACAGGTAGGCGGCAATCCCAATGATCAACAGACGCTTATGCATTACTCTCCGCCACCCAGAACCACCGTCGCATTGACCAGCCCAACATCGGCCAAACGCTCCATACTCAAACTGTCGACACCAATCCCCTGCTTCTCGCCAAGCTCACCCAACCACTGGACCATGGCGTCGAACGCAGCCCCTTCCAGCCGCACCCGTACCTTGTCACCATTGGGGCTGAGTTGCTTCAGCGCCTTGCCCAGACCGAATTTTCGCGCGGTGCTATCGATAACACTCATTGCCGACTGACCGTTGCGCCCCGCAGACGGGCGGGGGACCCCTGCCATAAGTCCCTTGGCCTCGGCGGCTGCCTGACGCATCCACACCAGCTCTTCTTGCTGCGCCGCAACACTACTACGCAGGCGTGACAGCTCACTGCTGAAGGGGTCAATGATCAGCGCATAGAGCAGAATCAGCGCCAGAGCGATTCCACCACCAGCGAGGAAGCGCTGTTCCCTCGGCTGAAGACCAGCCCAATACTCACGTGGATTCATGCGCCGGCCTCCCTGATCACCACTCGGCTTTCGACCCGATCGCCACGTGCCGTGGCGCTACGCACTTCAACATTCAACTTTTTCCCCTGCAGAGCACTCTTCAACTTATCCAGCACGGGTAACCCTTCCACATCCAGTTCCAGTTCCAGCTCACCCTGTTTGTAGCGCAGGCTTTTTACCGTCACTCCAGCGGTATCGGCCAGTGTCGAACCACTCCCGGCCAGAAGGTGGGTAAAGGCTGTGCCACCACCGCCGCCACGCAGTTCATCGAGCTTGCGCTCCATCTGCAGGCGTGGGTTCACCACGTTCTTCGCCTGGGGGAAGGTATCACGATAGACCTGTTCAATCGCCGCGTAGAGTTGTTCGTCACGGCTGCTCAGGGAGAAGTAATCCCATACCGCCGTCACCGACTGTAACAGCAGCCAGGCGCCCGCCAGCGCGGCCGTCAAACGCCACGGGCGCCAGACTTTGCCCAGCTGTTCCTTACGGTTGTATTCGCCCTGCAACAGATTGATGGAGCTCACCGACTCCATACCCTGCACAAACAGGCGTAACGGTTCGACATTTGTTTCATACTCGACCGGCATTTCAATACCGGGATCAAACCCCTCATCGCCAGCGCGTGAGTCATAAACCTGCAGCGTCGGGGATGTTCCTTCCTGGCGTTGCTGCCAGGCCAAAGCCAATATCGCCGGGAGCTGCTCCAGTGGCAGCGTTTGCGCACTGTAGGGGCCCGTCCGCAATAGTGCCTGAGTGGGCTCCAGCAGGAGCGTCCACCGCCCCTCCTGCCACGGCAGGGCCAGGGCTTCGTTGATTAACAGGTGCGGACGGAGTTCAACAGAGGCAAACAGCTTCTGCCACTGCCGCATCTGTTCATGCTCAAGGGCAACGACCGAAACAGAACCTTCATCATTGCGTGTGCCGTGGGCAATGTGTAGTGACTCGACATCCTCGGCAAACTGCTCTTCCAGGGCATAAGGTATGGCCTGACGCAGGCGTGGTCCTGAGAGCGGCGGCACCTCCGCCGTCAGCGTCACCATGGTGGTTGCCGGGGCAAAAACCACCACTCGGGCAGCGCCGCTCTTTTCCGCCACGCGGGAGAGCGCTTCGCTGCGAGTGGATAGGGTAGCGGCATCGCCACGCGCCAGCCAGTTTACCTGCTGTTCCGGCGTCCCACCCAAGCGTATGTAAATCGTTGTTGCCATTGCTACAGCGTCCCCTGGGCACGACGCACCAGGTGCGTGCCAGTCTGTTTATCCCGATAGAGCATGCTCTGAAACTGGGTTGTGATCCTGCCAAACTGAACCTGCGACGTTACCACAAAATAGTCGCTGCTGACTCCAAGCAGGTCGGTTGGCACGTTCTTGCCCTGCAGGACCTGCTGACCGATAAAAGCGTTCATATCCCCGTAGCCAGTTTTACCCCGACCGGCGATCAGGGTCTCTGCATCCACCTCACTGATGCCAGGTATCATCGCCTGTAACACCTCCGCTGAAGCAGTATTCACATTCACCAGTGCTGCACCGGGCAACGCCGTTACGAAAGGTGCAAGCTTGGCAAAATCCTCTGCGGTCATATTGTGCAGTAACATCAGTTCACTACGACTAAGTAACGCTCCATTGGCGACGCGATAGGGCGACTCCAGCCCGAGGTAAAGTGTATCCTCCCCTCCGTCCGGAAAGCGTTGCTTGTCGTCCGGGTCCAGCCAGTCGAGCAGCGTTTCGGCAACCCCGGTATTGATATCCAGCTCACCAAGCAGGCGACGAAACGCATCCACTGCAATCGTATTCACCTGCCCATTGACGTAGAGTGCATTGAGGTTAAAACGGGCATTCAGATCTTCGATGGCACCGGCAAGCTGCCCACCTTCTACAGGCATTGGTGGTAACTGGGTAGCCCACTCTTCTTCCCGATGATCGGTCTGGTTATCCTGCACATCTGCATAAAGCACTCTTCCAGCCCAACCCTCCATTCCCTCAATATAGAGTATGGCCTGCTCGAACTGCAGCATGTTGCCACTACGTCGAATATCGATCTGCTGGCGTGAAACCATCGCCACGGCAATGGAGGTTGCCAGAGCAACCACCAGCAGAGCAGTAATCAGGGCGACACCAGTTTGTAGCCGCATCATGGTGTCCCCTGCGGCAATGGAAAGAGACGGCGAAACTCCCCCATCTTTTCCGTCTCCAACGTGATCTCCAACGCCAGCGGCAGATCTGTTGCATTCCCCCCCATCGGTGGCCACTGCTCAGTCCATTGCCGATCAGATTTCAGATATCGACAATTAAATTCCCTCACATCGTCCAATACATCCAGCGCAAATGGCTCGTTGACAGAGGGACGATCCAGCACGGGCCAGAGAAAACGCATCAATTTATTATCACGAATACCGTAAGCGATACGCTGTAGCGTACTGCGTTTCAAACCACCCGGATTGGGTCGCCCGCCACTACTGAACTCCAGCAGATACTCCCCCATGTCGGCGCTTTTCAGTGCCGGCTGACTATCACCATATTCATCACGGATTGGTCGTGCAGTGAACTGCAACAGATCCCGTTCCAGCAACAACATCGCGCTCTGTAATTTTTGCAAACGTGCCGCATGTTGCTCGGTGCGTTCCTTACCCTGTAAAACAGAGTGCAGACCTGAATAGGCAATTACGGAAACAAAGGCAAACACCGTAATCGCCACCAACAGTTCCAGCAGAGTAAAACCTTTTGTACGCAGCGAACGCATATCAGGTAACTGGTTTGGGTAGAAAAGCCACGATACTGGAGAGTGGCGTCTCATCGCTGTCGTCGTTGCGGCGAACTCTCACTTCCAGGCGGCGTACATCTTCATCAAAGGTGTCGCTAACTTCCGTACGCCAGAACCACTCATAACCGCCCATGGTTTCGTTGCCCTGTTTCTTGCCTTTGTCGGGCCATTTCTCCGCAAGCTGCATCTCTGCCACCACGTTCATTGCCACCCACTGCGCCAGGGTCTTGTCACGCAGGTAGGCCTCGTTTGCTGCGTTCCCACCAACCCCTTTCACCAGGCTGGCCAGGGCAACGGCCAGCACCACCAGCGCAACCAGTACTTCCAACAGAGTAAAACCGTGTTGTTTACGTGCCGCGTTCACTGTTCCACCGTTTCACGTTGCCACAGCACATCGCCCAACAGAGGACCTTCGACGCGCTGGCGTAACTCGGGCGGATCGCGGTAGGCCACTTCGATTTCAAAAGGGGTGCGCTCGGCACTGGAAAAAAAGATCAGCTGTGGTTTGAGTTTCTTCTCTTCATCGCTGACGCTGAGTTGTTGCGGTTCGAGAGAGACGCTGACCTTATCCATGTAGAGATTTAATTCCATGTCGTCAGGCAGACTGCGTTCAACGAGCAGGCTATCGCCATCTACAGGTTGCCATTGCTGGTCGACAAACTGGAGAAACTGGTAGCCATCCGGTTTTAACAACACCCCATACTCAACCGCATTAAGTACGGCTTCCTGCGATAGCAGATTGAACAACGTCGCAATGCGCTGTCCTTCCTGACGTATCCGATCCCCTCTTCCTCCATCCCCCAGGGAGATCATGGCGACACCAAGAATGATGCCGATCATGACCAACACCACCAACAGTTCCAGCAGGGTAAAACCCCGACTACTGCGAGCAGAAAGAGGAAGTGTAGTCACAGTTCACTAGAATCTGTCTCAAAATTAGCGAGCGCAGGTGAGACTAGGTGCCCCGAAGGTAATGCCCCTTGGGTGCAAAAATGAACTAGAAAGCGGAGTTGACACGTAGTCAATGAGCATTTCGAGTTCATTTTTAACACCGTATCGCCAAGCGCAGCCATTTTGAGATAGGTTCTATTATTCCCAGTTACCAATATCGGCATTAACCCCCTCGCCACCGGGACGACCATCGGCACCCAGACTATAGATATCAACCTCACTGTGTGCCCCCGGATTAAGGTATTGATAGTCATGTCCCCAGGGGTCTTTACGTAGACCATCGAGATAACCACCCTGTTTCCAGTTGGGTGCTTCAGGCGAGCCGGAGGGTTTCTGTACCAATGCCTGTAAGCCCTGATCGGTACTCGGATAGTTGAAGTTATCCAGTTTGTAGAGATCCAGTGCACCCTTGATCGCCTGCACGTCACTACGTGCTTTAACCACACGTGCCTTATCCGGATTATCCATGATCTTCGGTACGATGACTGCGGCAAGGATGCCAAGGATCACCACTACCACCATCACTTCGATCAGGGTAAAACCTGACTGACGAGATGGAGCAGTTTGTTTGTTGTTGGTGGATGATGCAGAAAACATTATTACAATCCCTCGGTTAGATAATGCAAAGTCGTTCAACTATTAGAGCTGAACCAATTGATTAAGATCGAAAATCGGTAACAGTATGGCCAGGACAATGATCAGGACCACGACACCCATGGTCAGAATCAATACGGGTTCAAATACGCCCATCAACAGGGCAATCGTGCTTTCCAGTTCACGTTCCTGATTGTCCGCAGCGCGTTCCAGCATGGAATCGAGTCGACCACTCGATTCACCGCTGGCGATCAAATGCACCGTCATCGGCGGGAAATAGCCACTCTGCTCCAGCGAGCGCGCAATACCGCCCCCCTCTCGCACCTGTCCAGCTGCTTTCTGCACCGCATCGCGCATTGGCAGACTACCCAACACTTCGGCAGAGATACGCATCCCTTCAAGTACAGGAACGCCACTGGCATTGAGAATACTGAAGGTACGGGCAAAACGTGCCGTATTCATGCCACGACTCAGGCGCCCAACAAGCGGAAGACGCAGCATCAACTCATGCCAGCGTAGCTTCATTAGCGGTTGACGCAACAGATAGCGTAACGCTGCAATGATCGCGACTAATATTCCTAGCAGTACCAGCCCGTAGTCACGTAGAAAGTCACTCAGCGCAATCAACATACGAGTCAACACCGGTAGTTCCTGATTGATGTTGTCGAAGACTTTCACTACTTCAGGTACGACGTAAGTCAACAGACCGATGGTGACCAGAATGGCGATGGTTGTAAGAATGGCGGGGTAAAACAGCGCCAACATAATTTTTTGCCGCATCTGTTGTCGCTTTTCGGTGTAGTCAGCTAGACGTTCCAATACCACATCAAGGTGTCCGGCCTGTTCGCCGGCAGCAACAGTGGTGCGATAGATTTCGGGAAAGACATGGGGAAACTCACCAAGTCCATTGGCCAGAGTGTGTCCTTCAAGCACCTTGGAACGTACCGCGAGGATAAGACTCTTCAACCGAGGACTTTCGCTCTGCCGGGCAACCGTTTGCAACGCCTCTTCCAGAGGCAAGGCCGCCTGAACCAGTGTAGCTAACTGACGGGTCATCAGGGCCAGCTCAGCAGCGCTAAGGCCGCGACGTAACTGAAAACCGCGATTAGTCGCGGCACGTACTTCCTTCTGTGCCGCTTCCTCGACCTTAAGCGGAGTCAGTCCCTTTTCGCGTAACTGCTGTCGCACCTGGCGGGCGGTATCGCCCTCCATGACACCCTTATGTTCCTTGGCCCTGGCGTCCAGCGCAATGTAGTCGAAGGCACCCATGGTTATTTACTGTGCCTGTACAACCCGTAACACCTCTTCCAGCGAGGTCTCGCCGTTGAGCACTCGGCGGAAGCCGTCACTGCGGATACTGGGACTGAACTGACGGGCATATTTTTCCATTTCATGCTCACCCGCACCGTCATGAATCATACCGCGCAGGGTGTCATCGACGGCGATAAGTTCGTAGATGCCGGTTCGTCCCCGATATCCGAGTTGATTGCAATGACTGCAACCTTCTCCGGCACGGTAGAGGGTGGGTGACTGATCGGCGGGAATGCCCAAACGTTCACAATCATGTTCGTTGGCCTGATAGGACTGTCGACACTCAGGACAAAGTTGACGCACCAGACGTTGGGCAAGGATACCGATGACACTGGATGAGAGCAGGAACGGTTCGACCCCCATATCGCGCAAACGGGTCACCGCACCCACTGCGGTATTAGTATGCAGCGTGGAAAGCACAAGGTGACCGGTCAGACTCGCCTGTACCGCGATCTCGACGGTTTCCAGATCGCGAATCTCACCGACCATCACCACGTCAGGATCCTGACGCAGAATCGCACGCAGGCCACGGGCAAAACTCATGTTGACCTTGCTATTAACCTGAGTTTGACCGATACCATCAAGGTAATATTCGATTGGATCTTCAACGGTCAGGATATTGCGCTCACTGTCATTAAGACGACTGAGTGCCGCATAGAGTGTCGTGGTCTTACCTGAACCTGTAGGACCGGTGACCAGAATGATCCCATGGGGTCGATGGATCAGTCCGTCGATGACTTGCAGGGTCTTTGGATCCATACCCAATTGCCCTAGGTCCAGACGGCCAGCCTGTTTATCTAACAGACGTAATACGACTCGTTCACCGTGTCCGGCGGGCAGTGTGGAAACACGCACATCGACAGCACGCCCCGCCACCTTGAGCGAAATACGTCCATCTTGCGGCAAACGCTTTTCAGCAATGTCGAGTCGCGCCATAACCTTTATCCGTGATACTAATAGCGGCGCCAAAGCACGTTGAGGTTTAAGCACTTCACGCAACACGCCATCGATGCGGAACCGCACTACCATGGCATTTTCAAAGGACTCAATATGAATATCCGAAGCACCTTCACGTACTGCTTCGGTAAGCAATGCGTTGATCAGGCGAATGATGGGCGCATCGTCCTGACTCTCCATCAGGTCTTCAGGTTCAGCAAGTTGCTGGGCGACATCGTTCAGATCCAGTTCTTCACCCAGATCACCCATTGCCTGCATGCTGCCGTTACCTGACTGTTCATAGGTCGACTGCAGCAGATTATTGAAGCGCTCGGTATCGACTCGCTCAAGTGAAAACGGCTGTTGCAGAAAACGACGTGCCTCAGCAATACTTTGCAGAGGTGTGTCGGTACGATGAAAGAGACGCTGTTCTTGCGGCAAATAAATCAAATGATGACGTTTGGCAAAACTGAAAGGGAGTTTGCGCTCCAATTCCATTTCACCAGCAGCGTCGATATCGACACGCTCGTCCATCGGTTTACTCCGCTACCAGAACTCGAGGAGCAACTGCCATAGACTGATCCTGTTGGGCAGGTTCAGACTCCTTGGTTGCAGGTTCTACCGGGGCACCCTGCTGGGTACCAGGTAATGCATCATAAGGCGGAGGCAATTCAAGAAAATCTTTCATCTCGGGCAACAATGGAGAGACGTCATCGTACATTAGCGGCACACCCTGCTCACGCATATTCAATTGTTGTGCCCGCATGTAATTGTATTTGGCTGATGAAATCTGATTACTCAGATCACCACCGCGCATGATGCGCGGATGCAGGAACACCATTAAGTCGCGTTTTATTTTCTGTGCTGAGCGGTAGCTGAAGAACCAACCCAATACAGGAATATCGCCCAACAACGGTACACGTTGTTCTGCTTCGATCAACTGATCGTCAATTAACCCGCCGAGTACCAAAATATCACCATCGTCGACCATTACAGTGGTTTTGATCGCACGCTTATTGGTAATCAGGTCCACACTGGACGCAGAACTACCACTGATACTGGAGACCTCCTGTGAGATCTCCATACGCACCGCATTGCCTTCATTGATCTGCGGTGTAATCTTCAAGGTCAGACCCACATCTTCCCGCTGCACTGTCTGAAATGGATTGGTCGGAGTAGAACCTGCGCCGGTTGATGAATAACTGCCGGTAATAAATGGCACGTTCTGGCCCACGGTGATCTCTGCTTCCTCGTTGTCCATAGTAACCAGCGTCGGTGTAGACAGAATATTGTTATTGGCATCACCTGATAGCGCCTTGAGTAATGCCCCATAAACAGTTCCATCACTAAGCCTCTGCCCCAGACCAAGATTGGCACCATTGAGCGAGGGCGGAGAAACCGTACCACCACTTGCTGCAGAAGCAGCAATGCCGGACATAAGACCATTAAAATCAATCACGCCTACGGGCCCATCGGCGGCAGAACCATCATAAGCCCACTGCACCCCCAGTTCGCGCGAAGTATCGGTGGAAACCTCTGCAATAACCGCCTTAACCATCACCTGTGCACGGCGAACATCGAGTTGACGAATCACCGCCTCCAGATCACGCATCACATCGGGGGGCGCACTGATCACCAGTGAGTTACTACTTTCGTCTGCCTGGATATTCAGTTTGCTCTTACCACCGGCTGTAACCCCACCTGCCGCACCACCACCAGTTTTGTCAGCGACAATACTTTCACCCACACCGCCTAATACAGAAGCCAGATCTTTGGCCTTGGCATAATGAAGATAAAAGACACGGGTATTGCCACTTGATTCCAGTTTGGTATCGAGCTTGGCAATGATCTTTTTAATGCCCAGGCGCGCAGCTTTGTCGCCACTGAGGATAATGCTGTTGGTACGACCATCTGCAGTAATCTTGATATCTTCTGAAGCAGCACCACCTGCCGCACGTGCAGCGGAATTCTGTTGCTGCAGGGAATTAAGGATGCGCTCCACTTCTGTTGCCGAAGCATGCTTGAGTGGAATAAGTTCAATTTCCGATTCATTAGATTGATCCACGGTATGGATCAACTCCATCAGTTTGTCCACATTGGCGGCGGTACTGGAGACAATCAATACATTAGTCGGTGTATAAGCTGCCAGATGTGCCTCCTGTGGCAATAACGGTCTTAAAACCGGTACTAGTTGTGCTGCAGCAACATTGTTCACCTGCACCACACGGGTAACCGATTCGTCCCCTGTACCGCCTTTGTTAGGAATCGCTCCCTGCTTGGCGGTTACCTCGGGAACGATCTTGATCGCGTTTTTCCCCGGAATGGCGGCAAAACCCTGCACGTTGAGAATGGAGAGAAAAACCTGGTAGACCTCGTCAGCCTCCATCGGTCGTGAAGAGATCACCGTCACCCGCCCTTTAACCCGGGGATCGACGATAAAATTTTTGCCGGTCATCTCCGACACCGTGGAGATCACCGAAGTAATATCTGCATCCCTCAGGTTCAGGGTCATAGCGTTTTGCGTAGCGGTATCTGCAGCGTGCAGCGGCGCGTGGAGCATACCGAGCATCAACGCCAAGGCCACCCAGCGATATCCCCAACCTGTCGTTCTACGTCTCATTCCATTCAATCCTGTCTGTTTTTTTGCTCGCTAGTCCAGCTTAAGATCCAGCTGTTGTTCCCGCCCACCGCGATTAATCGTCACATTAAGCTGTTGAGCCGATTTAAGTTGCTGGAACACCTGTCCCATCTGGGTCGCATCACTCAACTGCATACCATTGACCGCCGTAATAATGTCACCCGGTCGCAGACCGACTCGGGCAAAGAGTGCGCGATCCTTGCCCGGATTCACGCGAAAACCGGTCAACTGACCATTTTCCATTACTGGCTGAGCATTGATCAGTTGTAGGGCATCCTGGGGATTTTCCATTAACTGCTGACGCAACTGCCCCATATTATCTGTGTGAAGTGACCGTGTCGGAACGCTGTTAATATTGCTTGGCACTACCCTTTGGTATACCGGTGGGGCAGGTGATATCACTAAACCATCTGCATCCTTAGGTAGATAAAGCGCCTCCAATTGCCCGCCCCGTTTGAGGATTACCCGATCACCCAGAATTTGATGCAATGTAGCAGCACCAGCGATCACATCCCCCACCCGATAGCTTTTTTCATCATTACCGCCGCTGGCAATAATCGCCATCGCACTATCACTGCGATCGTCAGCAAAAACCCCTTTAAGGGTAAACTTAAGGCGGGTCTCAGGCGCGTCGATAGGAGCCACATCACTGGCTGGCGCGCTCCCTGCTTCACCAAAAAGATGTAGCGCAGCGACACTACTCAAATTCGGACCACTTATGCGCGATGCCGTGCCACTCGATACAACGGGAAGATTCACCGTCGTATTACTTTGTGAAGTAGCAAAAAACTGCCAACTCAGCGTCGCCATCGCGTAGGCCAGCAGCAGTACCAGCAACACATTTAACCAGGCGGCAAGGCGCGCGACATCCATGCCAGCAGGCAGGGTTACACCCTGAAACATATCCATAAGTCTGCTCATAGTTCCGCCAGAATTCCTGTGACCATGAATGGCCCTGTAATTATTCTGTAACGCATTGAGCACAATACCGTTTTTCGGCATTCACAACAATGCGGAAGGAGATTATACCCGCATAACATAGGGTTTACATCAGCATAAAGTTTAGATAACCCGTCCCGCCTGAGTTGAGAAATAGAGAAAAATCCGAGTCGTTAAACTCGCCAATCAGAAATAATCGGGTTCGTTTCCAGCCTTCCACTTGATATTGCAACCCAGGCTCGGTTTCTGCTCTGTTAAAGGCGGCAGACTGGCTAGCACGGCCTTGATTGCATCGGCAAGGTCCTCGCCTGTCACTGGCTCATCGTTGCCTGGCCGCGAGTCGTCAAACTGTCCGCGGTAGACCAGCCGGTGATCCGCATCGAACAGGTAGAAATCAGGGGTACAGGCGGCACGATAGGCTTTCGCCACCTCCTGAGACTCATCGAACAGGTAAGGGAAATCAAGGCCAAAACGTTCACTCATGGCAGGCATTTTCTGCGGTGCATCATCAGGGTAGTTCGCCACATCGTTGCTGTTGATGGCGACAAATTGCACCCCATCACCACTAAAAGTTTTCGCAAGTTCAGCCAGTTTATCGACAATGTGCAGTACGAATGGGCAATGGTTACAGATAAACACCACCAATAAAGGCTTACCGAGATAATCCGAGAGGGAAATGGTTTTGCCGGTAGCTGGTTCCGGCAGGACAAAATCGGGGGCAGAAGTACCGAGTTCGAGCATAGTGGAAGGTGTGCGTGCCATCTTATCGTCTCCTCCATCAATCCAGGCTGATAGCATTAAAGTCCTTAACCTGAGGGTGGGAGGCCATCGTATCAAGTGACTGGGTATTACGTACAACATGGCGTGTCTGCATCCCTGCAGCACGGGCAGCGTTCAACTCCTCAACGGAATCGGACAGGAACAGAATATCACCCGCCCGCTCATTCACTTCCGAGGTAATCACCTCATAAGAAGAGGATTCCCGCTTATGACCCACCCGGATATCAAAATAGCCGGTGAACAGTTGAGTCAGATCACCATAGGGGTTACATCTAAATAATAGTTGTTGTGCCTGTACTGAACCGGAAGAGTAGGCAAACAAGCGTATCCCCTTATCTTTCCACTGACGCAGGTTGTCCACAGCATCCTCGTAGAGATCGCCATGCAATTCCCCCTTGCGATACCCCTCCTGCCAGACCAGTCCCTGTAGCGCCTTTAGCACGGTAGATTTTCGATCCTCTGCCATCCATTGCACCAGTCGCTCACAACATTCGTTTACAGAAAGCTCCTGTCCTTCTTCGCGACGGAGGAGTTCCAGCTGTACGGCAACCTCCGCCTGTGCATTGTTCTGAATCAGAAATTGACAGAGATGCTCGCGGGCATAGGGAAAGAGTACTTCCGTGACAAAAGTGGCTGGAGAGAGAGTCCCCTCTACATCGGTGACAATAGCTTTGATCATGCGATACCCCGCTGCCAATCCATGCTAATAGGGTAGTCGGGAAAAATATTTATGCCCGCTGCAGGCCATTCATTGTCAGTTGGCACTGAAACAGAAATTCCAGCGCCTCGATATGACGTAACGCCTCCTTCATCTGCGTTCCCCAGGTGTAGAGGCCATGCCCGCGTACCAGGAAAGCGTGTATCGGCGGGTGGTTGTCCATGTAGTCACTGACGATGGAGGCAAGTCGCGGGATATCCTGGTCATTTTCGAAGATCGGCACCACAAAACGGGTCTCGTGGGTAGTCACACCATTAAAAGCCTTCAGCAATTCATACTGCTCAAACGACAGTTCATCGCCCATGGCCAGGGAGAGCACCGTTGCCGCCACCGAGTGGGAATGGAGTACCGCCCCCACATCAGGAAAGCGATTATAGAGAAGTGTATGCAGATGGGTCTCCGCCGATGGGCGTAAATTGGTGCCGACTGCATTCCCCTGGTAATCGACACGCATGACCCCATCCTCGGTCAACTGCCCCTTGTGGAAACCGGAAACGGTAATGGCGATAGTGTCATCGTCCAGCCGGGTAGAAAAATTGCTGCTGGTTGCCGGGACCCAGCCGCGCTGGTGGAGAAAATGACCGGCCTCGATAATCTCTTTCGTCTTGTTTGCGAAATCCGTGTTTTTATCCGCTGCTGTCATGTTCAACTCCCGTTATCGATAGGTGCAAACTAACTGACCAAGATGACAGTCGATAGTCAACGGTGCCATTTTCTGAAAAGTCGATCAAATACACCCATCACAATCGTGAAGCGAGGCTGGCGATAATACGATCCACTTCAGGATGGTGTTGCAGCGCGGTGGCATGCCGCAGGTGCTCACGAGCGACTTCTGGCTCCTCCTGCTGCATCGCCACCTCACTCAACAGACAGTGCACCAGGGATCGATCATTCTCGGTACGCAACAGACCACTAGCCGCCACCAATAGATGGACCTTGGCCGCTGCAAAGCGACCATCGCTCATATCGACCACCCCTTTCAACCAGTGGTAATAGGCCAGACTCTGGCGACTAAGCAAATTAGGCCAGCGCATTAACAACATGGCGTTACGCACCACCGTATGGTTGCCGCGCCGAAACGCATGAAAGCCATGCCAGACCGTACCGTTACGCAAAGCGTCCCAGACCAGCCATAACGCCAACAAGGTGAACAACACGGCGTACCAGGCCCCGTGTAGCGCCAGATAAAACCCGGCCATCAAACACATCATCGCGATGATCAATCGAACATCAGGTGATTGGCTGTGCACCATGCGCAATAACTTATTAATCGTCCTGCTCCCAAAATCCTGGGCAACCTGATTGCCGCCGCAAAAACAAAACATCATCTTAACTGATGCCTTTGCGCTGACGCCAATGGACAAATCACCTGGACACAAAAAAGGGGCCTTGCGGCCCCTTCTTCATATCCGGTACAACTGACCGAATCACTCTTCAGCGGTTACCGCCTTCATGCTCAGACGGATACGGCCCTGCTTGTCGATCTCCAGAACCTTAACCTTAACCACATCGCCCTCGTTAAGCTTGTCGCTAACCTTCTCGACGCGCTCTTCAGAGATTTGCGAAATGTGGACCAGACCGTCCTTGCCGGGCAGTACGGTGACAAAGGCACCGAAGTCCATCAGCTTGGCAACGCGACCTTCGTAGATCTTGCCTACTTCAACGTCGGCGGTCAGCTGCTCGATACGACGCTGTGCTTCTTTACCGGCGGCATTGTCGACCGAGGCGATCTTCACGGTACCGTCGTCACTGAGATCGATGGAAGCACCGGTCTCTTCGGTGATGGAGCGGATGGTAGCACCGCCCTTGCCGATAACGTCGCGGATCTTGTCCGGGTTGATCTTGAAGGTAATGTAACGCGGCGCGAAGTCAGACATCTCTTCACGCGGCTTGTCGATAACCTTGCCCATCTCGCCAAGGATATGCAGACGACCTTCTTTGGCCTGACCCAGAGCGATATCCATGATCTCTTTGGTGATGCCTTCGATCTTGATGTCCATCTGTAGCGCGGTAATACCGTAGTCGGTACCGGCTACTTTGAAGTCCATGTCGCCGAGGTGATCCTCGTCACCGAGAATATCGGTGAGGACAGCGAACTTGTCGGACTCTTTAATCAGGCCCATCGCCACACCGGCCACCGGCGCCTTGATCGGCACACCGGCGTCCATCAGCGCCAGGGCGCTACCGCAGACACTGGCCATGGAGCTGGAACCGTTGGACTCGGTGATCTCGGAAACCACACGTACGGTGTAGGGGAACTCTTCGACGCTCGGCATAATCGCGGCAACGCCACGCTTGGCCAGACGACCGTGGCCGATCTCGCGGCGCTTGGGGCTACCAACACGACCGGTCTCACCGACAGAGTACGGCGGGAAGTTGTAGTGCAGCAGGAAGTGCTCTTTACGCTCCCCTTCCAGGGCATCGATGATCTGCGCGTCACGGGCGGTACCGAGGGTGGTCACGACCATCGCCTGAGTTTCACCGCGGGTGAACAGCGCGGAACCGTGGGTGCGTTTGAGCACGCCGGTACGCACGGTGATCGGGCGTACGGTGCGGGTATCGCGACCGTCGATACGCGGCTGACCGGAGATGATGCGACCGCGAACGATCTGCTTCTCCAGTTTTTCCATCGCTTCACGAACCTTGCCTTCTGACAGCGGCTCAGCAGCCTCTTCACCACACAGCTTGGCGATAACGCCGCTGCGGATCTCGCTCAGGCGGCCGTAACGGGCCATCTTTTCGGTGATCTGGTAGGCCTCGGTGAAGGCGGCTTCGGCTTCGGCAGAGACGGCGTTAAAGGCAGACTCGTCATGGGCAGGCGCCTGCCACTCCCATGCTTCCGCACCAGCTTCGGCAGCGAATTCGCTTACCGCGTTAATCACGGTCTGCATGCTGTCGTGACCGAAGATAACCGAACCCAGCATCACCTCTTCGCTGAGGCAGTCGGCCTCGGATTCGACCATCAGAACCGCGCTTGCGGTACCGGCAACCACCAGGTCCAGCTTGGAGTTTTCCAGCTGGCTGCGTGAGGGGTTGAGCACGTAGTTGTCATCGATATAACCGACCCGTGCAGCACCCAGCGGACCGTTGAACGGTACACCGGAAACGGCCAGTGCCGCAGAGGTGCCGATCATGGAAACCACGTCGGGGTTGATTTCGGGGTCGAGGGAGACGACGGTGCAGATAACTTGTACTTCGTTGAGGAAACCGTCGGGGAAGAGCGGGCGGATGGGGCGGTCGATAAGGCGGGCGGTCAGCGTTTCGTTTTCGCTCGGTCGACCTTCGCGGCGGAAGAAACCACCGGGGATCTTGCCCGCGGCGTAGGTCTTTTCCTGATAGTCGACGGTCAGCGGGAAGAAATCTCTACCCTCCTGGGCCTCTTTGGCAGCGACCACGGTAACCAGAACGGTGGTGTCTCCCATGCTGGCCATGACGGCACCGCTGGCCTGGCGGGCAATCTCGCCGGTTTCCAGAGTGACCGCGTGTTCCCCATACTGGAACTCTTTCTTGACAGGCTTCACTGTTGAATCCTTTTGGTTTATCGCTTAACTGACATACAGCAATCGGGGGAGTCGGATAACAGGTAGTGCGGTGTAATTAACCAGATGTCTGAATTCTGCTAACCGCTTGCTTCCTGTTCCCTGCTCCCCCGTATCGCTGTGACGAACTGAATGGCTTACTTACGCAGGCCGAGGCGAGAGATAATGGAGCGGTAACGCTCGATATCTTTCTTCTTCAGGTAGTCCAGCAGCTTGCGGCGCTGGCTTACCATCCGCAGCAGACCACGACGGGAGTGGTGGTCATGGATGTGTTCCTTAAAATGTCCGGAAAGGCCTTCGATATTTGCCGACAGCAGTGCAATTTGCACTTCCGGGGAACCGGTGTCGTTATCGCCTTTGCCATATTCCTTGATGATATTGGCTTTTTGCTCGTTGCTCAGAGACATCTGGGTAAGACTCCTAGGTCAATCACTTCAATCAATTTAGAACGCGAATTCTAACCGTGTGCCCATCGGGGAACAAGGTGAATCCGCCATTAATACCCCTATTAACCGGCACTTAGCAGGCGTTTAGGGGCGATTCGGCCGTCATCAAGTACAGCCCCGACACCGACAAAATCGCCATCGGTGTCGAACAGGCGCACCCACCCTTCGGTGGGGGCCTGAGGTACCTGAACCGCCTGTCCCTGTCGTACATAGAACAGGCTGCTCTCGGTAAGCTTCACCTCGGGGTAACCCCCGAGGGCGTGATCCGCTGGCAGCAGGTGGCGATCAAGTTGTTCCGCCCCCTCTTCTGCCTCGGCTCGTAATTCGTCCAGAGTCACCATCTCCGCCTCGGGAAACGGTCCGACCCGGGTGCGACGCAGGCCGCTAAGGTAGGCGCCACAACCCAGCGCCGCACCGATGTCCTCCACCAGAGTACGAATATAGGTACCCTTGGAGCAGTGGACAGTCATATCCAGTTCATCGCCTTCAAGGCGGGTCAGGGTCAGTTCGTGGATGGTCACCTTGCGCGGCTGACGCTCCACTTCAATCCCCTGCCGTGCCAGCTTGTAGAGCGGCTGGCCGTTCTGCTTGATCGCAGAGTGCATCGGCGGGATCTGCTCGATCTCACCGCGGAATTTATCCAGTACCGCCTCCACCTGGGCCTCGGTCAATGTCGGCACCGGGCGGGTTTCGACGATCTCCCCCTCCGCATCGGCGGTGGTGGTGCGGATACCCAGCTTGCAGTTGCCGAGATAGACCTTGTCCGCATCCAGCAGGTAGACCGAAAACTTGGTCGCCTCGCCAAAGCAGATCGGCAACATGCCGCTGGCCAGCGGGTCCAGGTTACCGGTATGCCCTGCCTTGGCGGCACGGAACAGGCGTTTCGCCTCCTGCAGCGCGGCGTTGGAGGTAATCCCCAACGGCTTGTCCAGCAGCAGGATGCCGTTGACCCTGCGGCCACGATTTTTGCTTCGCCGAGCCATTCCGGTTAATCCTCGTTCTTGTCTCTATCGCCGGATACGGCTTTGTCGATCAGGGCGCTGAGGCGCGAACCCTCTTCAATCGAGCTGTCGTACTGAAAACGCAGCTCGGGCACCACCCGCAATTTCATTCGACGTCCCAGTTCCCGACGCAGGAAACCGGTGGCATGGGTCAGCCCTTCAAGGGTCTCTGCCACATCGTGCCCCGGATTGAGCACGGTGAAGAAGACCTTGGCAACGGTAAGGTCACGGCTCACTTCAACCGCGGAGACGGTCACCATTCCCAGACGGGGATCATTCAGCTCCCGCTGTACCAGCTCCGCCAGTTCACGCTGGATCTGCTCGCCGACTCGACGACTGCGACTAAACTCTTTTGCCACGCCTGGTGTTTGCCTCGTTCACACCCCGATTAGAGGGTGCGCTTTACCTGTATCCGCTCGTAGACTTCGATCTGGTCACCGACCTTGACGTCGTTGTAGTTCTTGACGCCGATACCGCATTCGGTACCGTTCTTAACTTCGTTGACGTCGTCCTTAAAGCGGCGCAGTGACTCCAGTTCACCTTCGTAGATCACCACGTTGTCGCGCAGGACGCGAATCGGGTTGTTACGCTTGACTGTACCGTCGACCACCATACAACCGGCGATCGCACCGAGTTTCGGTGAACGGAATACGTCGCGCACCTCGGCCAGACCGATAATCTCTTCCTTGAACTCCGGTGCGAGCATGCCGGTCATGGCGCTCTTCACCTCATCGATGAGTTCGTAGATAACGCTGTAGTAGTGCAGGTCGATCTCCTGCTCTTCGATGATCCGCTTGGCGCCCGCATCTGCACGCACGTTAAAGCCAATCACGATGGCGTTGGAAGCGACTGCCAGGTGGGCATCGGACTCGTTGATCCCGCCGACACCGCTGGCGACGATCTTCACCCGCACCTCATCGGTGGAGAGCTTGAGCAGCGCATCGGAGATCGCTTCCAGGGAACCCTGTACATCGGCCTTAAGCAGGATATTGAGGTTGTTGACCTCACCTTCGGCCATCTGGTTGAACATGTCGTCCAGTTTGGCCTGCTGCTGACGGGCAAATTTGACGTCACGGAACTTGCCCTGACGGAACAGCGCCACTTCACGGGCCTTACGCTCGTCGGCAACCACCATAGCGGAGTCGCCCGCGGCAGGCACGCCGGAAAGGCCGAGGATTTCCACCGGAATGGAGGGACCTGCCTCATCAATTGGCTTGCCGTTTTCATCAAGCATGGCGCGAACCCGACCATACTCATGACCCGCAAGGACGATGTCGCCACGACGCAGGGTGCCGCGTTGTACCAGGATGGAGGCGACCGCACCACGGCCCTTGTCGAGACGCGATTCGATCACGATACCGCTGGCAGGACCATCGGCCACCGCCTTGAGTTCCAGTACTTCGGCCTGCAGCAGAATGCCTTCCAGCAATGCGTCTACGCCGGTTCCAGCCTTGGCGGAAACGTGGGCGAACATGGTGTCGCCGCCCCAGTCTTCCGGAATAACTTCCTGTTGGGCCAGTTCGTTCTTAACCCGATCCGGATCGGCTTCCGGTTTGTCGATCTTGTTCACCGCGACGATCAGCGGCACACCGGCAGCGCGGGCGTGCTGAATCGCTTCTTTGGTCTGCGGCATCACGCCGTCATCGGCGGCGACCACCAGCACAACCAGGTCGGTCACCTCCGCACCACGGGCACGCATTGCGGTAAACGCGGCGTGGCCGGGGGTATCGAGGAAAGTAATCATGCCGCGATCGGTTTCGACGTGATAGGCACCGATATGCTGGGTAATACCGCCCGCCTCGCCTGAAGCAACACGGGAGGCACGAATGTAATCGAGCAGTGAGGTCTTACCATGGTCGACGTGACCCATGATGGTGACCACAGGAGCACGGGTAACTTCTTCACCCTCACCGGCAGCAGCGCCCTGAATAACCTCTTCTTCCAGCGCATTCTCTTTCAACAGTACTGGCGTGTGCCCCATCTCCTCGACCACAATCGAGGCGGTATCCTGGTCCAGCACCTGATTGATGGTGACCATGCTGCCCATGCCCATCATCACCTTAATCACCTCGGCGGCCTTAACCGACATCTTCTGTGCCAGTTCGCCAACGGTGATGGTTTCAGGAAGAGAGACCTCGTGCACAATCGGCCCGGTAGGCATTTCAAAGCCGTGCTTACCACCACCGCTAACCACTGGTTTGGCAGCTCGGCCACCGCCCTTCTTCTTACGACGACCGGTCTTGTCGGAAGCAATATGCAGCTCACCCTCACCTTCGCCAAAGCGATCACGGCGACCTTTGCCGCGCGGCTTCTTCTCTGACGCCTTGGGTTTATCCGGCTTGCGCGGTTCGGTCTTCTTCGCGGCCTTATCTTCAGCAGGCGGCGCTGCGGGAGCAGGTGCGGGGGCAGGCTCTGCAACTGGTTGAGATGCGGCCTTCGCCTCTTCCTCTTTGCGCTTGGCCTCTTCCTCTTCGGCCTTACGCTTGGCTTCAGCTTCTTCCGCCTTGCGCTTGGCTTCCGCCTCGGCGCGCTGCTTCGCTTCAACCTCGAGCTGCTGCTCCAGGCGCTGTGCAACCTCGCTATCGATACGCTTGTCTTCTTCGGCCTCAACCAGGCTGCGCTTCACGTAGGTGCGTTTCTTACGCACCTCAACGGTGACGGTCTTGCCCTTGCTGACACTGGAACCGCCGACCTTCAGCTCGCTGGTGGTACGACGCTTGAGGGTGATCTTCTTCGGCCCGTCTTCAGCCGGTTCCTCTTTCGCTTCGGTACCGTGCTTTTGACGCAGAGAATCCAGCAACTTGACCTTGTCTTCGTCGCCAATGACATCATCCGCTTTTTTGGCTTTGATTCCGGCGTCTTTCAGCTGCCCAAGCAGTCGCTCGACCGGTACTCCAATCGTCTCAGCAAATTGTGTGACGGTAACCTCTGACATTTAATACTCCTGCCCTTCAACCTTCCTGCTCATCAGCAAACCAGGGAGCACGCGCGGTCATAATCAGTTTTGCCGCACGCTCTTCATCCATACCGTCGATTTCCATCAGGTCATCGACAGCCAGTTCGGCCAGGTCATCCATGGTGGTAACGCCGGTCTTTGCCAGCGCCTCGGCCAGTTCCTGGTCCATACCTTCCATTTCCAGAAGACTCTGTTCAGGTTCAGCACCACCGTGCTCTTCGTTACTGATCTCTTCAGTAACCAGAATATCTTTGGCACGGGCACGTAGTTCGTTGACGATATCTTCGTCGAACTCTTCGATTTCCAGCATCTCGGCCACCGGTACGTAGGCAACCTCTTCAACACTGGAAAAACCTTCCTGCACCAGGATGCTTGCAACCTCTTCGTCCACGTTCAGTTTTTCGTGGAACATGGTAATCAGCGACTTCAGCTCAGACTCGTTCTTCTCCTCGGCCTGGGCTTCGGTCATGACGTTCAGTTCCCAACCAGTCAGCTCGCTGGCCAGACGCACGTTCTGACCACCACGGCCGATGGCCTGGGAAAGCTGCTCTTCGTCTACCGCGATATCCATGCTGCCGGAGTCTTCGTCAACGACGATGGATTTCACCTCGGCCGGCGCCATGGCGTTGATCACGAACTGGGCCGGGTTGTCATTCCACAGCACGATGTCGACACGCTCACCGTTGACCTCGTTGGTCACCGACTGCACGCGAGAACCACGCATACCAACACAGGCACCGACCGGGTCGATACGCTGGTCGTTGGAACGCACCGCGATCTTGGCGCGCAGGCCCGGGTCACGGGCGGCACCCATAATATCGATCAGGCTATCGCCCACTTCCGGGACTTCCAGCTTAAACAGTTCAATCAGGAATTCGGGACTGGTGCGGCTAACGAACAGCTGCGGGCCACGGGGCTCGGAACGCACATCGTAGAGGTAACCACGAACCCGGTCGCCGGGACGCACAGGTTCACGCGGAATCATCTGCTCACGCGGTACCAGTGCTTCAATATTGTTACCCAGGTCGAGAATGACATTGCCGCGGTCGATACGCTTAACCACGCCATTGATCAGCTCGCCAACGCGATCCTGATAGGCTTCGACCACCTGGGCGCGCTCAGCTTCACGAACCTTCTGCACAATAACCTGCTTGGCAGTCTGTGCTGCGATACGGCCAAACTCTACCGACTCGATCTGCTCTTCGGTAAAGTCG
Source organism: Thiohalomonadaceae bacterium (assembly GCA_050302275.1). Lineage (GTDB taxonomy): Bacteria > Pseudomonadota > Gammaproteobacteria > Thiohalomonadales > Thiohalomonadaceae > JAPHTQ01. The sequence goes on along the minus strand of JBNLAT010000002.1, from coordinate 639 downwards.
CCAGGCTGAATCTCAGGCTCATCAATCTGTGCAGCACTCAGGGTGATCTGGCGCTCAGGATGCTCCAGTTGCTGGGTCTCGCTATCGTCGATCACTTCCCAACGACGGAAGGTTTCGTAATCGCCGGATTCGCGGTCGATATCGACACGAATGTCGACCTCGCCACCATGCTTTTTCTTGGTTGCGGTCGCCAGGGCAATCTCCATCGCCTCGAAGATGATCTCCTTGTCGACGCCCTTCTCGTTGGAAACTGCATCGACAACCAGCAGAATCTCTTTGTTCATAAAACAGCCTCTAACTGCCCTAAAACCTGGAACCCGGTAGGTTCCAACTCGTTGTGTAACCGCGAGGCGGTCACTGCCATTCGTGAATCAGGTTCGCCTTCTCAATCCCGTCCAGCGGTACTGCGTACTCAACCCCATCCACTTCAATCAAAACCTTGCCGTCAGACACGCCCTGCAGGCATCCTCTGAACTTGCGTCGCCCTTCCAGCGGGGCACGCAGGCGAATCTCCGCCATCGAACCGTTATAGCGCTGATAGTGCGCTTCGCTGAACAGTGGTCGATCCAGTCCGGGAGACGAAACCTCAAGGGTAAATTCACCCTTAATCGGGTCCTCGACATCGAGCACGCCGCTCAC
>JBNLAT010000001.1:188458-258488 GCA_050302275.1 Thiohalomonadaceae bacterium | reverse complement strand
CTCTATCGCGAGATCTGGAGTGAGCAGGGATCGCCATTATTGTCGATCTCGCTGACCCAGCAATGCATGTTGCAGGAACAACTTGAGCGTGCCGCGCCGGGTCGCTATCACGTGGCGCTGGGGATGCGTTACGGTAATCCCTCCATCGAGAGTGCCCTGAGTGAATTGCAACAGATGGGCATCGAATCGGTAATCGCCCTGCCGCTCTATCCACAAAACTCCTGTTCCACCACCGCCTCCACACTGGATGCGATCAGTGACGCATTAAAGAAGCGTCGCGATGTACCGAATCTTGATTTTATCGCCGGTTATCACGCACATCCCGCCTATATCAAGGCGCTGGCGAATTCGGTACGCGAACATCGTGATGGTCGTGAAGCGGCGGAGAAATTACTCATCTCCTTTCATGGCACACCACTTCGCTACCGCGAAGAGGGCGATCCCTATTATGAACAGTGCCTGGAAACGGCGCAGTTGTTGGCGCACGAGTTGGGACTAAAGCCGAATCAGTGGCAGCTCAGTTTCCAGTCGCGTTTTGGGCGCGAAGAGTGGTTACAGCCCTATACCGATGAAACGCTGCAACAACTGGCTGAGCAGGGGGTAAAAAGCATTGAGGTGATCTGCCCCGGTTTTTCGGCCGACTGCCTGGAAACCCTGGAGGAGATTGCCGGGGAGAATCGGGAAATCTTCAGTAAGGCGGGTGGCGAAGCGTTTTACTATATTCCGGCGCTCAATGGTCGTGACGATCATGTGGCGATGATGGCGGCTCTGATCGAGAGTCGCACTCGCTAAAACAGTCTTCCCGCACGCACCAGGTGTTCACGCCAATAAGGATTTTCCAGTGAGGCGTAACTCACCGATTTACCACTGGATGGGGCGTGGACAAATTTCCCTTTGCCGACATAGATCCCGACGTGGGCGACCTTCCCTTTAATACTGAAAAACAGCAGATCGCCCTGGCGTAGTGCGCGAGGATCGACCGGGAAAGTGCTGTCATAGAGACCGCCGGTGGTGCGTGGGACTTCGAGCCCGGCCTTGCTGTAGGAGTAGTAGACTAGACCACTGCAGTCGAAGCCGCGTTGTGGGGAACTGCCGCCGTAACGGTATGGTGTGCCGACCTGCTTTTTGGCGAAGCTTACTGCGTTGTGGGTGGAGGGATCGCCACGGAAGCTTTGATTGCCATAGCGCAGCGCTTCGTCACCGCCGCACCCGCCCAAGGCCAGGATCAGCAAGATAACAGCATGTCTGTGTAACATGGTTCTGTTCTCTCTGTCTCCGATTAACACATTATATATATGATGTCCCGACGCAGGTAAACATGGATCGCCGTTTAGTCGCCGAAGACGATCGGCACCACTTCGCGATAATGCTTGATGAAGTGTGCGGTCATTCCCTTACGAATGTGTGCGGGCAGATCTTCAAAATCACCACGGTTGGCATCCGGCAGGAGTAGTTCCATCACCCCGGCGCGGCGTGCAGCGATAACCTTTTCCCGAATACCGCCTACAGGATAGACGCTGCCGGTCAGGGTGAGTTCGCCGGTCATCGCCAATGGACGCTTGATACGTTGATTTCGCGCCAGTGACAGCAGTGCCGTTGCCATGGTGACGCCTGCTGACGGCCCATCTTTGGGGGTTGCCCCTTCGGGGACGTGCAGGTGAATAAAGGCCGATTCAAAAAACTCCACCTTGCCGTCAAATTGTTTCAGGTGGGATGAGATATAGCTGTAGGCGATCTCAGCCGATTCGCGCATGACATCGCCCAGTTTGCCAGTCAGTTTGAAACCGCGATTGAGACTGTGCACCTGGGTTGCCTCAATACTCAGGGTGGCACCGCCCATCGGTGTCCAGGCCAGCCCTGTTACCACACCGACACCACTAAGCAGCTTCTCCTTGCCGAAAAACGGTTTGCCCAGATATTCGATCAGGGTTTTGGGACCAACCTTGATCGGACCTTTCTCGCCACTGACCAGTCGCATCGCGGCCTTGCGCACTACGCGTCCCAGCTGTTTTTCCAGATTACGTACCCCTGCTTCACGGGCATAACCTTCGATGATCTGGCGTAGCGCGGTATCGCTGATCTTCAACTTGCTCGGTTTTACTCCGGCCCGTTCCAACTGGCGTGGCCAGAGGTGATGTTTGGCAATGGCGATCTTCTCTTCGGCGATATAACCGGAGAGGCGAATGATCTCCATGCGATCCAGTAGCGGTCCCGGAATGGTGTCGAGCTGGTTGGCGGTACAGATAAACAGGACTTTTGACAGGTCGAAGCGCAGATCGAGGTAGTGATCGAGAAATTCACTGTTCTGTTCCGGATCGAGCACTTCGAGCAGAGCAGCGGCAGGGTCACCATGATAGGAAGCGCCGATTTTATCGATCTCATCGAGCATGATGACCGGGTTTTCGGTACCGGCCTCTTTCAGCGAATGCACGAACTTGCCTGGCATGGCGCCGATATAGGTACGGCGATGTCCCTTAATCTCTGCTTCGTCGCGCATACCGCCGACCGAGAAACGATAGAACTTACGACCAACGGTTTCAGCGATCGAGCGACCAATGGAGGTTTTACCCACGCCGGGTGGTCCCACCAGTAACAGGATAGAACCGGCGATGGTGCCGCGCAGTTGACCCACAGCAAGAAATTCCAGGATGCGTTGTTTAACATCATCCAGTCCATCGTGATCCCGATCGAGAATGCGTCGTGCACGTTTCAGATCGAGAATGTCGCTTGAATCGACACCCCAGGGTAGCGAAGTAATCCAATCGAGGTAGTTGCGGGTAACAGTGTATTCCGGGGAACCGACCTCCAGTACAGACATTTTCTGCATTTCGTCATCAAAACGCTGTTGTGCATGTTCCGGTAGCGTCAGTTTATCTACGCGTTGCTGGAATCGTTCCAGATCGGCAGTGCGATCGTCTTTTTCTAACCCCAGTTCTTTCTGGATCTCCTTAAGCTGCTCGCGGAGGAAGAATTTACGCTGCTGATCCGACATCTGATCTTCCACCCGCTGACGGATCTGATGTTGTAGTTTGGCCAGTTCCATCTCTTTCTTAAGCAGTACCAGTACGCGCTGCATGCGGTCGATAACCGGGAAGGTTTCCAGCACTTCTTGCAAATCGGTGGCGTTGGCCGTGGTTAAGCCCGCGGCAAAGTCAGCTAAGGGTGAAGGTTCATTCGGGCCAAAACGACTGAGAAAGTATTTCAGTTCTTCACTATAGAGGGGATTTAGCGGCAAAAGCTCTTTAATCGTATTGATAATCGCCATGGCATAGGCGCGAACCTGATCACCGTTATCGCGCTTGTCGCCTTCGGGATACTCGACCTGAACCATATAGGGTGGTTTATCGGAGAGCCACTTAATGATACGGAAGCGTTGCAGGCCTTCGGCGATGAATTGCAGCTTTTCTGCAGCACGATTGGGCTGGTGCAGGCGGACGACACTACCTATTTGATAAAAATCTTCCGGTTTTAACGGTTCATCATGTTCATTTTTGACCAGAACCAGACCTGCCATGTGCTGTTCTGTTTCACCAATGGCTTCAACTGTGGGTAGCCAGGGGCGCTCATCCATAATGATCGGCGCTGCCTGAGCGGGAAAAAAAGGTCTTTCGAAGACGGGTAACAGGTGAATAGTGGTGGGAAGCACCGAACCTTGAATCGCCAGTTCTGTTTCTGCTGCAGAATTTTCAATGTATTCGGCTTCCATCGGCTCATTTTCAGCCATAACGTCACCTCGATAACGATTTACTTGTCCATTGTTCTTCGTTTTTCCACTGCATATACCTCTATCGGGTATATGTGGGGTCGGGTTACAAATTTTATATGAAATTACTTTGTTGAAAAGTATCTATTGAAACGCTTTACGAGGGAAAAAAAGCATTCATAGACGTTAAAACACAAAAAATTTAGCTGTTGTAGCGAAATTTTTACTCAATGAAGTAAAAAAAACCTTTTTTTTGCAAAAAAACAGGCTATTTTTTACAAAAATCTTAAAAGTGTGTTTATAATTTGTTCGACAAACGTTTTGTTAAATCAATACATAGGAAGGAGCGGTATATGGCACGAGTAAAGAAAGCTGCAACCAAGAAAAGAGCTGTAAAGAAAACGGCTCGTCGTGGTCGTCCGGCTGCACGCAAAACTGCAGTTAAACTGGATCCTACCAAGAACCGTACATTTAAGGCCGCAGTAAGCCGCAACGAGAAGGCTGATGCCGCTGTTGCCAAAGCTGAAGCAGCTGTCAAAAAAGCGACTGATGCACTGACCGCTGCCCGTAAGAAGGTTAAAACCGTCAAAACTGCTGCAGCAAAGAACGCTGTAAGCAAGAAGATGGATGCCGTTAAGAAGGCCAAGCTGACTCTGGCTGCTGTCAAGTTTGAGCAGAAGATGGCTGCCGGCATGGTTGCTGCACTGGCTAAATTCGATGCAGCTCAGCAAAAGGTCTATGACCGTGCGATGGGCAAGGCTGTTGCTGCGGCTGAGAAGAAAGAAGCCAAGGCTACCAAAAAGAAAGCTGCACCGAAGAAGAAGCGTCGCGTTAAGCGTCGTGTGAAGCGTGCATAACAAGCCTGTTGTATTCAGCTTGTAAGAAAAGGCCGACATCTGTCGGCCTTTTCTTTTGCGTTTTCTCAATAAAAAGCGTTAAAGCAATCCCTTGAAGGGTTGCACTGTGACTCGTTCACCCGGTTCTATCCCGCGGCATCCGTCGGGTAGAACGATAAAACAGTTGGCTTGGCTCATGGAACTGAGGATATGCGATCCCTGATCGCCGGTACTGCGTACCACCAGTTCTCCTGATTCGTCATAGTCGAGTACGCCACGCTGGAAATCCATGCGTGCCGGACTTTTCAGTCTATCCAGGCATTTTACTTCCAACTGTAGTGGTTTATTACGCCTCTCTCCCTGCAGGAAATGGAGTGAAGGCTGGACGATCTCGTAAAACGTCGCCATCACTGAAACGGGATTGCCAGGCAGGCCGAAAAACACCGCCTTACCCAGTTTGCCAAAGGCGAGCGGTTTGCCGGGTTTCATACGAATTTTCCAGAAATCGACCTTGCCCAGGCTGTCGAGTATCTGTTTGACATAATCTGCATCGCCAACCGAAACACCACCGCTACTGATTACCACGTCCGAGGTAGTTGCTGCCTGACGAAAGGCATTGGCAATTGCCTCGGGATCATCGCGCACGACGCCCACGTCGATATGTTCAACGTTCAGGTTACGCAGCATGCCTGTCAGACTGTAGCGGTTACTGTCGAAAATCTGTCCCGCTTTGGGTTGTTCACCGATCGAGCAGAGTTCATCGCCAGTGGAAAAGGTGGCCACACGGAGTTTGCGAAATACGCTGACCTCACCAATACCGAGTGAGGCGAGTAGCCCCATCTCTGCGGCATCGATATGTTTACCGATATCGAGTACTACCGAATCTCTGGCGATATCTTCACCGATATGGCGTACGTTCTCTCCCGCACGATGTCCACTTTGCAGGGTAATAATGTCGCCGTCGCGTTCGACTTTCTCCTGCATAATGACCGTATCGGTACCTTGTGGAATCATGGCACCAGTCATTATGCGAACCGCTTCTCCTGGACCGACGGCGCCTTCAAAGGGGGTTCCGGCAAATGATTCACCAACGATTTGTAGTGAGACGCTATCAGTTTGCGGTAGATCGGAGGCCTTGATGGCATATCCGTCCATTGCCGAGTTGGCATATGGGGGAACATTCAACGGTGAAATAACCGGTTCTGCAATGATGCGATGCCAGCTATCCTTAAGGTTACATGCTTCTTTGTCGGCAATCGGGCTCAGTGATTCACGAATGCGCTGTAGTGCCTGCTCAACACTGAGCAATTGATCGGCTGTCGGGGGCGTGCCGTTGGAGTGACTCATGCTTCCATCCTGTTAACTTCTGAATTGTTTGTCGTGCAGCAGGCAATATTGGGTCAGTACGCTGCTTCACAAGCATCGTTCAGCCAGATTCTGCCGCCTGAAGTTGTTCCGGTGTATTGATGTTGGCAAAGGCGTGGGGCTGATCGGCGTAATCCACGACGCTATGCTTCTGCTGTCGATACCAGTCCATGACCTTACGTCCACCGGCCTCCAGGTAAGTTCTCAGCTCCGCTGCCAGTTTGCGCGAGGCGAGCATGATGACCGGGTGCAAGCGTTCGCCATCATCGACGGTGCAGACCTCTGTGCCGCTTTGTTGCAACGTTTCAAACAGGCGCGCTACCAAATCTGTAGGCAGATAGGGGGTATCGCAGGGAACACTGAGGACATATTCACTCTCGCTTGTCTCCATAGCGCTGAGTAGTCCGGCCAGAGGCCCAAGCTTGCCGGGCAGCGTATCCTGCAGTAATGGATAGCCAAAGCGACGGTATTCGTCGCAGTGGTCATTGCAGTTCAGCAGCAGGTTTTTACCCTGTGGTTTCAGGCGTTCAATAACGTGGGCAACGAGAGGTATGTCGTGAAGTAACTGCAACCCCTTATCATTGCCGTGCATACGCCGACTGCTGCCGCCGGCGAGGATCACCACGGTGACATCATAGTTGGTGTTTTGGCTGGGCTGCATTATTGTCGGATCATAGATATATAAAGAATGTATCGATTATACCCGTAGCGGCCTGCTGAAACAGTCCGCTGTCGTCGTTGAGGGGGCATGATGAAAAGCAGACGTGGTCCAAAAGAGGCGGATGTTGAGATTGTGGAAAAGCAGGAGTGTTACCGGGGTTTTTTTCGACTGGAAAAGTATCGCCTGCGTCATCGCCTGTATAGCGGAGAGATGAGTGGCACAATTAGCCGCGAGTTACTCGAGCGGGGGCATGCCGCCGCATTACTGCCCTATGACCCGATACGCGATGAGGTGGTGGTACTGGAGCAGTTCCGTATCGGCGCCCTGCATGAAGCGGAGGGTGCCTGGTTAACCGAGATCGTAGCGGGGATGATCGGTCCCGGTGAGACCCCGGAAGAGGTCGTCCGCAGGGAAGCGGTCGAGGAGGCGGGGTGTATCGTGCATGAACTGGAGCCGATTTGTGAATATCTGGTCAGTCCCGGCAGTTCCTCTGAACGGATGAGCCTGTTTTGCGGCCGGGTCGATAGTAGCGGTGTGGGCGGGGTTCATGGGCTGGACGAGGAAGATGAGGATATCCTGGCACGGGCAATCCCCTTCGCCGAGTTCTGGCAGGGATGTCTTGGTGGACAGTTGAATACGGCGATACCGATCATCGCTGGCTACTGGCTGTCGATGCACCGTGATCGACTTCGCACAATTTGGGGCCAAGGCTAGCCTGTGACGCTTTCCATCCTACCACTTGCGGACTATAGTTCCGGTATAAGCACCACAAAGTGAGATCACGATGGAAATCAACAATGCAATGAATACGGCGGTCAACGGCATCAAGCGAGGGCTTGATGAGTTGGAGCGTAATGCCGATGAAGTTGCACGCGCATCCAATGGCGAAGGTGGTGATGTGGCGAAGCCGTTGGTCGAGAGCAGGATCAACCAGCGTAACGTCGAAGCCAATGTAAAAATGGTTAAAACCATGGATGAGGTGATGGGTACGCTGCTGGATGAAAAGGCGTGACCTGGATATTACAGCGAGCGAATTGAGGTAAATGGAGTCAGTCATCCACACCGCGCTGGAAACCCGTCTGGAAGTACAGAAACTCAATTCATTACCCGCCATGTCGCTGGTGGTAAACCAGTTTCTTGACGCCTGTGCCGATAGCGAGGTCGCCATAGAGCGACTGGCAAAAATCATTGAAAAGGATCCTTCCTTGTTGGCGCGCATCATTGGTGTGGCCAACTCCGCCTTCTATTCCCCACCTGAGCCTATCGCGACGGCAGAAGAAGCGATTTTCCAGGTGCTGGGGATCGACATGGCGAAAAATCTGGCGCTGGGAATTGTCCTGAGCGGTCCGTTCGACGCCAGTAAGTGTCCGCAGTTTCCACTGGGTACCTTCTGGCTGGAGAGCGTGATCACCGCTACCGTGGCCCATGAACTGGTGCCGTTACTGAAAGTCGACGAAAAAATTTCTGCGGGAGATGCCTATCTTGCCGGATTGTTGCACTCTTTTGGTCTACTGGTACTGGTGCACCTCTATCCGGACGAGATGAATACGATTATCGGCAAAAGTCAGGGATGCTGCAGCTCAATGGAATTGATCCGCGATGAGCGTGAGGTGCTACAGACCGATCACCTTGAAGTTGGCGCCTGGCTGGGGCGCAAATGGCATCTGCCTGAGAAAATTGTGTCGGTGATGGAAAATTATCTCAATCCGGAATATGAGGGAGTGGCCAGACGACTGGTTTCGTTGGTTAACTTCGCTACTCGGTGGGCCGCTGCAGTCTTGCCGGATAATCCAGACACAGTGCGCCCTGATGTGTCGGAACTTTCTGACCTTGGGGTCGTGTCAGAGCGGGCAGAGGTCGTATTGAGTAAAGTTTTAGCCGAACTAGACGATTTGCGTGTCCTGGCACGTGAATTCACCAAAGGGTAATCGGTATGGATACCAAACCCTTCGTCGAGGCTTACCAGGGACTCAATAGTAGTTATCTCAAGCTTATCGACTCACTTTCCGCGTTACGTGCCCTCTCGTCCATCGCGATTCAATCCAGCAGTGATCAGGATCTGCTCGATCACGCATTGACTGTCCTGGTGGCAAATCAGGATATGGAGCGTTGCTCTATCTACCTGTTACACGATGGCATATTGACCATTACCGCCGGGATGGACTGGGCCGATCTGATCTCTGTTGCCCAGGGGGCAGAGCGTACCAGCTATCAACAAACCACAGAGTTCCAGCTTGGCGAGGGTATTGTTGGTCTCGCTGCACAGAGCGGTGAACTACAACATTGCAAGGATTGCTCCAGCGATACGCGTTTTTTACCGCATACCGAGATGGCGAAGCACAGCGGTCGGGTGGCTGTGATCGGTTCCATCATCAGCGTACCGATTATTGGTGCTGACGGGGTGTTGGGGGTTCTCAACGTTTCCCATCCCCATGCCAACTATTTCGATGAGGGGCATGAACGAACCCTGCGTATCTTTTGCAATATTCTGGGGCAGCTGTTGGTCAATAATCGCCTGATCCATCAGATGGATGAACTGGTGCAGGAGCGCACTCGTCAATTGCAACTGGCGCTAAGCGATGCAGAAGAACTGAAGCAGCGCTATGAAATGTTGTCGATTATCGATGACCTGACGCAGTTACATAATCGACGTTTCTTTTTTCCCGAGGCACGCGCCGCGCTTGCCCGTTCCATACGCAAGCGGGAACCGTTTGCGGTGCTGTTGATGGACGTGGATAAATTTAAGGATGTGAATGATAACTATGGTCACGCCGTCGGCGATCAGGTGCTACGTCAGGTCGCGAGTGAGCTGAATTCGAGAATTCGTGAGGGTGATATTCTGGCGCGCTTTGGCGGCGAGGAGTTTATCTTCGCCCTGCCGAATACCAGCCATGAGGGGGCTGCCCTGCTTGCCGAGAGGATTCGGGAACGGATCAAGAAACATGTTTGGGACAGTACCGGCAATATTTTACATATTACCCTGAGCGTCGGCGTTACCGACGTGGTGGATTATGAAGAGAGCGATACGCAAAAGTTGCTGGATACTCTGATCATGCAGGCTGACAAAGCACTCTATTACTGCAAACACAACGGTCGGGATCAGGTGCGTGTCTACGCCGAGATCGCCGACCAGTTATAAATCACTCGGATTCAGTTTCAGGCCGAGAATTCCGCATTTTACTCCCGCCAAACGGGTTGCTGCCTGCAGTGCGTTCTGCAACGAATCACCCTTCACCAATCGATCAATGATTCCTGCATTGAAGGTATCACCGGCACCCAGAGTATCGATCACCTGCGTGGGGTGATGCGCGGCAGCATGGAATATCTCTCCATCATCTCCTCGTGCCCATGCCCCGGCTTCACCCCAGGTACAGCTGAGCATGATAGATGGCAGTGGTGTGCTGAATTGCTGCAGGAAAGATACCGCATCGTCGCAGCCCTGCTGTAGGGCATAGTCGCGGGAGAAGAGCAACAGGTCGGCCAATGGCATTAGTCGCTCCATGCCCGGTCGATGTTTTTCCACTTCCAGTGATAATGATAATCGTGGCGCCTGTTCCCGCGCGCGCTGCATCATGTTCTCTATCTGCTCAACATTTCGTCCCTCGAAATGGAGCCAGTCAAAGTTGTTGAGGTCGATCGCGGCAAAGGAGTCATAGGGATACTCAGGCAGATCGCGGTAGTGGACAATGGTGCGACTACCATTCTCGTTGCTACGCAGGATGTAGGAGGTCGGTACCTTGCCCTCAGCAACCGTATATACCTGATCCAGATTAACGCCGTAGTGCAACAGGTCGGCGCGGATAAATCCGCCATCGGGTTCCTGCGCCAGGCTACCGGCCCAGTGACACTCATGACCGAGCTGACTCAGTACCACGGCGGTATTGGCAGCATTGCCGCCACGGGTGATCTGTTGTGCGTTGGCACGGATCTCCTGATCCTCTTCGGGATAACGTTCGACACTGTTAACGATATCCAGGGTGGCGTTGCCGACGATGAGAATGCGCGCCATGGGTTACCTATTCTTTTTATCTTGTTGCGTCAGTGCCCACGCCACATGCTCACGCACCAGGACGGATGGGTGAGTGCTGCGTGCCTCCAGTGTAGCGACGATTGTTTCGCTGTAGGGAGCATTACCCAGAGCCACCGCACAGTTACGTAACCACCGTTCATGACCGAGGCGGCGTATTGCCGAGCCTTCGGTACGTTGCAGAAAGGTCTCTTCATCCCAGCTGAAAAGTTCCAGCAGTTTCGGTGCATCGAGGTTGTGTCGCGGCATGAAATCGTTCTCCTCGCTGGTAGAAGCGAAACGATTCCAGGGGCAGATAAGCTGGCAGTCATCGCAACCGTAGATGCGGTTGCCGAGTAGCGACCGCAACGATTCGGGGATGCTGCCGTGGTGTTCGATGGTCAGATAGGAGATACAGCGTCGTGCATCGACCACATAGGGTTCGACGATGGCTGCTGTGGGGCAGATATCGATACAGGCGTTGCACTTGCCGCAATGTGCGCTGACCGGTTTGTCAGCAGGCAGTGGAAGATTGGTATAGATCTCGCCGAGAAAAAACCAGGAGCCGTGTTCTCGTTGCAATAGATTACTGTGTTTGCCGATCCAGCCGAGTCCCGCCTGTGACGCGAGCGGTTTTTCCAGCACAGGGGCACTATCGACGAAGACCCGATAGTGGAAATCACCAATCTCTGCATTTATCCGCTCGGCCAGTTGTTGCAGCCGTTTGCGCAGCACTTTGTGGTAATCGCGTCCCAGGGCATAACGTGAGAGATAGCCCAGTTGCGGATCATTGAGTACCGACCAGGCCTCGGCGGCTTCTGGCAGATAATCCATGCGTGCGCAGATCACGCTAAGGGTTCCCGGCTCCAGTTCAGCGGGGCGGCTGCGTTTACTGCCGTGTTCCGCCATGTAGGACATTTCACCGTGAAAACCTTTGCCCAGCCAGTGATTCAGTTTTGTCTCGGCATCATCCAGTTCGATGCCACTGATACCGATCTGCTGAAAACCGAGTTCCTCGCCCCAGCTGCGTATCAGCTTTAGCAGTTCTTCGGCGTTAAATTGTTTCTGTGTCTGCGACATAGCCGCTATGATACGCCCATGAAAGGATTACCCCATAACCTCTATCGCGCGGAGCAGGTACGCGAGCTCGATCGGCTGGCTATCGAATATTACGGTATCGCCGGCTATTCATTGATGACCAAGGCGGGTCAGGCTGTTTTTGAACAGATACGCATCCGTTGGCCGCGAGTGCGTAGCATCGCGGTACTTTGCGGCGGCGGTAATAACGGCGGCGACGGTTATGTGGTTGCACGTCTGGCGCGACTTGCTGGTCTGGAGGTCGAACTGCACCAACTCGTCGATCCGGAAAGATTGCAGGGGGATGCGCGCCGAGCCTATGAGGACGCAGTGGCCGCAGCGGTGTCGATGATCAACTATGACGGTCAGCGTATCGACGGTTTCGATCTGATAGTCGATGCCGTGCTAGGCACCGGCCTGGAAGGCGAGGTCGAAGGGGTGTGGCGCGAGGCCATCGAAGCGGTGAACGAGATCGGTTCACCGGTGGTGGCGGTCGATATTCCCTCCGGCCTGTCTGCGGATAGCGGTCGGGTAATGGGCGCGGCGGTGCGTGCCGACCTGACGGTGAGCTTTATCGGACTCAAGCGTGGTCTGTTCACCGCCGATGGCCCGGATCATTGCGGCCAACTCCTCTTTTCCAGTCTTGAGGTCCCTGCCGAGGTTTACGGACACCTGATTCCTGCTGCACGGCGTATCGATTATCGTCTGTTGCAGCGCGAAATCCCACTACGGAAGCGTAATAGCCATAAGGGCAACAATGGCCACGTACTGATCGTCGGTGGCGATCACGGTATGGGTGGCGCGGTACGCCTGGCGGCGGAAGCCGCAGCCCGCTGTGGTGCCGGACTGGTGTCAGTGGCTACCCGCGAAGCGAACGTGGCAGCCATTACCGCCGCGCGACCTGAATTGATGTGCCACGCCGTGGAGAAGCCCGCCCAACTGCGTGACCTGTTGCGACGGGCTAATGTGGTGGCGATAGGTCCCGGCCTGGGGCAGGACCAATGGGGCAGGGCGATGTTGGCGGTGATTCTGGAGAGCCGCCTGCCACTGGTGCTGGATGCTGATGCACTGAACCTGCTGGCCACCGACCCGATGCGTCACGATAAGTGGGTACTCACCCCACATCCGGGCGAGGCGGCACGGATGCTGGGCTGCGCGACCGCCGAGATCCAGCAGGATCGCTTTACCGCGGTCGCTTCTCTGGAGGCGAGTTATGGCGGGGTGGTGGTGCTTAAAGGCTGCGGTAGTCTGATCCTGAGTGGGGACGGCGAGGTGGCCCTGTGTAGCGATGGTAATCCGGGCATGGCCTGTGGCGGAATGGGCGACCTGTTGACCGGAGTGATCGCCGCGCTGATTGCCCAGGGCATCGGCCTGCGTCAGGCGACACGCCTGGCGGTGGCACTGCATGCGGCGGCGGGCGATCTGGCCGGGCGTGAGGGCCAGCGCGGTATGCTCGCTAGCGACCTGCTTCCCCACCTGCGGCAGCTGCTCAATTCCTGAATCATGTCCCAGCGTTTTAGCTGTCACCTGGCCGATAGTGATGCCACCGAACGCTTCGGTGCCGGGCTGGCTGCCGTCGTGCCCCCCGGTTCCGTGATCCATCTTCACGGTGAACTGGGGGCGGGCAAGACCACCCTGGTGCGTGGATTTCTCCATGCCCTCGGCCATCAGGGCGCAGCAAAAAGTCCTACCTATACTCTGGTCGAGCCCTACCAGTTGGGGGACCGCACCGTTTACCACTTCGATCTCTATCGTCTCGGCGACCCGGAAGAGTTGGAGTTTCTCGGGATTCGCGATTATTTCGACGGTAGCGCCGTCGCCCTGGTGGAGTGGCCGGAGCGGGGGGCGGGAATTCTGCCGCCACCCACCCTGGAGATCCACATCGACTACCTCGATCAGGGGCGCCAACTGCAACTGGTCGTTTCCGCTCCCCTGAAATCGAACCTGGAAAAAGCCCTGCAGGACCTCTGTCACCGCCGATAAATGCTTGAATTTTTTCTGAATTTGGTTAAAGTTACATCTAAAAGCTATAATTCATAGCAGATCAATACTGTAAATAACTGAATTTAAACAACTTACTAGTTGTTCGGCATGAGGAGGGGAGCGGGAAAATGTCTATCGGCAGAGTCGTGATCACCGTCGTCATGTCGCTCTTCGCCGCCACCGTGGCCGCCAGTGAGATCAACGGCGTGCGTATGTGGCCGGCCCCCGACAACACCCGGGTGGTGTTCGATGCCGACAGCCAGGTAGAGCACAGCCTGTTTACCCTGAAAAATCCCGATCGTCTCGTTATCGATATCAAGAATACCTCGATTAAGGCCGATCTGACCTCGCTCGATTTCAGTGAGGGTATCCTGCGAAACATTCGTACCGGCAAGCACGGCAAGAACGGTCTGCGCGTGGTGCTTGATCTGAAACAGGCGGTGCAGCCGAAGAGCTTTGTCCTGCGCCCGAATGAGCAATACGGTCATCGTCTGGTGATCGATCTCAACCATCCCGATGAAGCGGTTGTCGCGGAGAAGAAACGCACCGTGCGTTCTATCGATGAGGTTCGTTCACGTGCCCGCGAGGTGGTGATTGCCATCGACCCCGGTCATGGCGGTGACGATCCAGGTGCCATCGGCCCAAATCGTACCTATGAGAAAGATGCGGTGCTGGCTATCGGTCGCAAACTTGAAGCCCTGCTGCAGAAGGAGCCCGGATTTAAACCGGTACTGATCCGCAAGGGCGATTACTTCATCAACCTGAAGAAGCGGGTGCAGTTGGCGCGTGATGCCAATGCCGACCTGATGGTTTCGATCCACGCCGACTCATTCAAGGATCGCCGCGCCAAAGGCGCTACGGTCTATACCCTGTCACTCAATGATGCCTCCAGTGAACAGGCCAAGATCGTGGCTGACAAGGAGAACTCCTCCGACCTGATCGGTGGCGTCTCGCTGGACGACAAGGATGATATGGTCGCCTCAGTGATCCTCGATCTGTCACAGACTGCCAGCATGGAGATCAGTACCGATGTGGCGGGACGTGTGTTGACCGGTCTGCGCGGAGTCGGTCCGCTGCACCGCAAAAAGGTGGAGCAGGCAGGTTTCCGTGTGCTCAAGGCGCCGGATATTCCGTCGATCCTTGTCGAGACTGCGTTTATCTCCAACCCACGGGAAGAGCGCAATCTGCGTAGTTCTAACTACCAGTACAAAATGGCCAGTGCGATCCTCAAGGGGATTCGCGGTTATTTCGTCGAGTACCCGCCTCACGGCACTATTCTCGCCCAGGCCAAACGTAATAAGCATGTGATTGCCCGTGGCGACACCCTCAGTGGCATCGCGAGACAATACCGTGTCAGCCTCGATCTGCTGAAAGACTTCAACAACCTGAGCAGTACCGATCTGCGCATAGGTCAGGTTCTGCGTATCCCCAGCGGCAGTTAGAAGCCACATCAAAATTGTTCTCGCACCTTGATCCTGCGTTGCAAAGCCTGCTGCGGTGCTCATTTACTACCGGTAAACTCTGCTCCTCGCAGGCTTTACGCCTTGTCTAAAGGCGCGAGCCCTAATTTTGAAATAGCTTCTAGTTAGTGCCGACTGAGCTTTCTCCTCATACACGTTTCCTTTAAGCTGACGGGCTTTAAAACTGTCTTTTAAATGCCCGTGCAACGACCGATACAACCGCTCCCGCCCCAATTGGCCAACCAGATCGCCGCAGGCGAGGTGGTCGAGCGTCCCGCCTCAGTGGTGAAGGAGCTGCTGGAAAACAGCATCGATGCTGGGGCGACCGAGATCGAACTGGCGGTGGAGCAGGGCGGACTGCGCCTGATTCGGGTACGCGATAATGGACACGGGATTGCTCGGGAACAGCTGCAATTGGCGGTTGCGCCTCATGCCACCAGCAAACTTTACAACCAACAGGAGCTGGAGCAGATCGCCAGCCTCGGTTTTCGTGGTGAGGCACTGGCGAGTATTGCTTCGGTGAGTCGTTTTCGTCTTGCCAGCCGAGTTGCCGAGGCGGAACAGGGCTGGGAGCTCAGCTGTGACGGAGGCGATTGCGCCGAACCGATTCCCTGCGCGCAACCCGCCGGGACCCAGATCGAGGTGCGTGATCTGTTTCATTCGATCCCGGCGCGACGAAAATTCCTGCGCAGCGAACGCACTGAATTTCTGCATCTGGAAGAGGTGGTGCGGCGACTGGCACTGAGCCGTTTCGATGTCGCTTTTACCCTGCTGCACAATGGCCGTCAGGTGTTGCGCCTACGTCGTGCCGAGGATCAGGTGCAGCAGGCGCGACGGGTCGGCGAGGTGTTGGGCAAAGGCTTTAATGACACGGCCCGTTTTCTCGATTTCGATGTCTCCGGGTTACACCTGCATGGCTGGTTGGCACCGCCGTCGGCATCGCGCAGTCAGGCCGATGGGCAGTATTTCTATCTCAACGGACGGATGATCCGGGATCGCCTGATTCAGCATGCCTTGCGTCAGGCTCATCAGGGATTGCTGGAGGAGGGACGCCATCCTTCCTTTGTGCTGTTCCTGCAGGTCGATCCACGCCAGGTGGATGTTAATGTCCATCCCACCAAGCATGAGGTGCGTTTCCGCGAGCCGCGCCTGATCCACGATTTTCTGCAGCGGGCGCTGCGCGAGGGGCTTACGGGTGACACTCAGGTTGCGCCAGCCCATGGTACGTTTTCCAGTCACCAGCCAGGCGCCAGCGCGGTAGCCGAGCAGCAGGCCTTCTATCGTCAGGCGGTTGAGACCAAAGCCGCGCCGATGGTCGATGCGCGAACGATCCTGTTCCAGCGCTATCTGTTGCTAGGCCGTGGCGAGGTGCCGCAACTGCTCGATATGCTGGCGGCCCATCGACATCTGCTTCAGATTCATTTACAGCAACTGCTGAACGGTGGCGAGGTGCGTAGTCAGCCGCTGTTGATCCCGCAGAGCATGGAGTTAGAGGCCAAACAGGCGGAACAACTGCTCGCCTCGGCTGACAACTACGCGGTGCTGGGGTTTGAGCTGGATCGTCTGGGCGAGAGCACCGTGGTATTGCGCCGCATTCCTGCCCTGCTACGTGGGGCGGACAGTGAGGCGTTGTTGCGCTTGCTGCTGCAGTGGCGTGGTCCCGTGAAGGATGAGTTGCTGGTGCAAATGGCGGCGCTGGTGCCACCACCAGTGGAAAATCTCAATGCTGCCCAGGGTTTGCTGCGACAGTTGGAGACCTTGCCGGATCAAGGCGCAAGCTTCCGCCGTTCGCTGACGATCGAGACGCTGCAAAAACTGTTCGAACGTGGTGGGCAATGAGTGTGCGTGACGACAGGCCGGTAGCGATCTTTCTTATGGGGCCGACCGCCTCGGGCAAGACCGATCTGGCGGTGGAACTGGTGCGGCGGCTACCCGTCGAGATCATCAGCGTCGATTCGGCGATGGTCTACCGTGAGATGGATATCGGTACCGCCAAGCCTGAACCTGAGGTGCTGGCCGAGGCGCCGCATCGTTTGATCGATATTCTCGACCCGGCGGAGGCCTACTCGGCCGCCCGTTTTCGTGAGGATGCCCTGCGCCATATGGCGGAGATTACCGCTGCGGGCCGCATCCCTTTATTGGTCGGCGGCACCATGCTCTACTTCCGCGCCCTGGAACAGGGGCTGGCGGTACTGCCTGAGGCGGACCCAGAACTACGCGCCCGACTGGAAGCGGAGGCGGCGGAACATGGCTGGCAGGCACTGCATGATCGCCTGGCCGAGGTCGACCCCGCCTCGGCAACGCGGATCCATCCCAATGATCCGCAGCGTCTGCAACGGGCGCTGGAGGTTTACGAGTTGAGTGGTGAACCCCTGAGTGAACTGTGGCAGCGGCAGCAGGATGAAGGCTTGCCCTATCGGCCGATCAAGCTGGCGGTAGCACCCGATGATCGGGCGGAGTTGCATGAGCGCATCGCCCTGCGCTTTCGCCTGATGCTAGAGCAGGGGCTGATCGAAGAGGTGGAGGCGCTTTATCTGCGTGGCGATCTACACTCGGACCTGCCATCCATCCGTTGCGTCGGCTATCGTCAGGTGTGGCAATACCTGGCGGGGGAGCTGAACCGTGAGGAGATGAGCGAAAAAGGGATTATCGCGACCCGCCAGTTGGCCAAGCGGCAGTTTACCTGGCTGCGTAGTGAGGAAAATTTGCGCTGGTTCGCCACTTTCGAGCCATTCCTGTTGGAAAAAGTGTTGAAATTCCTGGACGATAGCTCAAAATAGCGCGACGCGAGGGTGAAAGGGGGCACCGATGTGTGCAGTGTGTTCACCTCAGCGTAAGAAATATCTGTAACCTATTGATCGTGAATTAGTTATGAATTATTTGGCAGCGCGTCTTGCGCCACATAATAACAAAAGGAGTAATCCGATGAGCAAAGGGCAAGCACTACAAGATCCGTTTCTGAATGCCCTGCGGAAAGAAAGGATCCCCGTCTCCATCTATCTGGTAAATGGCATCAAATTACAGGGACAGATCGAGTCTTTCGATCAGTTTGTCGTACTGTTGAAGAATTCTGTCAGCCAGATGGTCTATAAACATGCAATTTCTACTGTGGTTCCGGCGCGCAACGTGCGACTGAACTTCAGTAATGATCAGGCCAACGGTGATTCCGCTCCCAGCCACAACTTCTAAGCCTGTTTTCCATACCGCTGTCGCGGCCGGGGGATGCCTTGTTTGAACGCCCCCGGAGCGGCGAGCGCGCCGTTCTTGTACATCTGGACCTGCAGCAGGAGACCGATCGGGAAGATCTTGAGGAATTCAGGATTCTGGCCCGTTCCGCCGGTGCGGAAGTGGTCGCTGTGGTCACCGGTGCACGACGCCAGCCTGAACCCAAATACTTTGTCGGTAGCGGCAAGGCAGAGGAGATCCAGCAGGCGGTCGTCGACAACGAGGCCGAAGTGGTACTGGTTAACCACTCCCTCTCTCCTGCCCAGGAGCGTAATCTGGAGCGACTGCTCAAATGCCGCGTACTGGATCGCATCGGCCTGATTCTCGATATCTTCGCCCAGCGGGCCCGCTCCCACGAAGGTAAGTTGCAGGTGGAACTGGCGCAGTTGCGTCATCTCTCTACCCGACTGGTCCGTGGCTGGACTCACCTTGAGCGGCAGAAGGGCGGTATCGGTCTGCGCGGACCGGGTGAAACCCAGCTCGAATCGGACCGCCGTATGATCGGCGGACGGATCAAGAATCTGAACAAACGCCTGGATAAGGTACGCAGCCAGCGGGAGCAGGGGCGCCGGGCGCGTAAGCGAGCCGAGCTGCCCACGGTTTCGCTGGTGGGTTATACCAACGCCGGAAAATCGAGTCTGTTCAACGCCCTGGCGGGGGATGAGGTTTACGCTGCGGACCAGTTGTTCGCCACCCTCGACCCCACCCTGAGGCGGCTGGATCTGGATAACGGTGAGGCGTTGATCCTGGCCGATACAGTTGGATTTATTCGCCACCTGCCCCACGATGTAGTGGAGGCGTTTCGCTCCACCCTGCAGGAGAGCCGCGAGGCGGAACTGCTGCTGCATGTAATCGATGCCGCCGATGAGGAACGCGAGGCGAAGGTCGAGCAGGTAGATGAGGTATTGCGTGAGATCGGCGCCGACAAGGTGCCGCAGATCACGATCTACAACAAAATAGATCTCTGCGACGGGATTGAACCTCACGTGGAAAGAAATGCCGAAGGCGAAGCGACACGTGTCTATCTCTCCGCTGCGAGCGGCGAAGGACTGGATTTGCTGCGCCAGGTGCTGAGTGAGTGGGCCAGTGTCAAACGGCGTAGCTACCACCTGCATCTGCCGCCCGCGGCGAGCCGTCTGCGTGCACGACTCTATGAGTTGGGCGCGGTGGTGGCCGAGCGTGTCGAAGAGGATGGCAGCTGGGAGCTGGATATTCGCATCGAGCCCCACTATCTGGAATCGTTACGTAAGCAGGGAGATTTCAACGAGTTACTGCCGCAGGCCTAGGCCAAGCCGATTGTGCCTTGCGGCGTTAGTGCAAGACCCCTAGAATTTGCCCAACAATTTGTAAATACGGCATATACCGTTCTCAAAAGAGATTTATTGGAGAAATCAATGGCCTGGAATGAACCTGGCGGCTCCGGGGACAAAGACCCCTGGGGCGGTCGCAACGACGAGCAGGGCCCGCCCGACCTCGATGAGGTAGTGCGCAAACTGCAAAACAAACTCGGCGGCCTGTTCGGCGGCGGTAAGGGTGGTAATGGCGGAAACGGCGCAACCCCGAGCGGCGGAGGCGGTATCGGTTTCGGTGGTATTAGCACCGTTGTCGTCGTTGCCTTACTGGTATGGGCCCTTTCCGGGATCTACATCATCGAAGAGGGTACCCGTGGTGTGGTCACCCAGTTCGGTGCCTATAAAGAGACCACCATGCCTGGTCCGCACTGGTACCCACGCTTTATTCAGAGCGTGGAGAAGGTCAACGTCGAGAACGTACGTAGCATCGAACTGGGTGTTCGTACCGAAGAATCCCAAATGCTGACCCAGGATGAGAACATCGTCGATGTGAAGTTCGCGATTCAGTATCAGGTCAGCGATGCGCGTGATTATCTGTTCAACGTGCGCGAGCCGGACGAAACCATGCGTCAGGCGATGGAGAGCGCGGTACGTGAAATCATCGGCAAGAGCGAGATGGATTTCGTTATCACTGGCGGCCGTAGTGAGGTGGTCAATCGGGCGCAGCAACTGATTCAGGAGATTCTCGATCAGTATAAAACCGGTCTGGTGGTCAGTCAGCTGACCATGCAGGATGCGCAGGCGCCGCAACAGGTTCAGGATGCCTTCGCCGATGCGGTTAAGGCGCGTGAGGATGAGCAGCGCCTGAAAAACGAAGCCGAGGCATATTCCAACGACATTCTGCCCAAGGCTCGCGGTAGTGCGGCACGTATTCTTGAAGAGGCCAGCGCCTACAAGGAACAGGTAATTGCGGAGGCCGAGGGTGAAACCAGTCGCTTCCTCAGTATTCTCAAGGAGTATCGCAAGGCGCCTGAGGTGACCCGCAAGCGTCTCTACATCGATACGCTAGAGTCTGTGTTGCACCAGAGCAGCAAAGTCGTGGTTGATACCAAGGGCAACAACAATCTGCTCTATCTGCCACTGGATAAGTTGATGGAGCGCAGTGGTAGCAGCGGTAGCGTCCCTTCCAAGGACTATGAAACCCTGTCCCCCAATAATCCTATGAATGCGAGCGGTAGCAGCAGTAAGCAAAATTCCCGTCTGCGAGATGATCGCCGTACCCGGGAGGTGCGCTAATGAGTCCGGCTAAAACGATATCCCTGATCCTGGCCGCAGCGATTGTCTGGCTTGGTTCCATGTCTTTCTTCGTCGTCGAGCAGCGTGAACTGGCGATCAAATTTCGCCTGGGCGAGTTCGACCGTGCCGATTACAAACCGGGGCTCTACTTCAAGATCCCGTTCATCAATAACGTGCGCAAATTCGACAGCCGTATTCTTACTCTGGATGCGCAGCCTGAACGTTATCTGACCCTGGAGAAGAAGAACGTTATCGTCGACTCCTTCATCAAGTGGCGGATTGCCGACGTGGCTAGTTATTACAAGACCATGGCTGGTGACGAGCGCCGTGCTGGTCAACGCCTGGCGCAGGTTATCAAAAACGGTCTGCGCGACGAGTTTGGTAAGCGGACCATTCAGGAGGCCATTTCCGGTGAGCGTGCGCAGATCATGAATGTGATCAACGCGCAGATCGAAGAGCAGGCGAAACAGTTCGGTATCGAAGTGGTGGATGTGCGGATCAAACGTATTGAGCTGCCACCGGAGGTTTCCGGTTCGGTTTACCAGCGGATGCGTGCCGAACGTGATCGGGTTGCCAAGGAGCTGCGCTCCCGTGGTGCCGAGGCGGCTGAACGGATCCGCGCCGATGCAGATCGCCAGCGAACGGTCATTCTCGCCGAGGCCTATCGGGATTCCGAGCGCTTGCGTGGTGAAGGCGACGGTAAGGCGGCGGATATCTATGCCAAGGCCTTCAGCAAAGATGCCAAATTCTATGAGCTGTATCGGAGCCTGACCGCCTACAAGAATGTTTTTAGTAGCCAGGGTGATGTGCTGGTGCTTGACCCGAACTCAGAGTTCTTCAAGTACTTCAAAGACGCCCAGGGAATGAAAAAGTAAGGAAAAAGCATATGCCGGGTAACGCAATCGCGTTACCCGGTTATTTTTTGGGGTAATATCCAATGACAGACCTGTGGTCTGCGCTGGCGCTGGTCCTGGTAATCGAAGGGCTGCTGCCGGCGCTTTCGCCGACTTCCTATCGTAAGGCGGCAGTGGCAATGATTGGCATGGACGAGCGTTCCCTGCGCATTGCCGGATTGGCAAGTATGGTTGCGGGCGCACTGCTCCTCTATCTGATAAAGAATTGAACAACATGGAAAACGATCGCTGGTTACTGCCGGAAGGCATCGAAGAGATCCTGCCACCGCGTGCGGAACAGCTGGAGGCGACCTTGCGCCGCCTGTTCGACCTGTTCAATAGCTGGGGCTATGAACTGGTGATGCCGCCGTTTATCGAATATCTGGAATCGCTGCTGACCGGCACCGGTAACGATCTCGATCTGCAAACCTTCAAACTCACCGACCAGCTCACCGGGCGTCTGATGGGGCTGCGTTCCGATATGACACCGCAGGTGGCACGTATCGATGCCCACTGTCTTAAGCGCGATGTTCCCTCACGACTCTGCTACATGGGGACGGTGCTGCGTACCCTGCCGCCGAGCCATGGCGGCAACCGTACGCCCATGCAAGTTGGAGCTGAACTCTACGGCCACGCCGGGGTTGAGAGCGACGCCGAGGTGTTGCGCCTGATGGTGCGGACCCTGCAAACCGCCGGGATCGGTCATATCTGGCTCGACCTGGGGCATGTCGGGATCTTCCGTGGACTGGCGCAACAGGCCAATCTGGATGCCGAGTGCGAGGCGCAACTGTTTGATGCCCTGCAGCGCAAGGCCAAGCCGGAGATCGCGGCCCTGCTCGAGGCCAAGGCACTGCCTGCGACGATGCACGCGATGTTGATGGCCCTGGCGGATCTGCACGGCGATGCCTCGGTGCTGGATCGTGCCGCCTCTCTGCTGGCAGATGCCGACGAGTCGGTTCACCAGGCGCTGGGTAACCTGCGCCAGATCGCCGAACTGGTGGCCGGATTGCCCGACACCAAAGTGCATTTCGACCTGGCCGAACTGCGCGGCTACCACTATCACACCGGTGTGGTGTTCGCCGCATTCGTTCCCGGACAGGGGCAGGCCGTCGCCCAGGGCGGTCGTTACGACGATATCGGCAAGGTCTTCGGCCGTTCTCGCCCTGCGACCGGGTTTAGTACCGATTTGAAAACGGTGCTTTCACTGGTGGATGCCAAAACCGCCGAGGTTCGTGGTATCTTTGCCCCCGTTTCGGCCGAACCCGGTCTGGAGCAGGCCATCGAAGCCCTGCGTACCGCAGGCGAGCGGGTGATCCAGGCGTTGCCGGAACAGCAGGGTGGGGCCGAAGAGATGGGTTGCGATCGGGAACTGGTGCTGAAGGGTGGAAAGTGGCAGCCGGTTGCCCTGCGCAAATAACTTTTATCCCTTGAAAGGTATTTTTTGGTTTTCACAGCGGCGTTCACACCGCAGAATGTCTCCGCGCCGGAGAACTGCGTGCGTTTTGCCGACTAGTGTCTGAACAGAGAGTGTAAACATGGGTAAGAATGTCGTCGTAATCGGGACCCAATGGGGTGATGAGGGTAAAGGTAAGGTTGTCGACCTGCTTACCGAAAAGGCCCAGGCGGTAGTCCGTTTTCAGGGTGGCCACAATGCCGGGCATACCCTGGTCATTGACGGCAAAAAGACCGTACTCCACCTGATTCCTTCCGGTGTACTGCGCGAAGGCGTGGAATGCATGATCGGCAACGGCGTGGTGCTCTCGCCCGAGGCGCTGCTCAAGGAGCTGACCATGCTCGAAGAGAGTGGCGTACCCGCTACCGAGCGTCTCAAGATCAGCGAAGCCTGTACTCTTATTCTTCCTTATCACATTGCCCTGGATCAGGCCCGTGAGCTGGCCCGAGGCAAGAAAGCCATCGGTACCACCGGTCGTGGTATTGGTCCGGCCTACGAAGACAAGATTTCCCGTCGCGGCCTCAAGGTTGGCGATATGCTGCATCGTGAACGTTTTGCCGCCCGTCTCGGCGAAGTGCTCGACTATCACAACTTTGCCCTGAAGAATTACTTCAAGACCGACACAGTCGATTTCCAGGAAGTGCTGGATCAGGGTCTGGAAATGGCGGAGCGTATTCGTCCGATGGTTGCCGACGTGACCGGCCTGTTGCACCAGTATCGCAACGAAGGCAAGAGCATTATGTTCGAAGGCGCACAGGGCACCCTGCTCGATATCGACCACGGCACCTATCCCTACGTGACCTCATCCAATGCCACCGCCGGCGGTGCCTGTACCGGTACCGGCGTTGGTCCGCGGGACATTGACTACGTACTCGGTATCACCAAGGCCTACACCACCCGTGTCGGTGCCGGTCCGTTCCCCACCGAACTCTATGACGGTGTCGACCTGGCCGATCCTGTTGGCAAGCACATGGCCGATCAGGGTCACGAATTCGGTTCCACCACCGGTCGTCCGCGTCGTTGTGGCTGGCTCGATGCAGTGAGCCTGCGTCGTTCGGTCCAGCTCAATTCCCTTTCGGGTATCTGCCTGACCAAGATGGACGTGCTCGATGGTCTGGAAACCCTGCGCATTGCCACCGGCTACACCTGTGATGGCAAAAGCCTGGAAAGCCCGCCTATTGGCGCCGATGCTTATGAGCAGTGCCAACCCGAATACATTGAAGTTCCCGGCTGGAAAGAGAGTACGGTCGGCGTACGCGATTACGATGGCCTGCCGGAAAATGCCAAGGCCTATATCAAGAAGATCGAAGAGGTGGTTGGCATTCCTGTGGACATTATCTCTACCGGACCGGATCGCGCCGATACCATTGTCCTGCGTGATCCCTTCGCCTGATCGCTAATCTTTGACTTGCCCCTGAGCCGGGGCAAGTCAGCACAGTCTTCGTTTCAACCTGTGAGACCCTTCGATGTCGCGCAAGCGCCGTATGAAGTTGCTGCAGTGGTGGCTGTTGTATCTGGCTGTCTCCATTCAATTGGCTGCGCCAATTGAGGCTGATGCTGAACACTCAAATTATGCCAACGAGGAATACGCTACCGGCTGGAGTGTGCAGATAGATAATGATCTGTTTTTTCCTACAGACAGGGATCAGCAATACACGGGCGGCATGTCGCTAACCTTATCAGGTCAGCGTGCTGTGGATTACTGGTACTCCCTCGATCCAATTCTCTCCACACTGAATAACTGGACAGGTTTCTCGACACTCTACACGGATGGCCCTCACTATCACATGCACAGTATTTCCTTCGGGCTGGAAGCTTTCACTCCCGCCAATATCCGTACTTCATTACCTGTCTACAATGATCGTCCCTACGCTAACCTGATGTTTCTCTCCAACACGCAGCTGACGGTGAATTTGGAAGAGCAAATCACCTACCACTCTAATTTTTCTTTGGGAATGATTGGTTCAGAGTTGGGTGAAAATATTCAAAAAGAGCTCCACCGAGCGTTGGGGAATGATGTTCCCCAGGGGTGGAATCATCAGATTAGCGATGGTGGTGAATTGACCGCCATGTATACCGTGGCGCGAAAAAAATTACATTTTCACCATAAATCAGATGCTGGCCTGACCTATACGATGGGTAGCATGTTGGGTGCCAGTATAGGCACGACGACGGAGATCGGTTTCGGTCTTGGCGGACGATTCGGTCGTATCGCCAGACCGTGGTGGGAATTTTCGCCAGTGTTTGGTGATTACATCAACCTCGGTAGTCCCTCAGTCTTGAGACCACACACCGACAAACGTGAACTGTTTTTCTGGTGGGGAGTGATTGGCCGTTATCGAATCTACAATGCCATGTTGCAGGGACAGTTTAAGGAGAGTGATGTGGTTTTCGGTGCTGACGATTTGATACCTATCATTACTGAAACCGCACTGGGAATTACCTGGGAGCCAGCACAACAGTGGATTTTAAGCTTGAGTTTGCGCTCACGCACATCGGAATTCAGGAATAATACGGGGATGGATACGGACTGGGGCAGCCTAACCCTGAGTTATTCCTACTGATGCACAGGTGAGAGACAGAAAAGAAAACCCGCAGCAGATGAACTGTATGCGGGTTCTTTTTTGTATGGTGCCGAGGAGAGGACTCGACCACGCGAAGCGGGGGGCGCACGCAGTGCGCCCGTAGGGCGAGCCGCCGGCGAGTCAGCCTTCACGGCCGTGTAGGTTCAGGCAATAAAAAACCCGCAGCAGATCAACTGTATGCGGGTTCTTATTTTGTATGGTGCCGAGGAGAGGACTCGACCACGCGAAGCGGGGGACGCACGCAGTGCGCCCGTCAGGGCGAGCCGTAGGCGAGTCAGCCTCCACGGCCGTGGAGGTTCAGGCAATAAAAAACCCGCAGCAGATGAACTGTATGCGGGTTCTTTTTGTATGGTGCCGAGGAGAGGACTCGAACCTCCACGGGGTTTCCCCCACTAGCACCTGAAGCTAGCGTGTCTACCAATTTCACCACCTCGGCGTGGTTACCCTGCGTCTTTCGGCGCGAGAGGACGCGAACTTTAGCAGCGGCAGCCGATTCTTGTCAACGCCCGGCGCATCTGGCGGCCAAGTAGGCTAGAATAGCGGATTACGAAAACGCCCCCAGGGCAGCAGGATAGGAATTACATGTCACGAAAACCCCGGAAGGACCCCTTCCAGCAGCGCGAAGCGCAAAAATACGAAAACCCCATTCCCAGCCGCGAATTCATCATGCAATTGCTGGATGATTCCGGCCAGCCGCTTAACCGTACCCAGATCGCCGCCTTGCTCGGTATCGAAGAAGAGGAGCAACTGGAGGCATTGCGCCGCCGCCTGCGTGCGATGGAGCGTGACGGCCAGATTATCTTCAATCGTCGTGGTGGCTATGGCCTGGTGAGCAAGATGCAGCTGATCCGCGGACGGGTGATCGGTCACCCGGACGGTTTCGGCTTTCTCGCGCCCGACGAGGGGGGCGACGATCTGTTTCTCTCCGCCCGCGAGATGCATTCATGCCTGCATGGCGACCGGGTGCTGGCGCGGGTTTCCGGTGTTGATCGCCGCGGCCGCCGCGAAGGCGCCATCGTCGAAGTGCTTGAGCATGCTAACGTCAATGTTGCCGGACGTTACTACTTCGACAAGGGGGTCGGCTTTGTCGTCGCTGACAACAAACGCATCAACCAGGACATTCTGGTACCCGCCGATCAGACCTACGGTGCCGAGGATGGTCAACTGGTGGTGGTCGAGATCCGTGAATATCCCACCCAACGTCGTCAGGCGGTGGGCCGGGTGATCGAGATCCTCGGTGACCACATGGCGCCGGGGATGGAGATCGATGTGGCGATCCGCAGCCACGACCTGCCTCAGGTCTGGTCACCGATGGTCGAGGCCGAGTGCGAAGGGTTGCCCACCGAGGTACCCGAGTCGGCCAAGCAGGGGCGTACCGATCTACGCCAGACACCGCTGGTGACCATCGACGGCGAAGACTCGATGGATTTCGACGACGCGGTGTTCTGCGAACCGCAGAGCGACGGTTGGAGGCTGGTGGTGGCGATTGCCGATGTCTCCCACTACGTCACCCCGGGCACGGCCCTTGATGTGGAAGCGCATCTGCGCGGTAACTCGGTCTATTTCCCCGGTCGGGTGATTCCGATGTTGCCGGAGGAGCTTTCCAACGGTCTCTGTTCCATCAATCCCGACGTGGATCGTCTTTGCATGGTCTGTGATATGCAGATCAGCGCCCGCGGCAAACTGGAGGATTACAGCTTCTACCCGGCGGTGATGCGCTCCCATGCCCGGCTTACCTATACCAAGGTGGCGGCGATGCTGGTGGATGGTGACCAGCCCTTGCGCAAACAGTACAGCAAGGTACTGCCGCACCTGGAAAATCTCTACAGCCTGTTCAAAGTATTGCAGGGCGAGCGCCAGAAGCGCGGAG
Source organism: Thiohalomonadaceae bacterium (assembly GCA_050302275.1). GTDB lineage: Bacteria > Pseudomonadota > Gammaproteobacteria > Thiohalomonadales > Thiohalomonadaceae > JAPHTQ01. The sequence continues at coordinate 230,783 of JBNLAT010000001.1, read as the reverse complement.
CGATTGATTTCGATACCACGGAAACGCGCATCGTTTTCGGTGAAGACAAGAAGATTGAGCAGATCGTGCCGGTGGTGCGCAACGATGCACACAAGCTGATCGAGGAGTGCATGTTGATGGCCAATGTGGCCACAGCTGAATACCTGCAAAGCCACGAGATCCCGATTCTCTACCGGGTGCATGACAAGCCCAAGGCGGAGAAGCTGACTGCGTTGCGTGAATTCCTCGGTGAGCTGGGTCTCTCGCTCAAGGGTGGGGATGCCCCAGAGGCGGCCGACTACGCCGAGCTGATGCATAAGATTCAGGGCCGTGACGATGCGCACCTGATCCAGACGGTGATGCTGCGCAGCATGAACCAGGCGGTCTATAGCCCGGACAATCTGGGGCATTTCGGCCTTTCCTATAAGGCTTACACCCACTTCACCTCACCGATTCGCCGTTACCCCGACCTGCTGGTGCATCGCGCCATTCGCCACATTCTCTCCGGCCAGCCAGCCGAGACCTTCCGCTATGGCATAGACGACATGCTGGTGCTGGGCGAACACTGTTCGATGACCGAGCGCCGTGCCGACGATGCCACCCGTGATGCGATGGACTGGCTCAAGTGCGAATACATGATGGATAAGGTGGGTGATGATTTCGACGGTATCATCAGCAGCGTCACCGGCTTCGGTATCTTCGTCGAACTGTGCGATATCTATGTCGAGGGACTGATCCATGTTACTGGCCTGGGCGACGATTACTTCCAGTTCGATCCCAGCCATCATCGCATGGTGGGTGACCGTACCCGCAAGATCTATCGTCTCGGTGACAAGGTGAGGGTGCAGGTGGCGCGGGTCGATCTGGATGAGCGCAAGATCGACTTCGATTTGTTGACCGAAGATGACGAGCGGGTCGAAGCGATTGAAGAGAAGCCGAAGAAGAAAGCCAAGCGCAAGGCCAAGCCTAAAGCTAAATCCGGTGCCAAGGGCAAATACCAGAGCAAGGGCGGCAAGAGCAAATCCCGGTGAGCGACGCGACCCTGATCTTTGGCCTGCATGCGGTGGAGGCGACGCTCAAGCGCGACCCCGCCAACATCGAACAGCTCTTTTGCGATGACAAACGTAAGGACAAGCGACTCAACGAGCTTGCCCGTCTGGCGCAGAACCAGGGCGTCTCTCCCACCTGGGTCGGGAAAAAGGAACTCGACGGGATGCTGCCCGAAGGCGCGCGCCATCAGGGGGTGGCCGCTCGGGTTCATGGTGTGGCCGAACGCAACGAAAGTTTTCTCGAGCAACTGCTGGTCGAACTGCAGCACCCGGCACTGCTGCTGGTGCTCGACGGGGTCACCGACCCACACAATCTTGGCGCCTGTCTGCGTAGCGCCGATGCGGCCGGGGTCGATGCGGTCATCGTGCCGCGGGATCGTGCCTGCGGTCTGACCCCGGTGGTGCGCAAGGTTGCCTCAGGCGCTGCCGAGGCGGTGCCCTTCGTCCAGGTGACCAATCTGGCACGTACCCTCAAGACCCTGCAGGATGTCGGGGTCTGGGTGGTTGGTACGGCGCTGGAGGAGGAGGCGGTTTCCCTTTACGAGTCGCGCCTCGACGGTCCGCTGGCCCTGGTGCTGGGGGCGGAGGGGAAAGGGATGCGTCGCCTGACCCGGGAGAGTTGCGACCAGCTGGTTTACATCCCGATGCACGGCAGTGTGCAGAGTCTGAACGTTTCGGTGGCCACCGGCATCGTTCTCTTTGAGGCCCTGCGCTACCGTGCTTCCCGTTAGTCAAAGGTAATTGCGCCCCCCTGGATCATCCAGTAGAATACGCGGTCTTTTACGCCCTGCCGTCGATTTCGGCCTGGCGATACAATTTGTTTCTCCTTGCTCCGGACACTGGGTTCGGGGCTTAACAGCCATAAGGAGCTTTAAGTGAAGCACTATGAAATCGTGTTTCTGGTCCACCCTGACCAGAGCGAACAGGTTCCCGCCATGATTGAGCGTTACCGCTCAACCATTGAAACCGCAGGCGGCAAAATCCACCGTCTGGAGGATTGGGGCCGTCGCCAGCTTGCCTACCCCATCAATAAAGTTCACAAGGCACACTACGTGCTGATGAACATCGAGTGCCCGATCGATGCGATGAAAGAGCTCGAGAATGCATTCCGTTTCAACGATGCGGTTATCCGCAACCTGATTCTGACCCTGGACGAAGCTGTTACCGAGGCCTCCCCGCTGATTAAGAGCAAGGACGAGCGCCGCGATGACGATGTCGACAACGATGCCGATGACAGCAGCGACAGCGACAAAGAAGAGCAGGCCGAAGAAGCGGCCGCCGAGTAACACTGAATTCCGGAGTAACTGAACATGTCACGTTTCTTTCGCCGTAAGAAGTACTGCCGTTTTACCGCCGAAGGCATTAAACAGATCGATTACAAAGATCTCGGCACCCTGAAAAACTACGTTACCGAAAGCGGCAAGATTGTCCCCAGCCGCATTACCGGTACCAGCGCCAAGTACCAGCGTCAGCTCGCCACCGCGATCAAGCGCGCCCGTTACCTGGCCCTGCTGCCTTACTCCGATTCCCACTAAGGGGAATCGTCGCCTGCAGTAGTATGATGCGTTTCCTCGCGGCATATGTTGCCAAGGGGCCGTTGCAGGCGGTACTGGTGGTGGCGGTATCGGCGCTGTTGTCGCTGATCCTGCCGCCGCTGGGATATCTGGGTGGTGCGGCGCTGGCGCTGGTCACCCTGCGCATGGGATGGCGGCAAGGTTTGCTGCTGATCCTCGGGGCGGTGGTTGCCACCGGCCTGCTGGGTACGGTGTTGATCGGCAACTCCCTGGCTGGTCTGCTGATAGGCGTTACCTTCTGGCTCCCGTTGTGGGGCATGGCGGTGAGCCTGAGGCGTACCGCCAGTGAAGTACGCAGCCTGCTGCTGGCTTCCCTGTTTGGGGTGATGACGGTGCTGGCTTTCCATCTGGGGAGCGATGACCCGACCCAGTGGTGGCACGGTGTGCTGCAGGATGCGCTGAAGAGCAGCATCGGCCAGCTGAGCGAGGCGGAGCGGATGCTGTTTCTGCAAAACCTGAAGCTGATTGCCAGCCTGATGACCGGCGGTGTCGCCGCCGCGTTGAGTGCCAGCCTGATCGGCAGTCTGTTTCTAGGACGCTGGTGGCAGGCGATGCTCTACAACCCGGGCGGTTTTGGCGAAGAGTTTCGCGTCCTGCGTCTGGGACGCACCCTGACCGCGGGCTTCATGGCAGTGTTGCTGCTGTTTGCCTTCGGTGTCGGTGGCCTGTTGTTTCAGGACATCTTCGTGGTATTGCTGGTGCCCTTTGTTGTGCAGGCGCTGGCAGTGGCCCATGCCCTGGTCCGCTCGCGCGGGATGGACGGTGGCTGGCTGGTAGCGCTCTACCTGCTGCTGGTGGTCGCTAACGGACACATGCTGTTGCTGCTGGGTTTCATTGGCGCAATGGATAACTGGTTTGATTTTCGCCGACTCTTTGCCAGAAAGGCCGGGGTCGATAACGATTAGGTAGCTGCGGCAGCGGTCGCGGTTACTACAGAGATAAAGTAAACGAGGTGGGAACGATGGACGTAATTTTGCTGGAAAAGGTAATTAACCTGGGCAACCTGGGTGACCAGGTCAAGGTGAAATCGGGCTATGCACGTAACTTCCTGCTGCCCAAGGGCAAAGCGGTTATGGCAACCAAAGATAACGTTGCCAAGTTCGAAGAGCGTCGTGCCGAGCTGGAAGCCAAGGTCGCCGAGCAGATCGCAGAGGCCCAGGCCCGTGCCGAGAAGCTGGCCGCTCTGGGTGGCGTGAGTATCGCTGCCAATGCAGGCGAAGAAGGCAAGCTGTTCGGTTCTGTCACCGCTGCCGATATTGCCGATGCCATCTGCGCCGGTGGCGTGGAAGTGGCCAAGAGCGAAGTGAAGCTGCCGGAAGGTCCGATTCGCGCGATTGGTGAATATGACCTGATGGTGCAGCTGCACAACGACGTTGAACAGACCGTTAAGGTAACCGTCGTAGCCGAGTAGGTCGTATTGAAACCGCGCCACCGCTTACGGTGGTGCGGTTTTTTGATCTCTACGCTTTACAGCGACCGCCCTGTTCGGCATTCTCTAACTCTCCGTGCGCGGGCGATAACAGAGGCTGAAAATGCCGGAAACCCTGGTTCCACTCAACCGAGATGCGGCCACCGAGGCCCTCAAGGTTCCGCCCCATTCGATTGAGGCGGAGCAGTCGCTGCTGGGCGGCCTGATGCTCGACAACGCTGCCTGGGACCGGGTCAGCGACATCGTTACTGAAGAAGATTTCTACCGCCGCGACCACCGTTTGATCTTCTCTGCTATCGCCCATCTGGCGGCGGATAGCGCCCCCTTCGATGTGGTAACCCTGGCCGAACGGCTGGACAAGAAGGGCGAGCTGGAGAATGTCGGCGGGATCAACTACCTCGGTGCCCTAGCCGGCAATACCCCCAGCGCCGCCAATATCAAATCCTATGCGGGTATCGTCCGCGAGCGTTCCGTACTGCGTCAGCTGATCAAGGTAGCCAACGAGGTTGCCGACAACGCCTTCCACCCGGATGGTCGTAACGTCAGTGAACTGCTGGATGACGCCGAGCGACGGGTATTCCAGATCGCCGAGCAGGGTAATCGCGGCAAGCGCGGTTTTGTCGGGATGAAAGAGCTGCTAACCCAGGCAGTGGAGCGGATCGACTACCTGTTTACCCAGGACAACCCGATCACCGGGATTTCCTCCGGTTTTGATGATTTCGACGAGAAGACCTCGGGCCTGCAGCGTTCCGATTTGGTCATCGTTGCCGGTCGTCCCTCCATGGGTAAAACCACCTTCGCCATGAACCTTGCCGAGAACGCGGCGATTAAGGCGCAGCAGCCGGTGGCTGTTTTCTCCATGGAGATGCCTGGCGAGCAGCTGGCAATGCGTATGATCTCCTCGCTGGGGCGCATCGATCAGCACAAGCTGCGTACCGGCAAGCTGGCCGACGACGACTGGCCCCGCCTGACCTCCGCGGTGGGTATCCTTTCCGAAGCACCGATGTATATTGATGACACCCCGGGCCTGACGCCGACCGAGCTGCGCTCCCGTGCCCGCCGTCTGGCGAGAGAACATGGTCTGGGCATGATCGTCATCGACTACCTGCAGCTAATGCAGGGTTCGCCGGGTTCCTCCAAGGAGAACCGGGCCACTGAAATCTCCGAGATTTCCCGTTCACTGAAGGGCCTGGCAAAAGAGTTGAATGTGCCGGTCATCGCCCTGTCGCAGCTCAACCGCTCACTGGAGCAGCGCCCGAACAAGCGCCCGGTGATGTCGGATCTGCGTGAGTCGGGTGCGATCGAGCAGGACGCGGACGTGATCATCTTCATCTACCGCGATGAGGTCTATAACGAGGATAGTGCTGATAAAGGTACCGCCGAGATCATTATCGGTAAGCAGCGTAATGGACCTATCGGCACCACCCGTCTGGCCTTCCTTGGGCAGTTCACCCGTTTCGAAAATCTTGCCCACAATCCCTCATACGGCGGCGGTGAGGATTACTGATGCGTCCCACCCAGGTCCTGATCGACCTGACTGCACTGCGCCATAACCTGCAACAGGTGCGTCAGTTTGCCCCAGGCTGCAAGGTCATCGCCGCGGTGAAAGCGGATGCCTATGGGCATGGTCTTGCCCGCGTCGCGCATACCCTGAACGATGCCGATGGTTTCGGTGTCGCTGCCATCGAAGAAGCACTACAGCTCCGCAAGGCCGGTATTGAGGCGCCGATCACCCTGCTGGAAGGTTTCTTTCACGTCGACGAGTTTCCCCTTATCGATGAACATCGTATCGATCTGGTGTTGCACCAGCCTTGGCAGATCGAGGCACTGGCGCAGGCAACTTTTACCAGCCCGATCCGCGTCTGGTTGAAAGTGGATAGCGGGATGCATCGCCTCGGTTTTCCCCCTGAGCAGGTCGCAGCCTGGTGGCAGCGACTGCAGGGGATGGCATCGGTGACACCGCTCGGTCAACTCACCCATCTGGCCTGTGCCGATGATCTGCAGAGCGATGCGACTCGAAAGCAACTGGCCGTGTTTGCCGAGACGACCCGTGAACTCGGCGGCGAGAAGAGTATCGCCAACTCGGCGGGCATACTCGGATGGGAAGAGAGCCGAGGCGATATCGTCCGCCCCGGGATTATGCTTTATGGGGTTTCCCCTTTCATTGGCGGCCGTGCGGCGGAACACAATCTGCGTCCGGTAATGACCTTTAGTTCACAACTGATCGCCATCGAACAGCACCAACAGGGTGAGGCCATCGGTTATGGTGCCACCTGGCGCTGCTCCGAGACCATGCCCGTCGGTGTGGTGGCGGTGGGCTATGGCGATGGCTATCCACGCCATGCACCAAGCGGCACCCCGGTACTGGTCAATGATCGTATCGTGCCGCTGATCGGCCGGGTATCGATGGATATGATTACCGTGGATCTACGTGACCAGCCCGATGCCCGTGTCGGTGATTCGGTGGTGTTGTGGGGAGAAGGGCTACCTGCCGAGGCAGTGGCTGAGTCTGCGGGTACTATTGCCTACGAACTGTTCTGCGGTGTGACCTCAAGGGTGCGTTGTCTGGAAAAGGGATAGCGTTTAGGTCGAAATCGACGGTTTGTTCACCGTGATTTCCTGCGCGCACTCGGCATCGACGCAGGCACATACTCTGTTTCTTCCCTGATGTTTGGCACGGTACAGTGCCTCGTCCGCAGCCTGGATCAGCTTGTCTACATCGTTGCCCATCGACTCCTTCCAGGCAGCGACCCCGGCACTAATCGTGAGACGATGGGGTATCGAGTCGTACTCGAAGGTCGTCACTTCAATACGGTTTAAAATTCGTTCTGCCATTAATACCGCGTCGGTGAGCGGACTGCCGATGGAAATGATGGCGAACTCTTCGCCGCCGTAGCGGGCCAGAAAATCAGAACGACGCATCATCCCTTCCAGCATACTCGCAACATCGGTCAGGATGTGATCGCCGGTCTGGTGACCAAAGTCATCGTTGATTCGCTTGAAGTGATCGATGTCGAGAATGATCAGCGATAGTGATGAGTCGTGTCGAGCAGACACACTGACCTGTTTACGCAGTTGCTCATCGAAATAGCGGCGGTTGTGTACCCCGGTTAGTGGGTCGGTGATCGACAGCGTTTCCAGTTGTGAAGAGAGTCGGCGGTTTTTCTGGTAACCGAAAACGAGTAACAGCACCAGCAGAATCAGCGTAACGATGGAGGTAATCAGGATAAGGATAGCCAGTTTGTTATCGCGCCAGGTGTTGGCAATCACCACCGATTTGACGCTGTCATAGGGCGGCAGCGCCAGGGTCATGAGTACATTGCGTACACCGCTGTAGTCGTAAGTGGCATCGAAACCGGCGATACCCAACCTGGTGGTAACGGTTTTGTCAGAAGCGATATCCAGCAGCGCCAGCGTAACCTGTCTGACCAACTCGCGATCGATTCCCAGTGAGGGGACGAAGGCCCATTCCGGATAGAGTGGCGTCGATATCAGCTGGCTGAAATTGGGATAGGTCTTGGGATTGAGGATGCGTATCTGCTCCCTGCGGATAACCCCGCTGGCGACCATGCGTTCTATCACCCCGGTACGGACAAATCCCACATCCGCCTCGTTGTTCAGCACCGCGCGTACCACCTTGTCGTGCGGCATCCCGGTCCAGTGCATACGGAGCTTTGCGGTATTGGTTCCCATTTGTTGCAGTTCATAGGCCTGCATTTGATAACCGCCCAGAGATTCGTCTGCGGGTGAGGCGATGGTGCTGCTGGCGAGATCGTGCAGTGACATCACACTCTGTTTCGATGATAGGGTAAAAATCACCCCGCCAAAAAACGGGCTGGGTTTGCCTTCGACATAGTTGAGCAAAGACGCGGTTGCCTGACTGAGCAGGTGTTTGTCGCGAGTGATGATGTAGTGCCCCGGATTGGTCAGGACAAAGTCGAATTTGTGCGTGAGGATCGATTCGTTCAGTTCACTATAGGTTTCCGCACTAATGACGAATTGGTGGTCCGGAAGTTTTGTGTGCAGATACTGTCCCAGCGCGGCCCACTTCTGATTAGCGACCGCCTTCGGCTGAAACGAAAGTATACCGATATGTATGGTCTCGGCATGGACTGCTGGGATCGAAACAAGAAGAAGGAAAATAAGCCTGAACGTTTTCATTGGAACTGGATCGCCATAGCGGCAAATGTAATAAATGTTATATCTTTAAGTGTATGTCGCTATTTTAAGATGAGCAATGAATCGGATGCTGTTTATAATCGCTTTGTCATAAGTGCCTCTCTTTACTCTCCTGAATGGCTAACACATAGTCCAAAAGAGGTATCTGTTTCGCTGAATATATCTGTGCGGAAATAAAGTAGTAAACAGCTAAGCTTTTAAAATTATTCACTGGAGGTCGTTTGTCCACTCACTGGTCACAACTCGGTGTTGGCGCATTCGTGGTGCGAGACAATACGATCCTGCTGGTGCAGCGAGGGCAGGAGCCTGGCAAAGGGCAGTGGGCAATCCCCGGCGGGCGGGTACAGCCGGGTGAATCACTGCATGCCGCGGCGCAAAGAGAGATTCTCGAAGAGACGGGTGTGAGCATTGAGGTGGGCGAGTTTGCCTGGCAGTTCGAGTTGATTCAACGTGATGCCAGGGATGAACTGCAATACCATTACGTGGTACTCGATTTCCATGCCCGTTACCTGGCGGGTGAGCCACAAGCCGCCGATGATGCCGTCGCCGCGCGCTGGGTAAGTTTCGATGAGCTGGCTTCGATGGACTTGAGTGACATCACACGTCGAGCACTGAATGAACTGTTCGCTGAAAGGATGCGAGATGATGAGTGAAACCCATTTTCGCTGGTATGGGATATTGCCGCTGGTGTTGCTACTGACAGGCTGCGATTTGCAGAGCAGTATGCTGCGTATCGGTCTTTTGGTTCTGGTACCGTTTGTGCTGATTATCGGCGCCTTTATGTGGTTAAGCCTGCGCGGCGGTGGTGTTGAGGAGAATTGGGAGAAACAGCACTTTCCGGATCAGGATGATGATGACGATGAAGACCACTTCTTGATGTAAATCGTGAGATAGACGTTTGGCCAAAGCAAAGATTAACTATTCCTGCACCGCTTGCGGTGCAGAGACCAATAAGTGGGTGGGGCAGTGCCCCGAGTGCGAGGCGTGGAATACGCTGGTGGAAATTGCGGTGGTGGCAACGCCACGCAATGAAGCCCGTTTTGCCGGGTACGCAGGCAGTGCTGAAGCGAATGCGATTCGCTCCCTTTCCGAAGTCACCCCCGACGATGTGCAGCGTCTGCCGACTGGGATCGGTGAGTTTGATCGCGTATTGGGCGGTGGGATGGTGCCCGGTTCAGTGGTGCTACTCGGTGGTGACCCGGGGATAGGTAAATCGACCCTGTTGCTGCAAACCCTGGCGACCCTGGGGGATGGGTTGAAAACCCTGTATGTCAGTGGTGAAGAATCGCCACAGCAGATCAGTTTGCGTGCCCACCGCCTTAAACTGCCTGCGCTCGATACCCGTCTGTTACCGGAAACACGGGTTGAAGGCATTATCCAGGCGGCGTTAAAAGAGCGACCGCAGGTGTTGGTGATCGATTCAATTCAGACCCTCTACACCGATCAACTCTCTTCCGCACCCGGTTCGGTGGCACAGGTACGCGAAAGTGCGGCGCAACTGGTGCGCTATGCCAAGCAGAGCGGCACCTCGATCTTCATCGTCGGTCACGTCACCAAAGAGGGACAACTGGCCGGTCCACGTGTACTGGAGCACATGGTCGATACGGTGCTCTATTTCGAGGGCGATAGCGGCAGTCGCTATCGGGTGATTCGCGCAGTGAAAAACCGTTTTGGTGCCGTCAACGAATTGGGTGTCTTCGCCATGACCGAGCTGGGACTGAAAGAGGTCTCCAATCCCTCAGCGATCTTTCTTTCTCAGCACGAGGAGCAGGTTTCCGGTAGTGCCATCATGGTCACCATCGAAGGCAGTCGGCCTTTGTTGGTCGAGGTGCAGGCGCTGGTCGACGAGAGTCATCTTGGCAATCCTCGGCGAGTAACCGTTGGCCTGGAGCAAAACCGTTTGGCAATGTTGTTGGCGGTGCTGCATCGTCATGGCGGTATCGTGACTCACGACCAGGATGTCTTCGTTAATGTGGTTGGCGGTGTGCGGGTGAGTGAGACCGGTGCCGATCTGGCATTATTGTTATCGGTACTCTCAAGTCTGCGCAATCGACCGTTGCCGCAAGGATTGGTGGTTTTCGGCGAGGTGGGGCTGGCGGGTGAGATCCGTCCGGTGCCCAACGGTCAGGAACGGCTCAAGGAAGCAGCCAAGCACGGCTTTACCCGCGCCATCGTGCCCGCAGCAAATATCGCGAAAAAGGGACCGGAAGGTTTGGAGGTGATCGGTGTGCATCGCCTCGAAGAGGCACTCTCTCACCTGTAGACAATCTCAGACGCTGTCGACCAGCTCGTGAAGTTCGCGTTCCAGCGCGGCCTCATCGCCCAGGTTCAACTCCACCAATCTTTTCAGATGCGTGATACTGTCCAGATCGATGTAGTCACAGCGGAAGCCAATCTGGTTTGCATCGCTATGCACAATACTGCCCTGCATGCTTACCGTGGTTTCGCCTAACAGCAGTTCAAGCTCACATTTTTCCCCTGTACCACCTGGGTACTCGGAGGGACGGTTTAGTAGTGCACCTTTGAGTGAGACGTCCTGCAGGGTGGTGCGTAATTCACCTCCATCCTGGCAATACAGAACAGCTTCGCAGTCGATGGGGATGCGGGTGAAGTGACGGCGTTCCTCATCGTGAGGTTGATCGGACATGGCAGTCTCCTCCTGTTGCCCTGGTTTAGACCAGGGTGAACTGCATTTTTACGTTACCGATCTGGATGACGTTCCCGTCTTCCAGTTTGTAGCTATTTTCGCCAATGCTTTTGCCATCGACCAGCGGGGTCCGTTCACCTTCCAGGTGAGAGAGGAAATAACCGTCGCCGCGGCGGGCGATCACCGCGGTCTGTACACCGGCCTTGCCCAGATTGGTCAGGTTACGACTGAGGCTGATGGTGCGACCGACATTGGTACCGTTCATGAGCTGTAACCAGGCCTCTTTGGGCTTGGCTTTGGCAATGATGATCGGTTCATCGATCGGATCGAGCATTGGTTCAGGTAGCGTATCGTCGGCCAGTTCGTCTGCCGGATCGGTAGTAAACAGCAGAGTGTGCTTGCCAACACGAATTTCGTCGTCGTGCTTGAGCTGGTAGTCGCCTTCCAGTTTCTTGTTGTTGACGAAGGTACCGCCTTCTTCGCCGCTCAGATCGCGCAGGACGGATTTGTGCTGTGCCGTGGTGATGCTGGCGTGACGCGGCTGCAGGGCCAGACTGTCAATGAACACCTTGCATGAGGGGTCGCTGCCAATCAGCATTTCGCCGGGTTCAACAACAACAACCTTTAAGACAGTGTCCTTGAATGCAAGGGTTAACTTCGCCACATTCAGGCCCCAAATGAATTTAAATTGCTATTAAGTGTAGTCATCGCCACGGCAATGTTGTACAGGATTTTTCCAACTATTTCCAGAAGATGAGGCTGTTTATTAAAGCGGATTGGTGTTGCTGTCTTCGCGTTGCTTGTAGGCAGGATCGATGCGCACCGTTTTTACCGAACTGCTACCCGTTTGCACTACCTCGATGGGATAGCCCGCAAGTAGCAGGCTGGTGCCCACTTCCGGAATCGTTTCCAGGTATTCGGTAATCATACCATTAAGGGTTTTGGGCCCGTCGGTGGGCAGGTCCCAGTGCATGATGCGGTTCAGTTCACGGATGTTGGCGCTACCGTCGACCAGAAAGGTGCCGTCGGCTTGCGGATAGATATCTTTGGAACTGGCGGCGGCCGGATCGGTGGTGAATTCACCGACAATCTCTTCGAGGATGTCATCAAGGGTAACCAGCCCCTGAATGTCACCATACTCATCAACCACCAGACCGATACGACGACGATGTTTCTGGAAGTTGAGCAACTGGGTGTTGAGCGGTGTCCCTTCCGGGATGAAGTAGGTTTCGCGGATCACCTCTTCAAGATTGCCCAACTCCAGTCCCTCCTTGCCGCGCAGGGAGAGCACATTGCGCAGGTGCACGAAGCCGACCACATTGCTGATATCGCTGCGGTAGACAGGCAGGCGGGTATGCTGGCTGGTATTGATCTGTTTGAGGATATCCTCTTCGCTGTCATCCAGATCGATGCCGACGATCTCATTACGCGGCACCATGATGTCTTCCACCGTGACCTTTTCCAGATCAAGAATGCTGAGCAGCATCTTCTGGTGACGGCGCGGGATCATCGCGCCCGCTTCGTTGACCACGCTGCGTAACTCTTCACTACTGATACCGTGGACGTCCACGTCCTCCTGCGACACTCCCATCATGCGCAGCAGTGCGTTAGGAATGGTGTTGAGCAGCCAGACCAGCGGATAGAGGACACGCATCAGCGGCTTGAGGATCAGGGTGGCGGGGAAGGCCAGCCGTTCCGGATGCAGTGCTGCCAAAGTCTTGGGGGTGATCTCGGCGAAGATCAGGATCACCAGGGTCAGCAACAGGGTTGCCACCACAATGCCATCGCCGCCGAGCAGGCGCAGCGCAATAATTGTGGCGATGGACGAGGCGAGAATATTGACGAAGTTGTTGCCCAGCAGGATCAGGCCGATCAGCCGATCCGGGCGCTTGAGCAGTTCACTGGCACGGAGGGCGCCCGGGTTTCCCGCATCGGCGTGGTGACGTAGGCGGTAGCGGTTGAGGCTGATCAGGCCGGTTTCCGAACCGGAGAAAAAGGCGGAAGCGAGGACTAGCAAACCAAGGGCCGTGAACAGCACCCATAAGGGAATATCGTTTAACAAGAAGGTGTAGTGCCTTTGTTATGAACAGGAACGTGTAATTACAGGGAGTCGGGGACGGAGTGTCAAGGGCCGCCGGTCAGCGCTTCAGGATTAGCTCCAGCACCAGTTTGCTGCCGAAGTACGCCAGCATCAGCACCACGAAACCGATCAGGGTCCAGCGTACGGCGATCTTTCCACGCCAGCCGTGACGCCAACGGCCCCACAGCAGGATGGCGAATACCACCCAGGCGACGATGGAAAGGACGGTCTTGTGTACCAGATGCTGGGCGAAGATATCTTCCAGATAGGTGGCGCCGGTGAGCAGGGAGAGGCTGAGCAGGATGTAGCCCAGGCCAATCATGCGGAACAGCAGATGTTCCATCGTTTCCAGTGGTGGCAGGGCACGGATAAAACCACCGGGATGGCGATTACGCAGGTGACGGTTCTGTACCGCCAGCAATAGCGCCTGCAATGCGGCGATGCCCAGCAGGCTGTAGGAGAAGATCGAGATCAGGATATGCGCCTTCAGCCCCGAGCTGACGATGATCAGGGGGCCGCCGCTACCGGTAGTGATGCTTTGCAGCAGCAGAGCGATAGCGCTGAGCGGCAGGATCACGATCCCCAGATTTTCCAGTGGATGCTTGAGCGAAGAGAACAGGATCAGCACTGTTGCCAACCAACTGGTCAGTGACAGTACGTGGAAAAAGCTGAGGCTCATGCCCTGCGGTGTCAGGATCAACTGCTCCAGTAGCGCGATATGCGCCAGCGCACCGATACCACCCAATCCCAGCGCCAGCGTTTTTGGACGCGATTGGGCTTCGATACCCGCCGCCATCCGGCGCAAAAGTAAAAATGTTGCGCTGCTGTAGAAGACGATACCGATGAGTGGGAGTAATACCTTCATGCCGTTTCCAGTTTGAAATGTCAGGGCGCAATGTTCGCACAAGCGGAGGGGTGGGTGAAGAGTCTTATCCCTCTAATGAGGTATTTAGCCTGTCTGAGGAGGGGCGAAAACTGTGAAAGGATTTTGTTTTCGGGAATAATTGCTGATCTAACAATAGATTATCTACATATATTGATGTATATAATAGCTGGAAATTTATCTTGTTGACGTTTGGTTCGATTACGGGGCGACTTGCGAGTTGCTATAGTCGTCGCTGGAAAGGACGGCTGCTATGAGATTGATCGACCAGCAGGGGTGTGGAGATTCCTGAATGGAGCTAAGGGTACTGGGTTGCAGTGGCGGTATTGGCGGCGCGAGCCGTCGTACGACATCGTTCCTGTTGGGTGACGATGTGCTGATCGATGCTGGCAGCGGCGTCGCCGATCTGGAATTGGAAGAGCTGGCGAAGATCCGCCATATCTTTCTTACCCACTCCCACATGGACCACATTCACACCATTCCGCTGATGATCGACAGTGTCTTCGACAGCCTGCAGCAGCCGGTGGTACTGCACGGCCTGCCGCAAACGATCAAGGCGCTGCAGGAACACATCTTCAATGACATCATCTGGCCCAATTTCTCCATCCTGCCCAGCGAAGAGTTTCCGGTCATGGTCTACGAACCGATGAAACCGGGCGAGCGGAAAACCGTGGGCGATCTGCATTTCAGCATGATTCCGGTTAACCATCTGGTACCGACAGTGGCCTATGTGGTGGAGTATCCGGGCGGTGTCTTTGCCTTCAGCGGCGATACCACTACCAACGACAGTCTGTGGCAGGGGCTTAATGAGCTGACACGCCTGGATCACCTGGTCGTCGAGTCGGCCTTCTCCAATGCCGAACAGGCGATGTGCGAGATGTCCCGTCACTACTGCCCGCAGCTGCTGGCGGATGATCTGAAGAAACTGAAGCATAATCCCCACATCTATCTGACCCACGCCAAACCGGGGGAGGAGGAGATGATTTTCCAGGAGTGCTGTCGCCTGATCACCGATCGACCGCTCTCCCACCTTAGTGGCAGCCAGATTTTGCAGTTATAATTGCCCTACACCAATCAGCCATAGAGCCGTACCTGTACGGTTTTTTTATTTTCAGGACCCCCTGTCGCCATGTTTGAAAGTCTTACATCCCGTCTCGGCCAGACCCTGCGCAACCTGCGCGGCACCGCGCGTCTGACCGAAGAAAACATCAAAGAGACCCTGCGCGAGGTGCGCATGGCGCTGCTGGAGGCGGATGTCGCCCTGCCAGTGGTGCGCGAATTTATCGATCACGTCAAAGCCCGCGCCGTAGGCAAGGACGTGCTGGAGAGCCTGACCCCCGGCCAGGCGCTGATCAAGATCGTCAACGACGAGCTGATCAACCTGATGGGCGAGGCCAACGAAGAGCTGAACCTCAGTACCCGCCCGCCCGCGGTGATCCTGATGGCCGGCCTGCAGGGTGCGGGTAAAACCACCAGTGTCGCCAAACTGGCCCGCTGGCTGAAAGAGAAGAAGAACAAGTCGGTGATGGTGGTCAGTGCCGACGTCTACCGTCCGGCAGCGATCGAGCAGTTGAAGACCCTGGCGAACGAGGTCGGGGTGGAGTTCTTCCCCAGTAGTGGTGGCCAGGACCCGGTCGATATCGCCAATGGGGCCGTGGATGCGGCGCGCAAGAAACATATCGATGTGCTGCTGCTCGATACCGCGGGCCGTCTGCATATCGACGAAGAGATGATGGGCGAGATCCAGCGCCTGCATCAGGCGGTCGAGCCGATCGAGACCCTGTTCGTGGTCGACAGCATGACCGGTCAGGATGCGGCCAATACCGCCAAGGCCTTTGGTGAGGCGCTGCCACTTACCGGGGTGGTTTTGACCAAGACCGATGGTGACGCCCGCGGCGGTGCGGCGCTCTCGGTACGCCAGATTACCGGCAAACCGATCAAATTCCTCGGTGTTGGCGAGAAGAGCACCGCACTGGAGGCGTTCCACCCGGACCGCCTGGCCTCGCGTATCCTTGATATGGGCGATGTGCTCTCCCTGGTGGAGGAGGTGCAGCAGAAGGTCGACCACAAGAAGGCCGAGCAGCTTGCCAACAAGCTGAAGAAGGGCAAGGGCTTCGATCTGGAGGATTTCCGCGACCAACTGCGCCAGATGCAGAGCCTCGGTGGGGTCGGCGCCCTGATGGACAAGCTGCCGGGGATGGGTAATATCCCGCAGGCGGCCAAGGCCCAGGTAAACGACAAGGAGTTTCTGCGCCTGGAAGCGATCATTAATTCGATGACCCCGGGTGAGCGACAGCGTCCCGATATCATCCGCGGTTCGCGCAAAAAGCGTATTGCCGCCGGTTCCGGCACCCAGGTACAGGATGTTAACCGCCTGCTCAAGCAGTTCACCCAGATGCAAAAGATGATGAAGAAGATGAAGGGCGGCGGCATGGCCAAGATGTTGCGGGGACTGAAGGGCGGGATGCCGCCAGGAATGCCTTTTTAGTCAATTTCGGGGTTTCCTTTTACCCCCATTTTGGCGTAGAATCGCGGGCTTGCTAATCCGAGGGTCGCCGTAGGGCGGCCCCGTTTGTTTGTGAAGACGAGGAAATCTCCGGCATGGTAACCATCCGTATGTCACGTGGCGGCTCTAAAAAGCGCCCTTTTTATCAAATCGTAGTCACCGACAGCCGTAATCGTCGTGACGGTCGTTTCATTGAGCGCCTGGGCTTTTTCAACCCGGTTGCCCGCGGTAACGAAGAGCGTCTGCGCATCGATCGCGAGCGCGTCGATCACTGGTTGGCTCAGGGTGCCCAGGCATCTGAGCGTGTTGCCAGCCTGCTCAAGGCGCAAGCCTGAGCAGGTGATGCACTGTTACGGCCTCCCTGCCCCGGTGGGCTGGAGACGTCGATGACAGAACAGGACGACTATATCGTATTGGGCCGGGTTTCCGGCCTTTACGGTGTGCGGGGCTGGGTTAAGGTCTTTTCCCATACCCAGCCGCGCGACAATATTTTGCGTTACTCCACCTGGTACCTGCAGCGTAACGGGGAGTGGGTGGAGACCCGTCTTGAGGAAGGGCGTACCCAGGGCAAAGGCGTGGTGGCCAAGCTTCATGGTTGTGATGACCGTGACGCAGCGGCGGCATTGATGGAAAGCACCATCGCCATTCACCGCAGTCAGTTACCCCGGGCGCAGAAGGGCGAATATTACTGGGCCGACCTGCAGGGCCTGCGGGTGACCAACCTCGAAGGCGTTGAGCTTGGCGTGGTGGATCACCTGCTGGAGACCGGCGCCAACGACGTTCTGGTGGTAAACGACGGGACGACCGAGCGGTTGATTCCCTTCGTGCAGGAACAGTTTGTGACCTCCATTGACCTGGAAAAGGGCGAAATGACGGTCGATTGGGACCCGGAGTTCTAACCATGCGTTTCGACGTGGTGACCCTGTTCCCGGAAATGTTCGACGCGGTAAGCCAGTATGGCATCACCGGCCGGGCGATGGATAAGGGACTGGTGGAACTGGCCCTGTGGAACCCACGGGACTATACCCACGACCGCCATCGCACCGTGGACGACCGACCTTACGGCGGCGGCCCGGGCATGTTGATGAAGATTGAACCGCTGCGTGAAGCGATTCGCGAGGCGCGCAGAGCCGGTCCCGGCAAGGGTCATGTGATTTATCTGTCGCCTCAGGGGCGACCGCTGGATCAACAGGGCGTACGGGAACTGGAGCAGTATGAACAGCTGGTACTGATCGCCGGTCGTTACGAAGGGGTGGATGAACGCCTCATCGAGACCGAGGTGGATGAAGAGTGGTCCATCGGCGATTACGTGCTGAGTGGCGGTGAACTGGGTGCGATGGTGGTTATCGATACGGTAACCCGTCTGATCCCTGGAGCACTGGGTCACGAGAACTCGGCGGAGCAGGACTCCTTCAGTGATGGCTTGCTGGATTGTCCGCACTACACCCGACCGGAGCAGTTCGAAGAACTGAATGTGCCGGAGGTGCTGCTGAGCGGAGACCATGCCGCGATCGCCCGCTGGCGGACCAAGCAGGCACTGGGCCGAACCTGGTTAAGGCGCCCGGAGTTGTTGGAAAAATTGGATCTGAATGGGGAGCAACAGGAACTGTTGCAGGAATACATTCAGGAACATGAACAGAATTAATAGAAGCAGTCTAAAAATCGTAGCGTTCGCTGCTTTTTTGACCGCCTCTCGTGTATAATCGACGGACTTTTTTCTGGAGTTTAGGCAATGAGCAACATCATCGAACAACTTGAAGCGGAACAGATGAGCCGCGAAGTCCCGGACTTTGCTCCCGGTGACACCGTTGTGGTTCAGGTAAAGGTAAAGGAAGGCAACCGTGAGCGTCTGCAGGCCTTCGAAGGTGTGGTCATTGCCCGCCGTAACCGTGGCCTGAACTCTGCTTTCACCGTGCGCAAGATGTCCCACGGAGAAGGTGTAGAGCGCGTTTTCCAGACCTACAGCCCGGCTATCGATTCCATCGAAGTGAAGCGCCGTGGCGACGTACGTCGCGCCAAGCTCTACTACCTGCGCGGCCGTACCGGTAAGGCAGCACGCATCAAGGAAAAGCTCGGTTAAGCAAGCCAGGCGTTTTGCCTGGAGTCGATGCGGATGTCACGTCTTACTGCTACCGCAGAACTAAACGGGCAGCACCCTCGGGGTGCTGCCCGTTTTCTTTTTGCCGCTTTACTGTTTGCCGTTTGCTCGGTCAGTGGTGCTGCCGAAGAGGATCTGAAAGAGATCGCTCAACTGGCCAAGAGCGGCGCACCGCAACTGGCGCTCTCCCTGTTACAACAGGGACAACCCGAATTCGCTGCGGATCAGGCCAAGTGGCTGCGCTGGGAGCGGATGCGGGTGCGCATTATGGAACAGCGTGGCGACTGGCAGGCACTGGAACAACATCTCGCTACCCTACCTGAAAATGCCCCCGCTGATTTCCGTATCTGGGCGATGACTCGCCGCGCCCGTGCGCTGGTGTTCGACAATCGTCCACAGGCCGCGCGGCAGGTATTGCGAGATCTGATCTGGTTGGACAAGGAGGCCGATTCAGCACAGCTCGCCGAGTGGCGGCAGTTGGTGATCCAGAGCTATCTGCGTGAAGGTCGTACTGATGATGCCTACGTGGCGATGCTGCGTTTTCATCAGGACTACGGCGATGGCAACAGCGAGGCCATGCTGACGCGGGCACGGGTGCTACTGGCTAGCAACCATCCGACCGAAGCCCTCTCCCTGTTGAAGTCGATGCCTCAGGATCGCACCACCGAGCTACTGCAGATGCTGGCGCGGCTGCGTTCCGGCGGCAAGGCAAAAAGCATTCTGCACAAACTGCGCAGCGTGAAGAAACTGAGCGGTTACACACCGCTGCAGATCTATATCCACTACGGCATCATGGCCGAGGCGGCGCGCAGCGTCGACGAACCGGCATTTACCGTGATTGCACTGGAACAGTGGTTTCGTCAGCCGATTCCGTTGGAAGAGTGGCGCGAACTCTTCTCGTTGACCCCGGATATGTTATGGGATGGCTATCTCGCCTATGCCCAGCGCCTGGGTAACGACAAGCAGTTGCTGATTGGCGACGACATGAAATGGTATAAGCTGGCGGAGAAAACCGATAAACGTTATCCCGTGGGCAAGCGTTCACTCTATGCCCTGCTGGCACAAAAGGCCTTTGCCACCGATATCCGCGAGAAGGCCGCGCAGAAATTGATCGAGATGCTGCAGGAGATGAATAACGGCATGGCCGTGGCGCAGCAGCTTTTTCTCAACAGTAGCTACTTCAATCAGGGGGCGGGTATTCCCCGTGGGGTTGCTTACGGTCTGGTGGACCAGGCGATCCGCGATGGTGATCTCGACTCCGCTTCGCGCCTGATGCGTTATCTGCCGGAGCCGCCCGGCGACGTTGCCAAGTTCCCCTGGCAACTGCGGCGGGTCAAGATATTCATCCTCGCTGGCGACAACCGGGCGGCAGTTGAACTGCTACGTAAATTGTTACCCGCTGTGCCGTCCCTCGGCAAAGCGCAGCGTGACCAACTGATGCAACTGCTGTTCGATCTGCAGAACATCGGTGCCCACGATGATGCCTATGCGCTACTGGAAGAGATGTACAGCATCGTGCCGACTTTGGAGTTGCGTCGGGAACTGCTGTTCTGGATGGCCGATTCCCGTCTGGCACAGAAAAAATATGTGGAAGCGGCACAACTCTATCTGCGTTCGGCCACGTTGAGTGATTACGAAAGCATGGACCCGTGGGCACAGACTGCCCGCTACAAAGCGGCATCTACGCTGGCGGAAGGTGGCATGCTGGCCGATGCGGCACACATCTACAGTCAGTTGCTGCGGGTGACGGAAAAGCCTGAACGCCGTGCGGTACTGATTCGTGAACTGGAACAGATCCGAATGCGGGAGGCCGCCGCTGAAAAACGCCAATGAAAAATCTTATCAGGCGGTGATCGATTCGCCGATCCCGGGTGTGCCCTCTATCGGTATCCGTGTCGAGCAGGGACAGCTGCGGGAGATCGATTTTCTCTTCCGTCACCATTCGCCATTTGTCGAAGAGGTTGCGCAAACAACGGTGCGCCTGCTACAGGATTATTTCCAGCAACGCGATATTCCCGGTTCTGCCCTTGAAGTTGGTTCAGGTACACCATTCCAGCAGCGGGTTTGGCGCGAGCTGATTTGTATTCCCAAGGGGAAAACTCGAAGCTACGGCGATCTGGCAAAAAAACTGCACAGCTCGGCCCGTGCGGTGGCCGGTGCTTGCCGACGCAATCCGTTGCCGTTACTGGTGCCGTGTCATCGGGTGGTCGCCAGGGATGGGCTGGGTGGTTTTATGGGCAAGACCGATGGCCCGGCGCTGGCAATCAAGCAGTGGCTGTTGCAGCATGAAGGACATGAGTGAACAGGACATTGCGCTCATCGAGCGTTTTCTCGATGCCCTCTGGCTGGAACGCGGCCTGAGCGAAAACACCCTCACTGCCTATCGCAGCGATCTGCAGAAGTTGGCCGAATGGTTGGCCGGGGAAAGCACTACACTCCATGCGGCAGCGCGACATGACCTGCTACGTTACCTGCAAAAGCGGGCGGAGCAGGGTGCCAGCCCGCGAACAGGTGCCCGTTTGCTCTCCAGTATCCGCCGTTTCTACCGCTATCTGCTGCGCGAGCGGATGATCAATGAAGATCCCAGCGCCCGTATCGATGCCCCCAAGCTGGGGCGAGCCCTGCCCAAATCATTGACTGAAGAGGAGGTCGAGCGACTGCTCGCCGCCCCCGATGTCGGTAAGCCTGCCGGATTGCGCGACCGCGCTATGCTCGAAGTACTCTATGCCAGCGGATTGCGGGTCTCCGAACTGGTCTCCTTGACCCTGCCGCAGGTCAGCCTGCAGCAGGGGTTGGTTAAGGTGATCGGCAAGGGCAATAAGGAGCGGTTGGTACCGCTCGGTGAGGAGGCGCTCAACTGGCTGGAGCGTTATACGCGTGAGGCTCGGGGGCAGTTGCTTGGGGCGATCCAGAGTGACGTGTTGTTTCCCGGCAGCCGCAAAACGGCGATGACCCGTCAGGCTTTCTGGCAGCTGATTAAACGCTATGCGCTGGTGGCGGATATCCGCAAGCATCTCTCGCCGCATACCCTGCGTCACGCCTTTGCCACCCACCTGCTCAATCACGGTGCCGACCTGCGGGTGGTGCAGCTACTGCTAGGTCACAGTACTCTTTCTACCACGCAAATCTACACTCACGTTGCACGTGAGCGACTCAAAAATATCCATGCACAGCACCACCCACGCGGATAACCACTATTGCTGTGGTGTTATCGACGGGAACTTAGGCCTGTGCTAATGCTCCAAACTGCTACCGCCTGCCTTCTGTTCCTGTCCTGAACTGGGTAGACTTGCGGGTCATTGCTGTAACCAATCACTGTTGGGGTAAACATGAATTTCAAATCCTTGCTGTTAACCTGTGTGCTGGCACTGCTGGCGGTCTCTCCCCTGCATGCCGAAGAGGATGCACTGAAATCGGTACTGCTGAAGGCCTTTGGTCGTGCCCCGGACCAGATCGCCCCATCGGCAATCGATGGCCTGAAAGAGGTGATCTACGGTACCGACGTCTACTATGTCACTCCCGATGGTCGCTATTTGGTCAGCGGCTCGATGTTCGACCTTAGTTCACAGAGCAACCTGACAGAACAGCGTCTCTCCGGACTGCGCAAGGCTATGCTTAAGGACGTAGATGAATCATCGATGATCATATACAAGGCCAAGGGCAAGCAGAAACACGTTATTACCGTATTTACCGATATCGACTGTGTCTATTGCCGCAAGCTCCATTCCGGCATGGCAGAGATGAACAAGCTCGGTATTACTGTGCGCTATCTGGCTTACCCACGTGCCGGTATCGGTTCACCCTCCTACGACAAGGCGGTGAGTGTCTGGTGTGCCGAGGAGCGCAACAAGGCGATGGATGATGCAAAGAACAACAACAAAATTACACCGAAGAAGTGTGATAACTCACCCGTGGCAAAAGACTTCATGCTGGGACAGAAACTGGGGGTGAACAGCACACCGACCATCCTGCTGGAAGATGGACACCTGATGCCCGGCTATGCGCCGCCGGATCGTTTGCTTGCTTTGCTGGATAGCAAGGGAAAAAAATAGATTCGCTTATTGGAGATCGACCCCGTTGGGGTCGATCTCCAGCAACAGTCGCGGCGCGGTGAAAACAAGGAAGCAGCGCACTTTCAATTCAGGCCACAGTTTCTGTATCCCGTCGGCGTAATAGCCTAGTTGCTGCCGATAATCTGTTGCCAATTCCTGTGCATGACTTTCTGTGGCGTGGCGGTGACTTTTGTAATCGATAATCCACGCTTCATCCTGACCGATCAACAAACGGTCGATAATCCCATGAACCGTTCTGCCGTTTAGGCGATAAATGAGCGGCACCTCATTGAGCGCGGTGGTTCCACTTTCAGGCTGGAAAACTGCCGCCAGCTGATTCTCTTCGACAAGCGCCAGACACTCCGCATGACACTGCCGTAGCAGGGCGTCGTTCTGATCCAGAGCATATTCTGCAGCCACGGTAACCAATACCTTTGGCAACTGCTCGGCGGGTGACTCTGTCATCAAATGCAAAAGGCGATGAATTAACAGGCCACGCAGTCGCCCATCCTCGTCTCCAGCCACAGCGGCATTTTCCGTTCCTGCTGAGTAGCTGGGTGCGATCTCTTTTAGCGCATGTTGAATTTTTAAAGGCTGTGCCAGGCGTGGGTCGATATCCATCGTCCCTGATTCAGATGTTTTGTCCGACGGTATTTCGGTAACGGATGGCGCTGTCCCGTGAGACAGGCTTACCGCCTTATCGCTATCGATGGTTTGCTCCGGGTCCAGCGCCCGACGTAGGGCAAAATACCAGCTGCTTTCGTCCTTACTTGCCGGGCGAGCACCACTGATGAAAAGCCACTGACGGGCACGGGTGAGGGCGACGTAGAGCAGGTTTGCCGATTCCCGTTGCTGCTCTTTTTGTTCCCGTTCCAGGCGTAGGCGTATCGCCTCGGGCTGTTGCTCCTTTTTGCCCACCAGAAGGAAACTTTTTGGGCGTGCTTCCTCAGGCGGCCACTCCAGCAGGGTATGGAAAGGTTTGGAAGCGCTTTCGTTCTGTGCGCTATCGGCGAGGAAGACCACGGGTGCCTCAAGCCCCTTGGCCGCGTGGATAGTGAGTAGTCTGACCCGATCACTGTTGGAGGCTCCTGTTGCCTGATCGGGTGCACCGTCATCGCTACTACCGATCTCACCCAGTCGGGCAAGGAAATGGCCCAGGCTGGGATAGCGACCACTATCGATCTCCAGTGCCAGTTCGAGAAAGCGGTTGAGGTTGGCGACCACCCGGGAACCCAGATGTGCGGGATAGGCGGCGCGATAGCGACGCAGCAGATCGCTTTCGTTGTAAATGCGATCAAGCAGGTCGTGGATCGGTATATGGCCCGCGAGCTGGTGCCATGCGGGCAGCATCGTCGTCGCCTGTGCTAAAGGTGTGTCGTTCTCAAGTTGAGGGGCCAGCGAAAGCAAACGTTCGTACCAGGTACCCCGCTCGAATTGCGCCAGACGCATCAAGTCATCATCACTGCAGTCGAACAGCGGGCTACGCAGGACCGTAGCCAGCGAGAGATTGTTATCCGGGGTTAGCAGTACTTCAAGCAGCGCCACCATGTCGCCGATCTCACCGCTCTGCAACAGCGTGCCCCGTTCTGCACCGAGGTAAGGGATGTTGGCCTGGCGTAACGCCTGCTCGTAGTAGCCGGTATGGGTCCGTTTGCGCACCAGAATCATAATGTCGGCGTAGCGAAGTGGGCGTACCTCGCCGTCGATACTGATCGGTGTGCGGGTCTCTATCAGCCGCTGGATCTCGGCAACAATTTGCTCGCCCTCCTGTAAATACTGCGGGTTACTGCGTTCCTCACGTGGTTGCAGCAGTGGATTGCGCAGCGCGGTGCTTTCGTTTGCCTCTTCCTCACTCGGGCGTTCGACAAGGGGTAATACGGTGACTTCTCCCCAGAGTTCCTGATGATGGGTGTCGTGGGGTGTGAAGTCACGCAATTCACCGCACAAAGGCCCATCGTCGCTGAAGACTTGGTTGACACACGCCATGATCGCTGGCGAAGAGCGCCAGGAGGTGTGTAGCGGAAAACTTTTTGCCTCGAGGTGTTGTGCGAGCCATTCATGGGCAGTCTGGAACAGACGCGGCTCGGCGCGGCGGAAACGGTAAATGGACTGCTTGGCATCGCCGACCAGAAAGACGCTACGCAGTTTGTCGCTCTCGCCAGCTGCCAGTTCTTCGAGTAGTGGCAGTAGCAGTCGCCACTGGGTCGGGTTGGTGTCCTGAAATTCGTCCACCAGCAGATGGTCGATACGTTGATCCAATTTGTACTGGACCCAGTGAGCATTCTCCGAACGATTTAGCAGAGAGTAGGCGGACCACTCCAGATCGGTAAAGTCGAGCTGCCGTTGCTCCTGTTTCAGGCGTTGAAAATGCTCCAGTAGACGACTGCCTGCACGGTACCAGGCACTGCATGCATGCCAGGCTGCATGGGCAAGCAAACGATCAAGCGCATCAAGTATTTCCTGTGACAGTTCCTCATGCAGCTCTAAAAAACGTTGTTCCCCTTCAACCCCCATTTTCTTCGCCTGTGCTGCACTGGCCTTACGTTTGCGCGGCGCGTCCTGGGTGGTGAGAAAGGCTCGGCGGCAAGCAGCGAAACGCTCTTCCCGTTCAAAGTTTTCATCACGGGCAACGGCAATCGATTCGGCTGCCGCATTGTTCTGCACCCCGGGATGTCTGCCCAGCAACTCGGCGAACTCGGCCAGACGGGCGAGACGCTCTGCGGTGAAAAAGTTTGTCAGTGGTTCTTCGCCCGGTTCGATGCGCAGTAGTTCGGATAACCGCGCTAAGGCAAAGGCGAGTGGATCAGCACTAGTTTCGGTATAGGCCCACCAGTCACCACGGTGGGCGACGAAGGTATTAAGTGAGCGCTCGAGACCATCCAGGCTGCCGCAATAGTCGAGTAGCTGTTGTAACGACGAGGCGGTTTCACCGTTGGGTTCGAGACTGGCCTCATCCAGGAGCGCATCCCGTGCTGCACGCAGGAGTTCCCCGCTGCCCTCCAGCAGGCTGAAACCTGGTGGGACCTCGGCCTCCAGCGGGAAGCGCAGCAGGATCTCCTGGCAGAAGGCGTGGAAGGTGGTGGTGCGCACGCTCTGGCGCTGTCGCCGTAGCTGTTCGTACAGGGCCCGCGCCCGCTCCAGGGTGGCGCTATCTGCATCGACTCCCAGATTATCCAGTTGCAGTCGTAATGTGTCGTCATCGGCTGCCGCCATGGCGTAGAGCCGCTCGCCAAGACGGCTCTGCATCTCTGCGGCGGCCTTGCGAGTAAAGGTGACGGCGAGGATCGCGTCGGGCCGTGCCCCCGACAGCAGTAGCCGTAGCAGCCGTTTGACCAGCATATAAGTTTTGCCCGTGCCAGCCGAGGCCATTACGGTAGCGTTGGTTTGCGGTGTGCTGGGGGAGGGAAGGCTGCTCATAGGGAGAGAATACTGGCCTGTTTGGGCTGGGTAAACAGCGTCTCGCTTGTAGGATATTTCCTATTCCTGTGTAGGAAATATCTGGCAAATACTGTCCTAGAATGGCTCGAAATTTTTTTCACGGTATCTGTAACTATCAGATAATCAAGAATTTTCCATATTCTTACCCATTCCAGACCCCCTGTAAGCGGCCAGGTTGGCAGCTTGTAGGATAATTCAGAAGTGGTAGTCTTATAGCCAAGGACAGGGAACGTTTCCACGGATGTCTCGCGAGCCGCAGGATGCGGCAAGCATGGAGGCTACAGGGAACAACAAGTTTCGGACAGAGGACTTCCTTCAAGGACAGGGTATTCAGGAAGAAAACCCCTGGCATGGATGCCCACATGGAATATCTGGGGCGGTCGGTGAAAACCGACCGCCCTTTTACTTTTCAAGCCACGCCGCCCGGCGACAGATCCCCGCAAAACGACAGTAGCTACAGGTCTCTTCAGTGCCCCAGGCGGGCAGCGAGGTTCCTTCCAGCATGTGCTGATGCAACTGTTGCAGTCGTTCACCCACCACTGCCGCCAGCGACCTTAACTCCTCACCCTCCAGCAGTGTACGGCTACTCACCTTCTCGGTATCCAGAGACAGGTATTCCACCTGCTCGATCGGTTGTTCGCCATCCGCTGCCAGCAGTGCATAGAAGGGCAGTTGTACCGCCTCGCCGCTGATCACACTCTCCAGATCGGGAAGACGCTGTCCCGTTTTATAGTCGACGATGGCCTGGGCGGAACCATTACTGTCGCAGCGATCCAGACGTCCATGCAGGGTCAGGCCGGGTAGCACCTGCTCCTGCTGCAACTGTTGCTCCACGGTTGTGACTCGCCACTCTGCGGCGCGTTGCAGTTGCCAGTCGATGTAGTCGGGAATGTGTTTCTTCCAGCGCTGTAGCCAACCGCGATGGAGGAAGTTGTCTTCCAGATCCCGTGCGAATACCGCGTCGCTGATCTGTTCCAGCAGAGCGATCGCCTCGTTGCGTCGATTTGCACTCCACTCGCCGATGAAAGGTCCGGGCAGTTTATCTACCTCGCCGTGTAGGGCCTGCAGGCAGCGATGTACCCGCTCGCCGTAATCGGATTTTTCCAGTGCCTCACGGATCGCATCCGGTGGCGCCAGGCCAAGCCCCCGGGCAGCAAAGAACTGGTATGGGCAGTCCATCAATTGCTGGTAAGCACTGGCCGAGTAGCGTTTGGGTAGCAGCTTGGTGTCGATTGCTGGTTGGGGCTGCTGACTTTGTGGCGGTAGCGTTCGTGAGCGGACTACAGCAGATTGTTCTGAACTCAAGAGTGCCGATAGTTGCAGGTCGTCAAGACCGGACTGGTAGGCCAGTCGCTGAAAGGCAAGCAGTAACTCCAGCCAGGGGCTGGGCAGGACCTCTTCACCGCTGCGCTGCGCGCAATGGGTGATGAGTAGTGTCGGGGCGGCTTCCAGCAGACGGCGGAAGTGGTAGAACGGGATGGCCAATTGCTCATCGGCGCAGGGGAGTCCCAGTTCGCGGCGTACCACGTCGTTGAAGAACGGGCTACCCGAGACTCCACCCGGCATCTTTTCCCGTTCCGCTGAGGCGATGACCAGTGCATCAAAGTGTCCTGGGAGGCTCTTCGCCAGTTCCATCAATACCACCGGCTGTCCGCTGGCGCTCGGCTTGAAATCGTAGCGTTCCAGGCTGCTACCGAGCCAGTTGTGGAACTCGATCCACTCCAGTGGGTGCTGTTCACCGGTGGCCGCCTGCTGCATTTTTTCCAGCTCTTCCAGCAGGCGCATCCCCGCTTCATCGTCGGCGAGTTGCAGGGTCATGCCCAGAGTTTTCAGGCTCTCTAATAATTGTTCCAGCAACACTGCCGCATCGGCGGTTTTGCCTTTGACAAAGGCCTGCATCGGTTTTGCCGCGGTTTCGAGTTGCGCCAGCAGGGCATCGACCGGCTCAAGACGTGCGGCCAGTTCGGGCATCAGGCGGTGTTGGCGGTATTTGAGGTGGCGTCGGTAACGGGCAAGTCCGCTGCCGATGTTTTCATGCAATACGATGTCCCGCTCCAATACGTAGACATCCGCCAGATGCGCCTCCCGCTGTTCCTCGGTACAGAAGAACGGAGACTTGAGCAGGTCCAGCATTGCCAGATGGGGAAAGTCCTCTTCGATACACTGTAACCAGCGCTCCAGCATTGCCGCGGCACTGGTGGTGGAGAGTGCCCAGCCTGCGGCGTCCTCGACCGGGACGTCGGCCCGTTCCAGCAGGGCGCGTACGCGACGGGCAAGACGGCGGTTTTCGCAGACGATACCGATACGGTTTTTTCCCTGCAGCAGCCAGCGACGGACCTGCAGTTCGACGGCACGCGCCTCCTCTTCATCGTCGTTGGCGGCGAAGCGTGCCAGACGATCTGTTAGCGGCGAAGCGGCGACCCTTGAGGCAAAATCGAGCGCCCGTTGCCGCAGCGGTGTTTCCGTTGCCGCAGCGAAAATTTGATCCAGCATCTGGCTATAGTCGCTATCTCCCTGACAGGTCATCTGTTCCGCGCCCATTGTCGCGAGCAGTCGTTGCAACGGTGCCTCAGGGTGGAGTAACGATTCCTCGGGCAGGGTTTGCGACAGGTGCCCATGCAAAAACAGCTTTACCTGATGTTGTTGGGCCATCCCCGCCAACCATTCACGTTCCGCTGCGCAGTGAGTGAGTGGGGCGAAGAGATAAATCGGGGTGGCTGGTGGCTGCGCCAGCGTGGCGGCGAGTTGCAGCAGGTAACGGGCATTACGATCGATCAGGTTTCGTGCATCTAACTCCTGGTGCCAGGCTTGCCACAGGGTGTGGATCAATTGCGCTTCACGTTCCATCGCAGTGATGGTGTGGGGTGCCAGACCATAGCCTTTAGCTACCCGCTGATGGAACTCGTCCAGATCCTCAGGCAGGCCCGTCTGGTTCAGGGTCAGCTCATCAAACAGTTGCAGCAGGCTGTCTGCCAGCGCCCAGTGGTTGGCGTTGCCGAACAGTTTGCTGTGCTTGCGCAGTGCCTGTACCAGGATGAGTTCGCGGCGGTAGTCACTGATGCTGGCCTGTTCAGTGACGTGCTGTTCCGAGACCCAGTGACGCCACGCCAGAATCCGTGGCCCAAGCAGGGCGTTATGTCCCAGAGATTCCGCCTGTTGCAACAGCAGTTGGCGCAGGCGCGGCGCCTGTGCGGCATCGGGCAGCAGGACGGTGATGGTTTCCAGTCTGGGGAGTTGCTGCCGATGATCCAGCAATAGCTGCTTCGCCAGTTCTTCTAGTGGATCACTGGAAAAGGGCAGCAGGGTCAGACGGTCAGCGATGGCAGTATCTGTGGTCACCGAGGTTCTTCAGGTTACAGGTGTGCGTCTATTAAACCACATGCAAGAGGGATGGTTTCGTTTACCGCCGCACAAGATCTTGTTGTGCCTGATTTAGCAGGTTGTCCAGTGGGTTGTTCGACTTATCGCCGTAGCGGGCGATGAAGTTGTCATGCAGGCCTCGCATACGCTGTATGAGTGTATCTATCGTGCTTACGGCAACGCTCTCGTTTTTCAGGCGGAAGACCATGACATCATAGTCGTGGTATTCCCCCAGTAGATCCTGAAACGACTTTAGTGCATCGACACACGCTTCGACACTGTTGTCCTTGTCGGTGAAAGGTTCCAGGAGGTAACGGAGATGTTTTCCGCTAATGCGCAATTTGTGAGCCGTATGCGCATCCCAGTGACGGCATAGTTGTGTGCGTCGTTTTTGCATGCGCCGAATTTCATGGATGAGTCGTTTGGTGGCGAGTTGTCGCAGCGTCTCCTCTGTTTCGAACTTATCCGGCAGACAGTGCGCTATTGCTTCCCATGAACTCCCTAGCGTTAGTCGAAGTTCGCGTAATGCTTCGACCAGTTGCTGCCGCCAATGCTGTTCCAGCTCGGTGGAAGATAGGTTCAACTGCCCAAGAATCTGGATAAAAACCTCCATATCCCGTGCCTGATTGGTACGTTTGAATAATGCACGCAGCGGGGTGAGGCTATCGTGATCGATAATTCGTAACAGGGTTTGCAGCCGTCGCAGGGCGACCCGAAGATCGTGTAAGGCTTTGGCATCGTCAGTGCTGGTGAAGTGCTGTAGCGCCTGTTCGACGTCATAGCGCTTTTCCGCCATGAGTTGTGAAAGATGTTGGTTGTTGACGAATATCCTAGCCACAACTACGCAACAGACGCGGAGGCATCAGCCAGAGCAGGTTACCGCAGCCGCTGTCGATACGTTGATTAAACTCGATCAATGCCGCGCCACCCTTTTTCAACTGCATCGGGCTGAATGGTCTGCCGCAGAGCAGCAGTCCGGCGAAGTTGCTGAGTGAAGGTTCGTGGCCGACGATCACCAGCGGGGCGGATACCTGCTGTTTTTGCAGTACGGCGATGAGTTGGTGCAGGGAGTGGCCGGGTGAAAGCTCGTCGATGATCTCCAGATCGACATGCTCATACTCGGCGGCGAGAATCTCAGCGGTTTGGCGGGCGCGAAGCAGGGGACTACTGAGGATCAGGGCGGGTTCGAGGATAGCGTGTTTAATCCCTGCAGCGATCTGTTGCATGCGCTCGCGTCCCCTGTCGGTAAGTGGACGCTCGAAGTCGCTCAGGGAAAGCTCGGCGGCTTCATCCCGTTCCATGGCGATGGCGTGGCGGAGGATCAGTAGCTGTGGCATATCCATGCTCCCGGTATCTGAAAATCCAATACGGTACAGCTTAGGTGTGACCTTATTCTTTCACCAATCCCTTGAGTCGGTAAAGTTGTTCCAGTGCTTCTTTGGGCGTGAGGCTGTCAGGGTCGAGTTGCGCCAATGCTTCGCGCAGTGGCTCGTTCGCATCAGGTTGGAACAGTCCCAACTGATGATCGACCGAGGCCTGCTCGGTTGCCACGGCACTACCATTTTCCAGCGCGACCAGTTTTTCCCTTGCCAGTGTCACCACCTCACGAGGCACGCCCGCCAGACGTGCAACCTGCAGTCCGTAACTCTGGCTGGCAGGGCCTTCTTTGACGCTGTGAAGAAAGATGATCTCCTCGCCGTGTTCCGTCGCATCGAGATGGACGTTGGCAACGCCGTCGAGCAGTTCGGGTAGGGCGGTGAGTTCGAAGTAGTGAGTGGCGAAAAGGGTAAAGGCGTGTAACTGTTTCGCCAGATGAGAGGCACAGGCCCAGGCCAATGACATGCCGTCAAAGGTGGAAGTGCCGCGCCCGATCTCATCCATCAGTACCAAACTTTGTGCCGTCGCGTTGTTGAGGATGTTGGCGGTCTCGGTCATCTCCACCATGAAGGTGGAACGGCCGGTGGCCAGATCGTCGGAGGCGCCGATGCGGGTGAAGATACGATCGAAGCTGCCGATCCTTGCACTGGAAGCTGGAACGAAACTGCCGATGTGGGCCAGCAAAACGATTAGCGCGGTCTGGCGCATGTAGGTCGATTTACCGCCCATGTTGGGGCCGGTGACGATGAGCATGCGGCGCTCGTTATTGAGAACGATGTCGTTGGGGACGAACGGATCGTCGAGCATCTGTTCGACTACCAGATGACGTCCACCGCAGATCTCCAGTCCCACCGTTTCGCTCAGTTCCGGGCAGACCAGATTAAAGGCGTCGGCCCGTTCCGCGAGGTTGTTAAGCGCATCCAGTTCCGCCAGCGCCGCGGCGGTTTCTTGTAGTCCACCCAGATCGGAACAGAGGGTATCGAGCAGTTGTTCGTAGAGTTGTTTCTCCCGCGCCAGGGCGCGTTCGGCGGCGGAGAGCGCTTTGTCCTCGAAGGCCTTTAATTCAGGTGTGATATAGCGTTCGGCTGCCTTGAGGGTCTGGCGGCGTTGGTAATCCTCAGGCACTTTGTCGCTCTGCGCCCGGGTGACTTCGATGTAGTAACCGTGGACCTTGTTGTAGCTCACCTTGAGGGTGGGAATGCCGCTGCGCTCCCGTTCCCGCTGTTCCAGATCGATCAGGAACTGGGCGGCGTTTTCGCGGATGGCACGTAGTTCGTCCAGATCCTTGTCGTAGCCGGGGGCAACCACGCCGCCGTCGCGGATCAACTGCGGCGGCTCTTCGATGACGGCCCGTTGCAGCAGCGCATGGATCTCCGGCCAGGTGGCGATGCGTTGCAGCAGTTCGGCCAGCAACGGTGTGTCGCCGCTGTTCAGTAACTCATGTAATGCGGGGAGGCGTCCCAGGGCATCACGCAGTCGGGTCAGGTCACGTGGCCGCGCCGATTTGAGGGCGATCCGACTGAGAATACGTTCGATGTCACCGATACCGCGAAGCTGTTCACGTAGCGGCTCAAACAGATTCTGTTCCAGTAGCGTGGTAATTGCCTGCTGCCGTTTACTCAGGGTCTGTCGATCGCGTAACGGTCGGTTGATCCAGCGCCGCAGCAGACGACTACCCATGGGCGTGGCGGTGTTGTCCATGACCCCCGCCAGGGTGCGACGGTGGTCACCGCCCAGGTGGTGTTCCAGTTCCAGATTACGGCGGCTCGCCGCATCGAGCAGTACCGCATCGTCCCGCTGTTCTACCGACAGGCCGCGCAGGTGGGGCAGGGCGGTGCGCTGGGTATCCTGTACATATTGCAACAGTGCCCCGGCCGCGCCGATGGCCAGAGGCATTTCACTACAGCCGAAACCGGTCAGGTCGCGGGTACCGAATTGCGTGGTGAGTAGCCGCTCGGCGCTCTCCCGCTCGAAATACCAGGGCGGCAGGGTTTTGCGACTGGCACTGTGGCTGATCTCCATGCCCTCCGCCAGCAACAGTTCCGCCGGGCGGAGTCGTTCCAGTTCCGAGGCGAGGGTTTCGTTGCTGTTGACTTCCTCCACCACGAAGCGGCCACTGGTCAGATCCAGAGTAGCTAGACCGAAGTTTTCGCCGTGGACGGCGATGGCACTAATCAGGTTGTCGCGTCGTTCTTCCAGCAGGGCTTCGTCGGTGACCGTGCCAGGGGTAACGATGCGCACCACCTGACGTTCGACTGGCCCCTTGCTGGTGGCCGGATCACCGATCTGTTCGCAGATGGCGACCGATTGTCCCAGGCGGATCAGTCGTGCCAGGTAACCTTCCACCGCGTGGTAGGGCACCCCGGCCATCGGGATCGGTTCGCCTGCCGAGGAGCCGCGGGCGGTGAGGGTGATATCCAGCAGTTCCGCCGCACGGCGGGCGTCGTCGTAGAAGAGTTCGTAGAAGTCGCCCATGCGATAGAACAGCAACATGTGCGGATAGTCCGCTTTGATGCGCAGGTACTGCTGCATCATTGGCGTGTGCTCGCCCGGGACGGCGGTTTTCTGTCTGGCCTGACTCATCCGGGCAAGTGTATCGGAGAGCGCTTTTACGGGCCAGAGAGACTACGCTGTAGAAAGTGTGATACGGGTGCTTGCGAGCCTGTGACCGGTTTGCTAACTATGAGAATGATACCGCGGAGGAGAACAGATGATGCTGCATCGGGGTGACTTTTCTGAAAAGCGGGATTTCCAGCGTATGCAGTTGGAGTGTCCCATGACCTTTTCTATCAAGGGTGACGACATCGTCCATCAGGGGATTGCGAAGAATCTGAGTGCCTCGGGGCTTTCGGTGATCTGCTCGGTGGAGGTTGCAGAAGGGGCGGAGATCGATATCACTCTGGCACCGGAAGAGGCGATTGTGCCGCCGCTGCATGCGAGCTGCACGGTCAACCGGGTCGATAATCCCGAAGCGGGAAAATACGAACTGGGTGTGCAGATCAAGCAGATCCACCCCAACGAAACTGATCAGGCGTAGCCGTCCACCCGCGGCAGTAGCTCCACCCCGCCGCTGTCTACGGCACTGGCGTTGCTCTGATAGGCGTCCAGTGCTTGTTGCGCTTTGCGCGAAGTACTCGTCGAATTATTCACGCTTCCCTCTGCCGGGGTATCCCGGCCCTGGCGGGCTCGCGCCAGCGCCTCGCGGTAATCGGCATTTCCCTGCCCCTGCACAACATCGCCACGACTGATATATTCCCTCAGCGGACCAGGCTCCGTTGGGCGTTCAGCCTGTCTCTCCTTTTCGTCGACGCGCTGCTCCTGCGCACTGCGCTGGTTGGCAGGCGTCGGGAGCCAGTTGGAGTGAAGCGAGCCGCGGATTTCCATGTAGCTTTTTTATAAATTCGAATTGGGAAAGATAAGGTTAGATGACAAATACAACAATGAATAGTCCTTCCGATTCAGCACTTTGTGCCAGTGCCAGTGCCGTTGCCGACAAGTTGCTGGAGAAGGGCTTGATGCTGGCGACCGCCGAGTCGTGCACCGGTGGTTGGGTGGCCAAGGTCTGTACCGATCTGGCGGGTAGTTCGGCCTGGTTCGAGCGGGGCTTTGTCACCTACACCAATCAGGCGAAGGGAGAGATGCTGGGGGTAAGCAACGAGACTCTGAGCGTGCACGGTGCGGTGAGCGAGGCGACTGTCGCCGAGATGGCGACCGGGGCGCTGGAGCATAGCACTGCCCATGTCGCGTTAGCCATTAGCGGTATCGCCGGCCCCAGCGGTGCGACCGACGAGAAACCGGTGGGGACCGTCTGCTTCGGCTTTGCCGTGCATGGAGGGGAGACCTGGACCGAACGCTGCCATTTCGAGGGTGACCGTGAGGCGGTACGCCGTCAGGCCGTTCTCTACGCCCTGCAGGGCATATTGTCGCGTCTCGATGAATGAGTCAGGGAAACAACGCCTGTTTTTTGCCCTCTGGCCCGATGCGGCTCAGCGGCGAGATCTGCAGCGCTGTTTTTCCCTGTTGGCCGATTTTCCGGGGCGTGTGGTGGTGGCGAACAATCTCCACCTGACCCTGGCCTTTCCCGGCAATGTCGATGTCGCTACCCGAGGCTGCCTGGAACAGGCCGCTTCGAAAATTCAGCTGCCGCCGTTCAGTTTTACCCTGGATCAATTCGGTTACTGGAAGCATCCCAAGGTGATCTGGTACGGCCCCACTGAGGTTCCTGAAACACTGGTGCATCTGGCCGAGGCCCTGGCAGCGGCCATGCGCCATTGCGGCCTTGAGCCCGACCCGCGTCCCTACCGCCCCCACGTCACCCTACTGCGCAAGGCGCAAGCGATGCCGCAGACTGAGGCGCCGCGCACGGAGTGGCGAGCGGAGGGGTTTGCCCTGGTGTTATCGGAGAGTGCGCCGGGTGGCGTGCGCTACAGTGTGTTGCATCAGTGGCCGCTTAGATCCTGAAGGCCCATTCGGCGAAGGGTTCCACCTCATCGCGATTGGCGACGATCAACTGATAGGCCTCGGGGTTGAGGGAGTGCTCCGGGCTGGTATCTACTCTCAATCGATGCAGCAGGTAACCGAGCAGTGCACGCCGGACCTCAATCGTGATCACCCCATCTTCGGCACCGTAATCCATCATCAGGGTCAGGCGCTTTTTCTCCTCCAGTCCCGGGTGGGGCACCAGTTCCAGAGTCACCTGTTCCATCCAGTCCTCGTCAAATTCGCGACTCGATTCCGCTGCCTGATCGAGCATCTCTGCCATGGCGATGCGCGAGAGGACGAAGTCGCGGAAGTCGAAGGTCTCCTCGTTATAGGCGCGCACATGCCAGCGCAGGCCGTTGTGGCAGAGGGAGTGGGGTTCGATGATGCGTTGTTGATCGCTCTCTCGACCAGAGAGGGAGCGGTACTCGATGCGCAGCTTTTTGCGTTGCGCCACGGCGCGGGTGACCTGGGCGGTAATCTCGTGACTGGGTAGCCGGGCCGGGGTGGTCAGGAGTTCTGCCGGGATATTGAAGACCTGTTGTTCGCCGTATGGCCCGGACATATTGGTCAGGTTCAGTGTCAGCATCGGCAGTACCGCTTGCGGGGAGAGGTCGGCGACACAGGGATGGAAGTCAGGTCCGGGGACGTAGCCGAAATGACTCTGACGGTAGATCAGGTTATCCGGGATCAGTTTGCCGTACTGGGCGAGGTCCTTGGTGGCGGCCGCATCGGAGATACCAAAGGCGCGGGCGACATCGGTGCGGCTTACCACGCCACAATAAAACGCCATGATTTCAATGTATTGGAGTCGTTGCCGGGTGCTCCATTTTACTTCCGCCAGCATCTTATCCAGGGATTTTCCCGCCACGTTCACTCAATCTCCTTAGTTTTGCTGGCCCTATTCTGGCCTATCCGGTCTGTTCCTACAAAAGAATAATACAATTTACTACATGGTAAATAATGCTTAGGTGATAAAAAATATTGACATAGTTTTAAGTATCAACTAAATTTTCCCTCAAGCAAGCAGACGTAACCGTTTAACTATCGAATTTCCGAGGAGAGCAATCGTGGACGAGCAGAAGAAGAAGGCGTTATCGGCAGCATTGGGTCAGATCGAAAAGCAGTTCGGTAAGGGCTCAGTGATGCGCATGGGCGACGAGAGCGTGGCGCGTAATATCGACGCCATCTCCACCGGTTCACTGGGCCTGGATGTGGCACTGGGGATTGGTGGCCTGCCAAAGGGGCGGGTGGTCGAGATCTATGGTCCGGAATCTTCGGGTAAAACCACCCTTACCCTGCAGGTGATCGCCGAAGCGCAGAAGATTGGTGGTACCTGTGCCTTCGTCGACGCCGAACACGCCCTCGACCCGCAGTATGCGGAAAAGCTGGGTGTCGATGTGGACGAACTGCTGGTCTCCCAGCCCGACACCGGTGAGCAGGCGCTGGAGATCGCTGACATGCTGGTGCGTTCCAGCGCGGTGGACGTGGTAGTGGTCGACTCCGTGGCGGCGCTGACGCCGAAGGCGGAGATCGAGGGCGATATGGGTGATTCCCACGTTGGCCTGCAGGCCCGCCTGATGTCCCAGGCGCTGCGCAAACTTACCGCCAACATCAAACGTTCCAACACCCTGGTGATCTTCATCAACCAGATTCGAATGAAGATCGGCGTGATGTTCGGTAACCCGGAGACCACCACTGGCGGTAACGCACTCAAGTTCTACTCCTCGGTGCGTCTCGATATCCGTCGTATCGGCGCGATCAAGAAAGGCGACGAGGTGGTCGGCAACGAGACCCGGGTTAAGGTGGTGAAGAACAAGGTGGCGCCGCCGTTCAAACAGGCGGAGTTCGATATCCTTTATGGGGAAGGCATCTCCCGTGAAGGCGAGATCATCGACATGGGGGTCAAGCTCGACATCGTCGACAAGTCGGGTGCCTGGTATAGCTACAGTGGCGAGCGTATCGGCCAGGGCAAGGACAACGTGCGTGGCTGGTTGAAAGAGAATCCGGCAGTGGCCGCCGAGATCGAAGGCCGCATCCGTGAAGCATTGCTGCCGAGTGTCGCAGGGGCGGCTGCAGCGGAAGCGGAGAACGATGAGGCGGAGGTAGCTGAAGCCGCTGAAGCATGAGTTTTGCTCCCCTTCTTGACCACACCCTTCCCGTTCGGGAAGGGTGTGTTTTTTTGTGTCAACCCTATCCAAATGCAGTAGCGATTACCGACACTATTTATGTTGTAATTAGCCACCCTGAGGGCCTGCCATTTCCCCCCGCAATTGTTTTACACTACGGGGCTTTGCAGGCGTCATGAGCAGCATGAAGGAAGCAGACCAGACGGAAGTTTATACGGCGGCGGTTGCGCTACTTGCCCGGCGTGAGCATTCTGCTCGCGAGCTGGCACGTAAGCTTCATAGTCGTGGCTATACTCCGTCTCTGGTGGATTCGGTGCTGACGCGACTGGCGGCAGAACGTTTGCAGAGCGATGAGCGTTATGCCGAGGCCTATCTTCACCAGCGCAGTGAAAAAGGTTATGGTCCACTGCGCATTCAAGCGGAGTTGCAGGAGCGCGGAGTCAGCGAGCAGCTGATTGCCGGATGTATGCGGCGTGCGCTGGATGAGGGTGAGATCGACTGGTATGAGCGTGCAGCAGCGGTTTACGCACGCAAGTTTGGCGGCCGGCTGATCGAGGATGTGAAAGAGAGAGCCAAACGACAACGGTTTTTATACTATCGCGGCTTCAGCCATGAGCAGATTGCCGCGGCGATGGATTGTTAGGACGAGACAACGCACTGGAATATTGCATGAAAAGCAGCGCAGACATACGCAGGGCATTTCTGGACTTCTTTGCCGATAAGGGACACGAGGTGGTGGCCTCTAGCCCACTGGTACCCGGCAACGACCCGACGCTGCTCTTTACCAATGCCGGAATGGTGCAGTTTAAGGATGTTTTCCTTGGCACCGATCCGCGCCCCTATAGCCGCGCCACCAGCGTACAGCGCTGCGTACGTGCCGGCGGCAAGCACAACGATCTGGAAAACGTCGGCTACACCGCACGTCACCACACCTTCTTTGAAATGCTGGGCAACTTCAGTTTCGGCGACTACTTCAAAGAAGATGCAATCAAATATGCCTGGGAATTCCTTACCGAAACCTGCGGCCTGCCCGCGGAAAAACTCTGGGTAACGGTTTACGAGGACGACGACGAGGCGGCCGATATCTGGCTCAAACAGGTCGGCGTCGATCCGAATCGCTTCACCCGTATCGGCGACAAGCCGGGTGGTAAGCAGTACGACAGCGACAACTTCTGGTCCATGGGCGATACCGGTCCCTGCGGTCCCTGCACCGAGATTTTTTACGATCACGGTGCCGACATCTGGGGTGGCCCGCCAGGAAGTCCGGAAGAAGACGGCGATCGCTATATCGAGATCTGGAACCTGGTGTTCATGCAGTACGACCGTAATAAGGAAGGGGTGATGAAGCCCCTGCCCAAGCCTTCGGTCGATACCGGCATGGGACTGGAGCGTCTTGCCGCGGTAATTCAGGGTGTACATGCCAACTATGAGATAGATCTGTTCCAGAACCTGATAAAGGCGGCGGCGAAACTGGCTGCGAGCAAGGATCTGGAAAACGCTTCATTAAAGGTTATCGCCGATCACATCCGTTCCTGTGCCTTTCTCGTTACTGACGGGGTGATTCCTTCTAATGAGGGTCGCGGCTATGTGCTGCGCCGTATTATTCGTCGCGCCATTCGCCACGGCCACAAGCTGGGCATCAAGGGCAGCTTCTTCCATAAATTGGTGGCGCCGCTGGTGAAGGAGATGGGCGAGGCCTATCCGGAACTGGCCAGGGCGCAGTCCCAGGTGGAGAAGGTGCTACGCCAGGAAGAGGAGCGCTTTGCCGAAACCCTGGAGCAGGGTATGGGCCTGCTGGAAGAGGCAATTAATTCCCTTTCCGGCAAGGAGATCCCCGGCGAGACGGTCTTCAAGCTTTATGACACCTACGGTTTCCCGGTCGACTTGACCGCTGATGTTGCGCGTGAGCGTGGACTCACTGTCGACATGGCCGGCTTTGAAAAAGCGATGGCCGCACAGCGCGAACGTGCCCGTGCCGCCAGCCAGTTCGATGTCGACTACGGCAAAGACGTTAAGGTTGAGGGCAAGAGCGAATTTACCGGTTATGACCGTACCGAGGACAACTGCCAGGTCACGGCACTTTATCGTGACGGGCAGTCGGTGAAGGCGTTGGCCGAGGGCGAGCGCGGCATGGTCGTGCTGGAGCACACCCCTTTCTATGCTGAGTCCGGTGGTCAGGTCGGCGATTGCGGCCGCCTGTTGGTAGGCGATGCGCTATTCGAGGTGCTGGATACGCAGAAAAACGGCGAGGCGATCGTCCATCTCGGCACCATGGTGCGTGGCAATTTGAAATCTGGCGACAAGGTCACTGCCGAGGTCGATTCAGCGCTGCGTCAGGCTACCGCCTGTAACCACTCCGCCACTCACCTGTTGCACGCCGCACTACGCACGGTACTGGGTGAGCATGTACAACAGAAGGGCTCGATGGTTAGTGCCGAGCGTCTGCGTTTCGACTTCGCTCATTTCGAGGCCGTGACCGACGATGAGCTGAAACGGATCGAAAACATGGTCAACGCGCAGATCCGAGCCAACCTGCCGGTGGATACCCGCATCATGGCCATCGACGAGGCCAAGGCGGCAGGGGCGATGGCGCTGTTCGGTGAGAAGTACGGCGCCAAGGTGCGCGTTCTCTCCATGGGCGATTTCTCCATTGAACTGTGTGGCGGTACCCACGTTACCCGCACCGGCGATATCGGTTTGCTCAAGATTGTCAGCGAGGCAGGTGTCGCGGCAGGTGTGCGCCGCATTGAAGCGGTGACTGCGCAGGGTGCGCTGGACTGGCTCGCAGCGCAGGAAGAACGCCTCGATCGAGTTGCCGGACTGGTTAAGGCCAGCAGTGAAGATGTGGCCGACAAGGTGCAACAGGCACTGGAGCGTAGTCGTAAGCTGGAAAAGGAGCTGGAGCAGCTCAAGGCGAAGCTGGCCAGTAGTCAGGGTTCCGATCTGGCCTCCCAGGCGGAGGAGATCGCTGGCATCAAGGTGCTGGCGGCCAATCTGGAAGGGGCCGATCCCAAGGGGCTGCGCGACACCGTCGATCAGCTCAAAAACAAGCTCGGCAGTGCCGCAGTGATACTGGCGGCGGTGCAGGGCGACAAGATCAGTCTGGTCGCCGGTGTGACCAGCGATGTGACCGATCGAATCAAGGCGGGCGAGCTGCTGCAGAGCGTTGCCGCGCAGGTCGGTGGCAAGGGCGGTGGTCGCCCCGATATGGCCCAGGGCGGTGGCAGCGAACCGGAAAAATTGCCGGCTGCCCTGAATAGCGTTTCTGGCTGGATTAAGCAGCAAATTGGGGCCTAAATGCCAGATAACGCTTTAATTATGTCAGGATTTAGTGTTTAATCTCCGCCCTTTGGATTTCGAGCTATATGGCACTTATCGTACAGAAATATGGTGGCACCTCGGTCGGTAACGTCGAGCGCATTACCAATGTTGCGAACAAGGTAAAGGCGTTCCGTGACCGCGGCGATGATGTCGTCGTTGTCGTCTCCGCCATGAGCGGTGAGACCAACCGCCTGACCGACTTGGCCAGGGCGATCAACCCCGAGATGGACCCCCGTGAGGCTGATGTGCTGCTGTCGACAGGCGAGCAGGTGACCATCGCTCTGTTGTCCATGGCGCTGAAGACGATGGATTGCGATGCCCGTTCTTATACTGGCGGTCAGGTACGCATCCTGACAGACAGTATGCACAACAAGGCTCGCATTCTTGAGATCGACGAGAAAAAGATGCGCGCGGATCTGGAAAAGGGTCGCGTTGTCGTTGTCGCCGGTTTCCAGGGTGTTGATGAGCACGGCAACATTACTACTCTGGGGCGCGGCGGTTCCGATACCACTGCTGTAGCACTGGCCGCAGCGCTGAAGGCGGACGAATGTCAGATCTATACCGATGTGGACGGTGTTTACACCACTGACCCACGTGTCGTCCCCGAAGCACGACGTCTTGACCGCATTACCTTTGAAGAGATGCTGGAGATGGCCAGCCTCGGTTCCAAGGTGTTGCAGATTCGTTCGGTCGAATTCGCTGGCAAGTACAACGTACCGCTGCGCGTGCTCTCCTCCTTCGAAGGGAAGGAAGGGCCGGGCACCCTGATTACCTATGAGGAAGATGGTATGGAAGAAGCATTGATTTCCGGCATTGCCTTTAACCGTGATGAGGCCAAGCTGACCATGCTGGGTGTACCGGATCAGCCAGGTGTGGCGCACAAGATCCTTGGCCCCATCGGCGAGGCGAATATTGAAGTGGATATGATCGTGCAGAACGTTGGCGCGGACGATACCACCGATTTTACCTTTACCGTCCATCGTAACGATTACGCAAAGGCGTTAAAGCTGTTGGAGAAAACCGCTAAGGAGATTAAGGCGCGTGAAGTTTCCGGCGATGACAAGATTGTCAAAATCTCGCTGGTTGGGGTTGGTATGCGCTCCCATGCGGGCATTGCCAGCACCATGTTTGCCACTCTGGCGAAGGAAGGTATCAACATCCGTATGATCTCGACTTCTGAAATCAAGGTTTCTGTTGTCGTGGATGAGAAATACCTGGAATTGGGTGTGCGCGCCCTGCATAGCGCATTCAATCTTGAATCGGAAGCTACGGTATCTGCGAAATAAGGCAGATTATTTACAAATCATATATCACTACTAATATAGCCACAGGAGGGCAGGGAATGCTGCCAGCCTTGATGGCAATAAAGCAGGTTCCACGGTGGTGACCAGAAACCTGCAATAAGGAAGAATAGGAGTAACTGACATGCTGATTTTGACTCGGCGAGTAGGCGAGACCCTGGTTATCGGGGATGAGGTAACCGTTACCGTTCTCGGGATCAAGGGCAATCAGGTCCGTATCGGGGTGAATGCGCCGAAAGACGTATCTGTCCACCGTGAAGAGATCTACGAGCGGATTCAACGCGAAAAAGAAGACAATTCCGGTAATATCTGATTGTTGCTCTTTACCTGCGTGGTTCACGCAGGTATCCTTTCGTGCGCATTCCCGGAGAGCTGGCCGAGTGGCTGAAGGCGCACCCCTGCTAAGGGTGTATAGGGGAAACTCTATCGAGGGTTCGAATCCCT
>JBNLAT010000001.1:0-188449 GCA_050302275.1 Thiohalomonadaceae bacterium | reverse complement strand
GGAGAGCTGGCCGAGTGGCTGAAGGCGCACCCCTGCTAAGGGTGTATAGGGGAAACTCTATCGAGGGTTCGAATCCCTCGCTCTCCGCCATACACCAAACTGGACGAGGCATCATACATCGGGGCCTCGTTGGTATATCCCGAATCCCCTGTCTGTTATTCAAACACTTCATAGCGAAGTGAAGGACAGAATTGGGATCATATATATAATGTGTTTCTGGGCTTTATCAGCGTCGACTTGACAGCGAGATCGCGCTTCTAGATAATGCACCGCCTTACGCGCCCGTAGCTCAGCTGGATAGAGTACCTGGCTACGAACCAGGCGGTCGGGAGTTCGAATCTCTCCGGGCGCGCCATACGAACAAAGAACCCCGCCTTGTGCGGGGTTTTTTGTTTGTACGCCCATGAGATTCGAATCCCCGACGTATCTATTCATAGTGAGTTCGACGACCTCACGCAGTGAGGGAGAACGTCGCCAACGGCGACGGCCCGAAGGGCGAGGTGCGGAGCACCGAGTAGGAGCGGAGGGCGCGCCACAGATGTCGAATCCCCGACGTATCTATTCATAGTGAGTTCGACGACTTCACGCAGTGAGGGAGAACGTCGCCAACAGCGACGGCCCGAAGGGCGAGGTGCGAAGCACCGAGTAGGAGCGGAGGGCGCGCCACAGATGTCGAATCCCCGACGTTTCAACTCATCGCCCGCTGGACGAACTTACCTGACTAGCGGTTGCTAAAGGCGTTTTTGTTGCTGGCTGCTTCCTTGACCCGGTAGACCACGCCCTGCGGTGTGCGTACCAGCTCAAACGCATCGGTGTAGCTGGTGGGGGACTCAGAGCCGCCGAGGAAGAGATAGCCGCCGGGATTCATTGTTTTTGCGATGCGGTTAAGGATGTCACTTTTCATCTGGCTGGAGAAGTAGATCAGGACATTGCGGCAGAAGACCATGTCGAAGCGACCCAGCGGTGAATAGCTGTTCAGCAGATTCATCTCACGGAAACTGGCACGCTGTTTTATTTCCGGACGGACTTCCCACTTATCTCCGCGCTGAATGAAATAACGTTGGCGGCGCTCATCCGACATGCCTCGCGCCAGTGACATGTTGTCGTAGAGTGCCGCATTGGCTTCGCGCAACATGGTGGCGGAGATATCGGTACCAATGATCTGTATTCCCGCTGGCAGGCTGCCAGGTCTGTTGGCCAGATATTCCTGCAGGGTAATGCTGATGGAGTAGGCCTCCTGGCCCGAGGAACAGGCGGCGGACCAGATGCGTAATTGAGATAGTCGCTTGCTGGAAAACTCGGGCAGGATCACCTGCTTCATCACTTCAAACGGATAGCCGTCACGAAACCACAGGGTTTCATTGGTGGTCATAGCATCGACGATCTGTTCGTGCAGTTTTGAATTGCGCTCGCCGATCAACTGGCGCATCAGGATTTTGAAATCGGCAATGCCGAATTCACGCATCAACCGACTAAGGCGACTGGTAACCAGATAATGTTTATTTTCTCCGAGAACGATACCTGAGTGTTCTTCCAGATAACGGCGAAAGTTATCGTAGTCTTGTGGAGAGATTTCAAAACTGGCCACTAGGTAAGTCCGGAGGTTAATTGCTGTGTGAATAGTATATGAGGATTCAGGGCTTTGTCATTCACCCGAGAAGTCGCTGCACAGTTGTGGCAAGTGTAGGCTCTTTCCGCAAATTCTCATCTGTTATTCCTTCCCTGAGTCAGGTTCTTCTTATGGGTTGTCGGCATCGCCTTCCAGTGTCTTTAATCTTTCCAGCACCGCGGTGGCCAATTCGTCGGGTTTGAACTTGGGGATGAATCGATCTGCTCCCACCTGCTCAACCAATGCATTATTGAATACGCCACTTAGTGAGGTATGCATGATGATATAGAGATCGGCAAGTCGTGGGTCCTGACGGATCTCAGAGGTGAAGGTATAGCCATCCATTTGCGGCATCTCTACATCTGAAATTACCATGCAGATACGTTGTGAAACGGGTAGCGGGTCATCGGCCCAGCTTTTGAGGATATCCAATCCCTCTTTGCCGTTACGTGCCATAGTGCTTTCGATCCCCAGTTGATCCAGTGTC
Organism: Thiohalomonadaceae bacterium; assembly: GCA_050302275.1. Classification (GTDB taxonomy): domain Bacteria; phylum Pseudomonadota; class Gammaproteobacteria; order Thiohalomonadales; family Thiohalomonadaceae; genus JAPHTQ01. Next base: position 186,353 of record JBNLAT010000001.1, on the reverse strand, counting down.
TGCTTGATCTGGTTACGGGCAACGCTAGAGTCGTCGACTACCAGGATATGTCGCTGCGCCTGTTGTGCTTTTTGCATCGCCAGTACATCGCTGGATATTTCCCCTGATCCGCCGATGACCTCGGCGAGGACTTTTTCCACATCAATGATTTCAACAATGTCGTCATCGATTCGGGTTACCGCGGTCATATAGGTGTTGCCGGCTTCACGTGGCGGCGGCAGGATTTCATCCCAATTGAGATTGACGATGCGGTCGACCCCCTGCACCAGGAATCCCTGCACGCTGCGATTGTATTCGGTGACGATGACGTAGCTGTTTTCCAGATCGGTCAGCGGCAGTCCGCCCATTGCTTTGCGCAGGTCGATGAGGCTGATGGTGCGACCACGTAGATTGGCGACACCGCGCACGGCGGGATGGGAGTGGGGGACCTGAGTCAAGGGAGGGCATTGTATGACCTCCTGCACCTTGAAGACGTTGATGCCGTAGCGTTGCTTGCGATTCAGTCTGAACAGCAAGAGTTCCAGGCGGTTGTGCCCGGCAAGTCGCGTGCGGCGGTCTACACCATCCAGTATGCCCGTCATTGAGTTCTCCCTGTTGTTTCCGGCGCGGGTCTCATTCTCGGCATCGCAATGCCCCTTATCTCGGTTAAGTCGGCACACCCCTTGCATGATTATAGGTAGACAAGGAGGCTCGACGGATAATTGGCGCCGTTCTTTTTCTTCCTGTGGAGCGCTATCCCGTCAATATGGCCGCCAAATGGCAAGATTACAACGTTTCTGTAAAACCGGGCGTCCCGGCGGTCGGAGCAGGAGGTAACAGCGAATGTACCGATGGTTACTACTGATGCTGATGCTGCCGACAGCAGTATTTGCCAGCGAACAGGTTCAGTCGCCGCAGTCGCTGCGTGAAGCGGTTGCGGAATTTTTGCAGCAGCAGGCGTCAGAGATAAAGGGCGACGTAGAGGTCGGTGTCGATGCGGTTGACCCGCGCCTGCGTCTGGCAGCCTGCGACGGCTCGCTGGAGGCCTTTTGGCCAAAGGGTGGACGCCGAATGGGTATTGTGACCGTCGGGCTCCGCTGCCTGGGTCAGACTTCCTGGTCGATCTATCTGCGTGGGCGTCTGACTGTCTATGAAACGGTCGCGGTCGCGGCCCGTCCTTTGGGGCGCGGCGAGCGTCTGAGTGCTGGGGATATTGAGATGCAGCGCCAGGATGTCAGCCGTCTCAGTGGTGGGTACCATAATCGTGCCAGGGATGTTGTCGGCATGGAGGTGAAGCGCTCGATACGGGCTGGCATGGTGCTGGATCGCAGCGTAGTCAGGCCGCCACTATTGGTTAGCCGGGGTGAGCGGGTTTCGATTACCGCCAGTAACAGCCGGGTTCAGGTCAGTATGGAGGGCAAAGCCCTCGATTCCGGTGCCCGCGGTGAGCTGATTCAGGTGGAAAACCTCTCCTCACGGCAGAAGCTGGAGGCCGAGGTGGTTGCACCGGGCGTGGTGCGTGTGCGAATGTGAGAACCAGTTGTCTCAAGTTCTTGCGTCAGGGGCCGATAACCCACTTGCGCAAGAGGAGAAAAACGGATGTCTGTTAACAATATCAATGGCTTAAACGGGACGAACACCCCGAGAAGCGGTGACGGTGGCAAACTTGCCAAGACCGGCGATGCGGCTGTGCGCGAGCAGGAGAAATCCGGCGCAGCGCCTGCTGGCGCAACCGATTCGGTAAGCCTGACCGATACCGCGGCGCAGCTGCGGCGCATTGAGGCCTCGCTGGCCGATTTGCCCGAGGTCGACAACGACAAAGTCGCTGCGATTCGCCAATCCATCGAAAACGGCAGTTATCAGGTCGATGCCTCGCGCATTGCCGACAGCCTGCTGCAGATTGAATCCTCCCTTAACAAATAGGCTCTGCCATGTCGTTGACCAGCCAGCAGCAGAAAATTGAGCAGGTTCTGATGGCCGAAGAACGTCAGGCCAAGGCACTGGTTGAACTGCTGGAGCAGGAAGAGCTGTTGTTGGCCCGGCGTGAGAGCGAGACGCTGTTGACGCTGGTGGCCGAGAAAGACCGCCAACTGGCCGAGTTGGATCGTCTTGCCAGTGAGCGTGCTGCGTTGCTGCAGCAGGCCGGTTATAGCCCGGATCGGGACGGTTTCCTGGCACTGCTGAATGCCGATCAGAGCGGTCAACTGCGTCAGTTGTGGCAGTCTCTGGAAGCGTTGCTGAAGCGCTGTCGTTATCAGAATCAGGTCAACGGCAAGATTCTCGAGATCGGTCGTATTCAGGCCCGCCAGTTACTCTCTTTGCTGATGGGGCGAGATGGCAGCGATGCCAATGAGCTGTACGACCAGAACGGTAACGCTTCAACCAGCTACGGACAGAACCCATCCTTCCGGGTTTAGTCCTCTCCCACCCTTCGTCGCGCCTCCATCAGGGGACGCTAATCCACACTTTCGATGTAGTGATTCATTCCGGACAAGTGGCTAAACTGGTCTGGAGCATTTGAATTCGGGAGTAGCGCAGTGACAAGTGCTGGCTTGCAGCAGGAAACAGAGCAGGACTTCCGTGAGATGAAGGGGCGCACCTATGTGCTGACCCTGCTACAAAGTCTGATTCGCCGTCATGAACTGGTCAGCGTCATGATCTCCGGCGACGATACCCGCTATACCAGCACCGTGCTAAGTGTCGATCCCCAAACCAATACGCTGCTGCTCGACGCTATCTTTCCCCATGCCGGTCACCAATTGCTGCAACAGGTCGGCGAGGCGCAGCTGTTTGCGCACATGGGTGGGGGTGCGATGGAGTTTAATGCGCAACTGGAAGGCATCGAGGAGGCGGATGGCCTCAGCTATTTCAGGCTGCGCCTGCCGGAGACCGTAAATTACATGCAGCGCCGGGAAGGTCACCGTATCGTGGTGGCCAAGCTGGAGATCCCGGCGGAGCTCTACGATCTGCGCGGCGCTTCTCATCCTGCCAGGGTTTACGATATCTCCAGTAGTGGCATCGGTTTCCTGATCTCGAAGAGCAACGAATTTCCGCTCAACGAAACCTTTACCTGTGTGCTCCATTTTCCTTCCGAGTCCTCCCTGACCTGTATGGTCGAATTCTGTGACCGGCGTAGTGCCGGTGCCAATATCGATATTCTTGGTGGCAGCTTTATCGGGCTTGATGCGCAGAAGGAGCATATCCTGCAGCGCTGCACCGCTGATCTGGAGCGACGCCTGTTGCGTATGCGTCGCGAACCTCCTGCGCCACCCAAATAGAAGCCCCTCCTGTTCAGTGTTAGAATCCCGGGCCACGCCCCGGTAGCTCAGCTGGATAGAGCGTCCCCCTCCTAAGGGGAAGGCCAGAGGTTCGAATCCTCTTCGGGGCGCCATTTTTCTCCTAACTGTCTATTCCCCATGACTTTCAATAACTCTACTCTTCAGGGATTCGAAGCTCTGGCGTTGTGATCAGTCGGTTCGACCACGCGGCTTAGCCGCGGGGAACGTCGGCGCATCGCGACGACGGCCCGCAGGGCGAGGCCAAAGGCCGAGTAATCCTCTTCGGGGCGCCATTTTCACACCTTCGTTTTTTTTTCACAGAAATCTCGGCATCGAGATCCCTAAGGGATTCGAAGCTCTGGCGTTGTGAGCAGTCGCTTCGAATTTTTCCCAGTCAGATTCTTGACGTTCCTCCTGCAGGCAGGAGCGGCAACGCCCGCTTGCCGCTCAGGGCGGCATTTTTTTGCCGCCCCTTCCATTAGGTGATCACTAACCCACTGTAAATAAAGCCAATATTTGTTTGGCACACGGTTTGCTTTTCCTCAGTTGCGAGGACCGTTTCAGGAGACGGGTATGGCAAATCTGGACAACACACTAGGAATCCACGAAATCGCGCTCAAGTTGCGGGCGCAGCGGATGGAGTTGCTCTCTTCCAATCTGGCCAATGCGGATACCCCTAACTACAAGGCGCGGGATGTCGATTTTCGTAGCGTGCTGGCGGATGTACAGAGCGGCAACCCGGCACAGGGCACCAGCCTGCACACGACGAATGCACGCCATATGGGTGGTGGTGACCAGGCAGCAGCCGGTGAGGTGCAGTATCGCAACCCGCTACAGCCTTCCATCGACGGCAATACCGTCGACCCCCAGGTGGAGAAGGCCAAGTTTATGGAAAACGCCCTGCAGTATCAGGCCACCCTCAGTTTTATCGATGGGCGGATCAAAACCCTGCGCAAGGCGATTAGAGGAGACTAACCATGTCTATGTTCAAGGTTTTTGATGTTGCCGGTTCTGCGTTGAGCGCCGAGTCGGTTCGTCTCAACGTGACCGCTAGTAATCTGGCCAATGCCAACAGCGTCAGCAGCAGCACCGAAGAGACCTATCGCGCACGGCAGCCGGTATTCGCCGCCATGCTTAAGGCCCAGACCGGCGCTGCGGATGACTACAGCACTGGTGTGCAACTGAAAGGCATCGTCGAGAGTCAGGCGCCGCTGCAGCAGCAGTACAACCCGGACCATCCCCAGGCCAATGAAGAGGGTTACATCTTCCTGCCCAACGTCAATGTGGTGGAAGAGATGGCCAACATGATCTCCGCCTCACGCTCCTACCAGAGCAACGTCGAGGTGATTAACACCGCCAAGCAGCTGATGCTGCGAACCATCACCCTTGGACAGTAAAAGGGGAGCCTGAATTATGTCGACAATCGATACCAACAGCAGCATCTACGACAACCTCGGTGTGTCGCAGCAGAGCACCCAGAGTACCAATAACGCCAATGAGCTGGGCCAGGATGCCTTCATGCGCCTGATGATTGCGCAGATGCAGAATCAGGACCCGCTTAGCCCGATGGAGAACGGGCAGTTCATTGCCCAGTTGGCACAGTTCCAGAGCGTTTCCGGGATCAACGAACTAAGCAGCACCTTCAGCGATTTCGCCTCTTCGATGCAGTCCAACCAGGCGCTACAAGCTTCTGCATTGATAGGTCGTCAGGTACTGGTCGACAGCAACACCGCCGCACTGGCTGATACAGGTTCAGTTACTGGCGCGGCAGTTCTACCTGCTTCGACCAGTTCGATGAATGTCTATGTCTACGACTCCACCGGCCAACTGGTACGCACCATCAACATGGGTGAGCAAGCTCCCGGTGAGGTGGAGTTCAGTTGGGACGGTATGGATGACAGTGGCAACAGACTTCCATCAGGGCAATACGATTTTACCGTCGAGGCTGCCGCCGACGGGGAGAACTACGAACTGGCCACCGCCATCTACTCCAGCGTAGAGAGCGTGGTCCTTGGCGGCAGCAACGGCATAACACTGAACGTGACCGGACAGGGCGAGGTGCCCATGTCCATCGTCAGCAAAATCATGTGATCGCACAGCACCGGCTACTTAGAGGAGAGACACAATGTCCTTTCAAACAGCACTTACCGGATTGTCGGCAGCCCAGGGTAATCTGGGTGTAACAGGTAATAACATCGCTAACTCGAGCACCACCGGCTTCAAAATGTCGCGTGCCGAGTTTGCCGATGTCTACGCCGCCAGCGTTTACGGCACCTCATCCACCGCTATCGGTGGCGGGGTCAAGCTGGCCAGCGTGGCGCAGCAGTTTACCCAGGGCAATATCGAATTTACCGACAATCCGCTGGATCTGGCGATCAACGGTGACGGCTTCTTCCGTCTCGACGATAACGGTGCCGTTCAATATTGCCGGGCCGGAATGTTTCGCGTCGACTCCAGTGGTTACATCGTCAACTCAACCGGTCAGCAGTTGACTGGTTTCCTGGCCACCCCTACCGGCACTATTACAGGTGCGCTCGGTAGCCTGCAGGTCGATACCTCCAACCAGGCACCCAGCCCGACCGGTGCGCTAACTACCAACGGCGGTATCTCCGCGGTGCTGAACCTGGATGCCAACGAAGCGACCATCGACCCGGTGGCGGTACCTTTCGATCGTACCGACCCGAGTACCTATACCAGCACCACTTCACTGACCACCTACGATTCGCTGGGTAACGCATTGCTGACCACCATGTACTTTGTGCGTCGCCCACCTGCGGTGGCTGGTACCAGTGAGTGGGATGTGCATACATGGGTCACCGCCACCGATTCAACCGGTGTGCGGACCGAAATCGAGGTACCACCGGCAGGTGGGGTCGCAGGTGATGCGGCCACCATGGTCTTCGATACCAGCGGTACCCTGACCTCCGTTACCCCGGCATCCGGTACCGGCCAGGCGATCGACTATAACGCCGCAGGCGGTAACTACATCGTCTACGACCCGACCACCGGTCTGGCCACGGCGTTGACCCTGGCCGATGTTACTGGCGGTGATTTTTCCGACTTCGATCTCGATATGTCGGGTACCACCCAGTACGGCAGCAGCTTTGCAGTGAACGCCCTGACCCAGGACGGCTTCTCTACTGGCCGTCTCTCCGGTTTGGATGTGAGTGAAACCGGTGTGCTGTTTGCCCGTTACACCAACGGCCAGTCCCGTGCACTGGGGCAGGTCGCGCTGGCTAACTTTGCTAACGCTCAGGGGTTGCAACCCAACGGCGACACCATGTGGTCAGAGACCTACGACTCCGGCCCGGCATTGGTGAGTGCACCCGGTTCTTCCACCGTGGGTGTGTTGCAGTCAGGTGCGCTTGAAGCGTCCAACGTCGATATCTCCAAGCAGTTGGTCAACATGATCGTCGCCCAGCGCGACTTCCAGGCCAACGCCAAGATGATCTCGACCGAAGACCAGATCACCCAGAGCGTTATTAACATCCGCTAACCGCGGTAACGAGTGAGGAAACGTCATGGACCGTATGCTCTATCTGGCCATGTCCACCGCCAAGCAGACCATGGAGGCGCAGGCGGTGACGACCAACAATCTGGCCAACGCCTCCACCACCGGCTTCAAGGCGGACCTGGAGCAGTTTCGCAGCATGCCGGTCTATGGCGAAGGTGTGCCGAGCCGGGTCTACGCGATGACCGAAAGGCCCGGTATCGATCTACGTTCGGGGGTGATTAACGCCACCGGTCGCGATCTGGATACCGCGATCCTTGGTGATGGCTGGATCGCCGTGCAGGCGCGTGACGGTTCCGAAGCCTATACCCGTGCCGGCGATCTGCGTATCGACGGCAACGGCTTGCTGACCACCGGCGCCGGTCATCCGGTCATCGGTAGCAGCGGTGCACCGATCACCGTCCCGCCAGCGGAGACGATTCAGATCGGTTCAGACGGCACCCTCTCCATCCGTCCGGTGGGGCAGGCGGCCAGTACTCTGGCTGAGGTGGATCGGATCAAACTGGTCAATCCCGATCCTGCCAGCCTGACCAAGGGCGAAGATGGATTGATTCGACTTAATGATGGCAACACCGCAGCGGCCGATGCGGGCGTGGTGCTGATCTCCGGTTCGCTGGAGGGCAGCAACGTCAGCGGCGTAGAGGCGATGGTGCGGATGATCGAACTGCAACGTCAGTACGAGATGCAGGTGAAGATGATGAACACCGCCAAAGAGAACGAAGGCGCCACCGATCAACTACTCAAGATGAGCTAAGGCGCATCTGATTTAGCAGGAGGACAACATGAACCCGGCACTCTGGATAGCAAAAACCGGCCTTGAGGCACAGCAGACCAAGATGGGTGTGGTCTCCAACAACCTGGCCAACGTCAGCACCACCGGCTTCAAACGGGATCGGGCGATCTTCGAAGATTTGATGTACCAGAGCGTACGTCAGCCCGGTGCGCAGAGCAGTCAGGATACGGTGCTTCCTTCCGGCCTGATGCGCGGTACCGGTGTGCACACCGTGGCCACCGAAAAACTGCATACCCAGGGCAGTATCGAACAGACCGGTAACTCGCTGGACGTGGCGATCGAAGGTCGCGGTTTCTTCCAGATCCTGCGTCCCGACGGTTCGCTCGGTTATAGCCGTGATGGTTCATTCCAGATCGACTCCCAGGGACAACTGGTCACCTCCAGCGGTTTTCTGGTGCAACCGGCGATCACCATTCCATCTGGCGCGCAGAGCGTTTCCATCGGTCAGGATGGCGTGGTCTCGGTGATGGAAACCGGTAACACCGCGCCGACCCAGGTGGGCACGATCCAGCTGGCCGACTTTATCAATCCCGCCGGTCTGCAACCGCTGGGTCAGAACCTGTTTCAGGAGACTGTTGCCAGTGGCGCACCGCAACTGAGTAACCCGGGCCTTAACGGTATCGGTACGGTGATGCAGGGCGCGCTGGAAACCTCCAACGTCAATGTGGTGGAGGAGATGGTCAACATGATCGAAACCCAGCGGGCCTACGAAATAAATTCCAAGGCGATCGCCACCAACGACCAGATGTTGCAGTACATCAACAACAACATCTGAGCTTAGGCGCATTGCGAGGTAAATGGTTATGAAAGGCACAGAGACAATCAAACGATTCGCGGTGGTCGGTGCAGTGATCCTGCTTACTGCCTGCGGCACGGTGCCGGAACACGACGCCGGTTTCGCTCCGGCGTTCCCGGTGGCAGCGGAGGCGCCGCGGCCCACCAACGGTTCGATCTACCAGGCCGGCTTCACCCGCAATATGTTCGAGGACTCCCGTGCCCGCGGTGTTGGCGATCTGCTTACCGTCACCCTGACCGAAAAAACCAACGCGCAGAAAAAGGCCTCCACCAGTACCGCCAAGGACAGCACTATTTCTCTCGGCACACCCACGATATTCGGTGCGCCAGTGCTGCATAACGGTAACAACATTCTTAATGCCGGCGCCGTCAATGGCAACGAATTTACCGGTGACGGCGCCAGTGCCCAGAGCAACAGCCTCACCGGCAGCATTACCGTGTTTGTCTCTAACGTGTTGCCCAACGGCAATCTGGTGATTCGTGGCGAAAAGCGCATGACGTTGAATACCGGCGATGAATATATCCGCCTCTCCGGCATCGTTCGCCCGGAGGATATCGCACCGGATAACTCTATCGATTCGACCAAGGTCGCCAATGCCGAAATACTCTATAGCGGCAATGGTGCAGTCGCCGATGCCAACCGTCAGGGCTGGCTGGGTCGATTCTTTAACAGCCCGCTGTGGCCTTTCTAGGAGCAGACGGTCATGAACATCAAAACAGTTACCGCGATGATTCTGCTGTTGTTGAGCAGCGCGGTTCAGGCAGAACGGATCAAGGACCTTGCTACGGTTGCCGGGGTACGTGAGAACCAGCTACTCGGCTATGGTCTGGTGGTCGGTCTTGACGGCAGTGGTGACCAGACCAGTCAGACGCCGTTCACTGTGCAGAGTTTGAAGAGCATGTTGAACCGCCTCGGTGTGACTATCCCCTCGAATATCAATCCGCAGGTGAAGAATGTGGCGGCGGTTTCCGTTAGCGCCAATCTGCCTGCGTTTTCCAAACCAGGGCAAACCATCGACGTCACGGTTTCCTCTATCGGTAATGCCAAGAGTCTGCGTGGTGGTACCTTGTTGATGACTCCGTTGAAAGGTGTCGACGGCAAGGTCTACGCACTGGCGCAGGGTAATCTGGTTGTCGGTGGTTTCGGTGCCTCGGGCAGTGACGGTTCGCGGATTACCGTCAACGTGCCGAGTGTTGGTCGTATCCCTAACGGCGCAACAGTCGAGTTGGGTGTCGAGAGTGGTTTTGCGCAGGGCAATACCCTGACCCTGAATCTACACACCGCCGATTTCACTACGGCCTATCGTCTGGCCGAAGCGATCAACACCAGCATCGGTCCGGGTACCGCTCAGGCCCTGGATGCCTCCTCGGTGAAGGTCAACGCGCCGCTCGATCCGGCACAGCGCGTCTCCTACGTCGCCATGCTGGAAAACCTCAGTCTGACTCCCGGCGAGGCGGCGGCAAAGATCGTGGTCAACTCGCGTACCGGCACCGTAGTGATCGGCAAGAACGTCAAGGTAATGCCCGCGGCAGTCACTCACGGCAGTATGACGGTGACGATTACCGAAGATACCCAGGTGAGTCAGCCGGGACCGCTTTCCGGTGGTACCACAGCCGTGACGCCACGTTCCAACATCAATGTGGAAGAAGAGAAGAAGCACATGTTCGTCTTCAATCCCGGTGTGGATCTGGATGAGATCGTACGTGCGGTCAATCAGGTAGGCGCAGCCCCTGGTGACCTGATGGCGATCCTTGAAGCACTGAAACAGGCCGGTGCGCTGCGCGCCGAACTGATCGTGATCTAGGTTGAGCGATGATTAACAACAGTGTCCAGGACAGCAGCTACGTCGACTTCAATGAGTTGACTGCGTTACGTCGCGAGGCGGGCAAGAACCCGTCTCAGGCGCTGGAAAAGGTTGCCCGTCAGTTTGAGGCGCTGTTCATGCAGATGATGTTGAAGAGTATGCGTGAGGCCGGTGCCGAAGAGGGCGGTCTGTTCGATAACGATCAGACCCGTCTCTATCAGGATATGTACGACAAACAGATCAGTCTCAGTCTGAGTGAAGGCGGTAATGGCATGGGGCTGGCCAAACTGCTGGTGCAGCAGATGCAAAAAACGATGCCGCAGCAGAGCGGCGATACCGAAACGGCGGCGGATGTTTCGCCACTGGATAAATCGGCACCTGCACGCAGTCACTATACCTTCACTCATTCAGTACCCGCAGTGAATGCGAACGCGGCTGAAGTCTCTGCCGAAACGCATTTCGATTCGCCGGAAACATTTATTAATACGTTGCTGCCTCATGCGAAAAAGGCGGGCGAGAAGTTGGGCATCGATCCCCGAGCGATTCTGGCCCAGGCGGCACTGGAAACCGGTTGGGGTAAAGCGGTGCTCCGTCATGCCAATGGCCGCAGCAGTTACAACCTGTTCAACATCAAGGCCGACTCACGGTGGTCGGGAGCGCAGGTTGGTAAATCGACACTGGAGTATCGCAACGGCATCACCGTGCGCGAGCAAGCCAGCTTCCGTTCCTATGGTTCGCTGGAAGAGTGTTTTGCCGACTACACCTCCTTCCTGAAAAACAGCGGTCGCTACCGCGATGCGCTGGCGACAGAGAGTGGTGGTGAATTCGCCGAGCAGTTGCAGAAGGCGGGCTATGCCACCGACCCGGCCTATGCCGGCAAGATAAAACGCATTTTGAACAGTGACTTATTGGTTCAGGCGGGGGAAGGGCTAAACCTTCCCGCCGACGGGACGCTAACCTCCTGAGGAGGGGCGTTCGCATGATAGATAGCGAGGCTTAAGAGATGGCTGACATTTTTGGAATCGGAACATCGGGACTGCTTTCGTACCAGCGTGCGATGACCACCATTAGCCACAATATCGCCAACGCCAATACCCAGGGCTACAGCCGTCAGCGTACCCAGCTCGATACCCTCAATCCGCAAGGTTTCGGTTACGGTTTCGTCGGTGCCGGGGTTAAGGTCTCGACCATCCAGCGGGTCTACGATCAGTTCATCGTTGATCAGGTACGAGTGCAGACCAGCATCAGCTCTTCCCTTAACAGTTACTACGACCTCGCCAGCCGCGTCGATAATCTACTGGCGGACAGTGAAGCGGGGATCACCCCGACACTGCAGGAATTTTTCAACGCTGTGCAAGCGGTTGCCGATGCCCCCGGCTCGACACCGGCGCGTCAGGTGTTGCTGACCTCCGCCGAATCGTTGACCGAGCGGATGAAGTATATGCACGACAGCCTCAACGATCTGAATCGGGCCATGATCACCGATGTCACCAACTCCATCGATGAGGTCAATGGTCTGGCCAGTTCCATCGCCTCCATCAACCAGCAGATCGTGCTGGAAACGCAGAGCTTCGGTCAGCCGCCCAATGACCTTCTCGATCAGCGTGATGAAATGCTGCGTCAGCTAGCGGAGAGAGTTAGCGTTAACACCACTATCCAGGATGATGGTGCGATGAACGTCTTCGTCGGCAAGGGGCAGGCGCTGGTGATCGGCGGTACAGCCAATAAATTCCTTGTCTCCAATGACACCTTTGACCCGCAGGAGATCGCTATCCAGCTCACCTCGGGTAGCAGTACCACCGGTGCCGATGTCACCAAGCTGATCACCGGCGGCACACTGGGCGGGCTGTTCCAGCTTAAAGACGAAATTCTCGATCCTGCACTCAACCAGTTGGGACGTGTTGCGGTGGGACTGGCATCCACTTTCAATGCTCAACACGTGCAGGGCTTGACCCTGAATGATGTGCTTGGTGGTAATTTCTTCACCGATTTTATGGCCGCTGACAATGTGCCGGTGCTGTATAACGCCAGTAACTCTGTCGGTGGTTCATCGACCACGGCGGTGACCTCGACGATTACCGATGTGACTCAGCTAAAGGCCAAGGACTATGAGTTGCGTTACCTCGGTGGCGACAACTTCGATCTTTATAGCTTGCCGGATAATACCCTGGTTGACAGTTTTAACGCGCCGCTGGGAAATACCTACACTACGGCAGAAGGTTTCTCCATCACCATCAACAATGCATTGACAGCGGGTGATACCTTCGAGATCCGTCCGACCCGTACCGCTTCCAGTGATATTGGTGTGCTGGTTAACGATGTGTCCGATATCGCTGCCGCGGGTGCGGTACGTGCCTTTGACAGCGCCTCCAATCGTGGTGATGCGCTCATCACTCAGGGTGAGCGAATTACTAATACTGCCGATCCGAACTACGTCACCGATGCGGTATTCAACACGGTCGGTTCATATACCGTTGTCTTTTCTGCCAGTGTGCCGGCCAATGAGCCCAATGTTGATCAGTATGAAATTTTTGATTCTGGCGGTGCCCTGGTTTCCGGTCCGACTGCCTATGTGCCCGGAGTGGACACCACCATCGGATACAGCGGTATGCAGTTCACCATCAGCCGCACTCCGCTAAGCGGCGACACGTTTACTCTGGAGCGCAATACCGGTGCGGTCAGTGATAACCGTAACGCGCTGGAGCTGGCGGCACTTCAGACCAAACGCACCCTGATCGACAATGGCGGGGGAGCGAGCGCAGATTTCCAGAGTGCCTATGGCCAGCTGGTTTCCATGGTCGGTACCCGCACTCACCAGGCCGATGTGGCAGGTACCGCGCAGAAGAGCATGCTGGATCAGGCAACGGCTCGTCGCGAAAGTGTTTCCGGTGTGAATCTGGATGAAGAGGCCGCCGATCTGATGCGTTATCAGCAGGCCTATCAGGCGACCGCGCAGGTGCTCTCGACGGCACGTTCGTTATTTAACTCATTACTTGATGCGTTGGGGTAAGATTATGCGTATCTCCACAAACCAGATGCAACTGAGTGCGGTCAATTCAATCATTGATCAGCAATCCAAACTCAGCCATACGCAGATGCAGGTGGCCACGGGTAAACGTATCGTCAATCCTTCCGATGATCCGGTCGCCAGCGCGGCGATCCTCAGCCTGCAACAGTCACGCAGTCAGACCGAACGTTATCTGGTCAATGCCGATGCAGCCAAGGCGCGCCTCAGTATCGAAGAAGGTACCCTCAGCGGTGTGACCGATCAGCTGCAGCGAGTGCGTGAGCTCGCGGTTTACGGTAATAACAGTCACATCAGTAATAGCGATCGCGAATCCCTGGCCAAGGAACTGCGCCAGATCCTCGATGAAGTGATGGGGCTGGCTAACAGTACCGACAATAACGGTCAGTATCTATTTTCCGGTAACCAGGGGCAGACCATGCCCTTTAGCCAGACCGCGACCGGTTTCCAGTACGACGGTGATGGCGGTCAGCGTTTTCTACAGATTGGTTCCAGCCGCCGTATCGCCGATGCCGATCCCGGTAACGAAGTGTTTATGAATGTGCTGAATGGTAACGGTGTTTTCCGTACCAATGAGGCTGTCCACACGGGAACCGGAGTGATCGATGCTGGTTCGGTAGTGGATAAGTCGCTCTATACCGGACATGACTATACGATCAGTTTCGCCGATAACAATGGCGATAGCGTGGCGGATGAATATACCGTAACGGATAACGTCAGTGGTGCGGTGGTACTCGGCCCGACCGCCTATAGCGATGGCGCGGCGATTACCTTCGACGGCATTCAGGTATCGGTCAGTGGTGCACCCAATGATGCCGACACCTTCAGCGTAACCCCGAGTACCGAGCAGGATATCTTCAGTACTATCAATAACCTGATCACGGCGTTTGAAACCCCGGTAACGGATACTAATACTCAGGCAAAGCTGGGTAATGCCGTTAATCGCACACTTGTCGATCTCGATCAGGCACTGGCCAATGTGTTAAATATTCGTGCCGATGTCGGTTCACGACTCAATGCGGTAGATGATCAGAACAACAATAGTCAGAACTTCCTGTTGCAGGTGGATGAGAGTATCTCCACCCTGAACGACCTCGATTACGCCGAGGCGATCAGTCGCCTTAATCTGCAACTGGTTGGGTTGGAAGCGTCACAGAAGGCCTTCACCAGAGTGCAGAATCTATCTCTGTTTAACTATATTTAAGAAATAAAGCCACGGAATCCGTGGCTTTGTTTTATTCCTCGCCGAAGGCATCAAGCAGCGGCTTGATATGTTTCTCATAGTTGCGCCAGCGTTCACGTGAACTCTGGTAGATCGGTTTGCGCACCTGGTCGAAGCTGGCGGTTTTGGTCACCAGTTTCGATTTATGCGGTGAGAGGCACGCCTCATCCCACTCCAGTCCACAGTATTCGATCAGTTTCGGGATCTCCTCGGCGCTGTTAGCGGTGAGAGTCTCGTAACTGAGGTGATAGACCCGCCCGGGTAGAACTTTTTCCCAGTGTTCCATGATGCGCAGGTACTGGTGATAGTAGTGCACCAGATCATCCAGGTTATAGGTGAAGTCCAGTCCTGCCGCACCGAAGTTCTGGAAATAGCAGGAGAGGCTGGTGTCGATAGGGTTACGCATGCAGTGGATGATCCTGGAATCCGGGAACATCTTGCTGATCATGCCGAGGAAGACAAAGTTCTGCGGCATTTTATCGGTGACGTGTGCCAGTCCTTCTTCATTTAATCCATCGATAAATTTCAGGTAGTCGCCAGCGAGTTCGTCCATCAGTTGTGCTGAGATATTTGTGGCACATTCAGGGAATGTTGTTTCATCTTCCAGTCGTTGTGGCAGGCCTTCACATATATTTCGAATTTCAGCCAGTTCACCCGCACCAAACACTTCAGGATGACTGGCGATGATCTTTTCGGTCAGGCTGGTACCGGAGCGGGGCATGCCGATGATAAAGATCGGTTTGTCGCTGCCATGTGTGGTTGCGGGAATTTTCCTGAGATTCTCACTGGTGAAAGTAGCAATGTAACGATCAAATAGCTCTTCCATCTTGGCACGATCGTATTTAAGTGGCTTGAGGCTGTTAGCAGTATTGAACAGCTCGAAGGCCCTGTCGTACTCTCCGATACTGTCGTAGAAATCACCGGCGATAAATGACAGGCTCATGCGCACCGCATCGGGCAGGTTGCCAACCTTGAGTACATTGCGGATCAGTTTATCGGCCTGTTTGTCATGACTGAAGCGTTTAGCCAGGGTGATGTAGATATGCAACGCATCGGTGTTGATACGCTGTTTGCCGCTAATCATCGGCTGTACCAGTTCGAACGCCTCTTCGTTGCGTCCCATGCGTTGCAACAGGCCTGCCTTCTGTACTAGATAACGGATCTCTTCCGGTTTAAGGGCGATAGCTCTATCAGTGTGTTGCAATGCTTCGTCCCACATTCCCTCTACACCGATAGCAGCTGAGAGTGTCGAGTGAGCTTCAGCATCGTCAGGATCAAGTTGGAGGGCACGACGGGCGTGCTCGATGCCTTCCTGATTTTTACCATAATCGATATAGGCCTTTGCCAGGTTGGCGTAGTTGGCAGCCTTGAGCGGTTCCACCTCAACTAGCTTATGTCCCCAGAAGGCCGATTCCAGAGGATTGCCCAGATAGCGGGTGGATATCATCAGGGCATTCAGACTGAGAGGATTATTGGGCGAGATGTTTTCGGCGGCTCGGGCGATCTTCTCAGCATCTGCGAAGTGCTGTAGAGACAAGTGCAGATCCGCCAGCTGGCTCAGGGCAACGGGATCGGTCCTGCGTGCCAGCACCGTTTGCTCCAATAGCGGTAGTGCCTCATCGGTGCGCTGATTGAATTTGAGAATCAGCGCCAGATTGAGCAGCGCCTCACTGTCATTCGGGTCCAGTTTCAGGGCCTTACGAAAATGGGTCTCGGCTTTTTTATCATCGCCCAGGGCATAGTTGGCTGCCCCCAAATTGCGATGGAACAGTGCCCGACTCGGTTCAAAGGTTACTGCAGTGAGAAAGAACTCTTGTGCCAGCTGGCTCTGTCCCGCCTGCAGGCCGATCAATCCCAGCAGGTTGTAAATCTCGGCATTGGTCGCATCGTTCGTCAGTGCCTGCTGGCACAGCTCACTGGCCCTGGCCAGGTCACCACCACGCAGGTGTAGTTCGGCCAGTTCCAGTAGCTCTTCCGTGCTGCCAGGGCTTGGTTCGTGGGTGGGGGTTGGTTTATTCATATCAGGCCCTTCCGCTCCGTTTTGCCGTGTATCGATTAAATATTGACGCTCTCAGTGAAAACAGCAATTTACATGCCACAGCCCTTGCAGGCGTCCCCTAGGAAAATTTCACTTTGAATGTTTTCAACTTCTTGATATTTAAGGATAAAATTTGAGAGGGTTTTTTCGCTTCCAGGGGTAAAGTTTTTCTCTCAGGGGCCGATATTTTTGACCGGAGGCGGTGAATATCTAATTCGGATATATCCGCCAGAGTTAAAAGCATTTCCCGTTGCGCCCGGAGTGCGGCGGGAGAGGAGAAAGAATCATGGCCCAGATTATTAACACCAACATCCTGTCGCTGACCGCGCAGCGCAACCTGAACCGGAACCAGTCCAACATGGCCGTGTCCATGCAGCGTCTGTCTTCTGGTTTGCGCATCAACAGCGCCAAGGACGACGCGGCCGGTCTGGCGATTTCCGAACGCTTCACCACCCAGATCCGCGGCCTGAACCAGGCGATTCGTAACGCCAACGACGGCGTATCCTTCGCCCAGACTGCAGAGGGTGCATTGAGCACCGTCGGTGGCAACCTGCAGCGTATCCGCGAACTGGCGGTGCAGTCCATCAACGACACCAACTCATCTTCAGACCGTCAGGCGCTGAACAACGAGGTGAGCCAGCTGATCTCCGAGATCAACCGGGTATCCAGCTCCACCCAGTTCAACGGCCAGAACATCCTTGACGGCTCTCTGAGCAATCTGACCTTCCAGGTGGGTGCCAACCAGAACCAGACCATCTCGGTTACCGGCGTAGACAGCCGTGGTTCGCAGTTGGGTGCGGCTTACGATACCGGTGCGGCGGTCCTGTCCAGCGCCATTACCGCTATGACCGACATCACCCTCAACGGTATCGCCGTTGACCTGACCACCTCTACCACTGTGAGCGACGTGGTCAGTGCCATCAACAATGGTTACGCCAGTCATGGTGTACAGGCACTGCGTGATACCACTGTTACCACAGCTGCTCTGGCCAGTACCGCTGTGACTGGTACCGCCACTGCATCGGTCACCATCAACGGTGTAACCGTTGATTTCAACTCTACCACCGGTGCCAATGCTACTGCGGTTGCTGCCCAGTTGAATAACTTCACCACCCAGACCGGTGTAACCGCAACTGCCGCTTCCGCGACCACTCTCACCCTGAGCAGCTCCAGCGATATCGCAGTAACTGCCGATGCTGGCAGTGTTGTCGGCGGTGCTGAGACCTACAACCTGGGTATCATCCTCGCCACCGACGTGGGCTCTGCTATCACCGTCGGCGGTACCGATGCTGCTGCACTGGGCCTTGGCGCTATCGCCGCAGTCGACCATACCCTCAACGGTGTGGATGTACTGACCGGTACTACCGCCAACGACTCACTGCTGGTACTGGACTTCGCCCTGCAACAGGTGAGCGGTCTGCGTTCTGAACTGGGTGCGGTACAGACTCGTTTCGAGTCCACCATCTCCAACCTCGAAGTTACCGCGGAAAACATGACCTCAGCCCGGTCACGTATCCGTGACACCGACTTCGCCAAGGAGACGGCTGACCTGACCCGTGTGCAGATCCTGCAACAGGCCGGTATCGCGATGTTGGCCCAAGCCAACGCCCAGCCGCAGAGCGTTCTCGCACTGCTGCAGTAACCGTGGCACTAACCAGCGTCCCGGGGCGTTCAACGCCCCGGGGTTTAACGGTTAGATGATTAGGTGATGACAATGGAAACGGAACTGAATAACACCGTTGCACTAGGGGCCAGACGCTCGCCGTCTGCAGCTCCTGCTCACCAATCAGAACCTGCCACGGGTGCGGCTGTTGCCACAGCCGCTGTCGTGACTAGCAATTCGGGCAGTGGTAACGGCAAGGCTCCTGACGCAGCCAGCGGGAACGGAAGCGCAGGTGAAGCATCCGCTTCAGCAAACCTGGAGCAGGCGCTGCAGGACCTCAGCGGTTATGTACAGAATGTTCAGCGTAACCTGCAGTTCGATGTCGACGATGCCAGCGGTCATACCGTGATTCGCGTGGTCGACTCCGAAACTGATGAGGTCATTCGCCAGATACCCTCTGAAGAAGTACTGGCCCTGGCCAGACATCTGAAGAGTATGGGCGAAGGAGAGCAAGGGCTGTTTCTGAAAGAGAAGGCCTGATATCTGGCACCAGTCTTGCTACTTCAAGCTGTGTAGCAAGACTGGTGTCAATATCCTGACCCGCACACGGTTGGTTTTGGTTGTAATGTCGTGGCACTCGGCAGGGTATTGGCTACTCTGAAGTAATCACAACGGTTTTGAGGTTGGATATGGCCAGCATCAGTGTTTCCGGTATCGGTTCCGGTTTAGATATCGCATCACTCGTCGACCAACTGGTCACGGCGGAACGCACGCCGGTCGAAAACCGACTCAACACTAAAGAAGCTACCGTTCAGGCGAAACTCTCCGCCTACGGCATGCTGAAATCAGCACTTTCCAGTTTTCAAACCACCGTTTCAGGTCTGAGCGATGTCAACGCTTTCCTGGGACTCAAGGCCACCAGCTCCGACAGCAGTGTGGTCGGTGTCAGTACCACCAGTAGCGCCATTTCCGGCAATTACAGCGTAGAAGTCTCCACTCTGGCAGCGGCGCATTCGATCGCCTCCAAGGCCTTTACTGATACCAGCAGTAGCGTCGGTACCGGCAGCCTGACCTTCCAGTTTGGTACCTACGACAGTGGTGGCAACACCTTCACCGCCAATGCGGATAAATCGATTCAGGTCGTGGATATTGCCTCGGGCGACAACAGCCTGGTCGGCATCCGTGACGCGGTAAACAACGCCGATATTGGTGTTAGTGCCAGCATCGTCAACGACGGTAGCGGTTATCGTCTGGTATTCCAGTCGGACGATTCCGGCGCAGCCAACAGCATCAAGGTCACCGTGAGTGACTCCACCGATGCCAATAACCTTGACGATGCAGGTCTTTCGCAACTGGCCTACGACCCGACCGCCGCATTGGGTACCGGCAAGAACATGAGCCAGACCGTTGCCGCTGTCGATGCCAGTTTCAGTGTTAACGGTTTGAGCGTTACCAGTAGCTCGAATCAGGTTACCAGCGTGATTGAGGGCGTGACCCTGAACCTGAAGGATGTGACTTCGGGTACCCCGGTCAGTATCTCGGTCGCTCGTGACACCAGCGGTATCACCAGCAAGGTGCAGTCGTTCGTCACCAGCTACAACGACATGATGAAAACCCTCAGCAGCCTGACCAGCTATGATGCCAGTACTGGTCAAGCGGGCATTTTGCTGGGCGACTCTATCGCCCGTACCGTCACCAGCCAGGTGCGCAGTCTTCTCTCCAGCAGCGTCAGTGGCCTGACCGGCAATTACACCTCACTGGTCAACCTCGGTATTACCACCCAGGCTGACGGCACGTTGAGTCTGAATGAAACTACCTTGAGTAGCGCATTAAGTAGCGACTACTCCGTGGTCGGCAAGCTCTTCGCCGCAGTCGGGACCACCGATGACTCACTGGTGAGCTATGTCGATTCCACTTCGAATACGGCCATCGGCGAATACGCGGTTAACATCACGCAGCTGGCCACCCAGGCGACCGTTACCGGTGCCGCGACATCGGGTTTTCCTTTGACTGTCGATGCCAATAACGACAACTTCGTGATCAAGGTCGACGGTGTTCAATCCTCCAGTATTTCGCTGACCCAGAAGAGTTATACCAGCGGCGACGAGCTGGCGGTGGAGCTGCAGAGCCGAATCAACGGCGACACTACCCTGAAAAATGCTGGGGTCAGTGTGAACGTCAGCTTCGTCACCGACCACTTTGAAATTTCATCCAATACCTACGGTAGTGACTCCACCATTGAGATTGTTACCGTCGATACCAATACTGCTAGCAGCCTGGGGCTTTCGGTCGCCACCGGCACCAACGGTGTGGATGTGGCAGGTACCATTGGTGGCGTTACCGCTACCGGTAGCGGTCAGATCCTGACCGGTAATGGTAGTGCCACAGGGATGAGCCTGAAGATAGAGGGAACCACCACAGGTAGTCGTGGCAGCGTGGTATTCAGTCGCGGCATCGCCGACCAGATCAATTCACTGCTGGATGGGTATCTCGCCAGTGACAGTACTATCGCTGCACGAACCGACGGTCTGAACAACCGTCTCGACGACATCAATGAACAGCGGGACCGATTGGCGGTAAGACTTGCGATTATCGAGCAACGTTACACCACCCAGTTCACCGCACTGGATACCCTGATTGGTCAGATGCAATCGACTAGTACCTATCTGGCGTCGCAGCTGGCGGCACTGCCCGGCGCAACATCGTCGACTAAGTAAAGGGTAAAGCGTTAGCGTTTGCGGACGATACATTAACTATGAATTTAAAGGCGTCAGCAACAGACTGGCGGCACCACCACAAACCGGAAAGAAGGAAGGTATGCGATGAATAATCCTCTGCAGCACTACCAGAAGATGAACGCCGACCAGGCAGTATCAGGCGCCGATCCTCATCGTCTTATCGTGATGCTGATGCAGGGAGTGATTGAGAAAGTCGCTAAAGCCAAAGGTTATCTGCAACAGGGTAACCGCGCAGAGAAGGCACAGCAGATCAGCTGGGCTATCTCCATCCTCGATGGACTGCGCATGAGCCTGGATAAAGAGCAGGGCGGCGAGATCGCGCAAAACCTCGATGATCTCTACGGCTATATGGAAGAGCAACTTCTCACTGCTAACGTGAAAGACGATGCGAACCTGTTGGAAGAGGTCGCTTCACTGATGAAAACTATTCTCAGTGGCTGGATGGAGATCGCCCCGGCCAAGCCGCAGATCGATAGTGAGCGTCCGGTGACCTCCGGTTCTCTGCAGGTCGGTGCCTGAGGACAACCGCAGCATGGATTCCGCCCGCACGGCGAAGTGGCAGCAACTGGTCGACTTCTCCAACAAGATGTTGGCGCAGGCCAGGGAAGGTGAATGGGACTCGCTTAGCCGCATGGCGGTTGAGCGCCAGTCTGCGCTGGAACAGTTCTTTGCCGATCCCGTGACAGCGGAGGAGAGCGCCACGGTTGAGGCGGGCATCCATACCATCAACCGCATCGACAGCGAGATCACCGCCCTGGCAAATGGTGCCTACGGTCTCGTTTCCGAAGAGCACGATCTGCTCAAAAAACGTCAGCAGGCCTCCCGCGCCTATACCGATCCAGGCTTTCACAGCCGCTGATTTCCCCCTCGCTTTTTGAGCCCGGAATTGCCACCTAAGTGGTTGTAAATTCGTTCCGTTGCGTGCAAAAACCACATAAAAAGTGCAACTAAAATACCATTTAAATCATGGTGTTATATTTGCAGTAACGGGTTTTTGACATCGATTAAAGTGAAATTTCTGTGATGGAGTACCAATTTTTTGACATGTGAAAATAGCGTGCTATTTTGAGAAGGGTTGACTCTTTGACGGACAAGAAAAATGTCTGATACACCGTTTTTGGTAGTCAGCAACCGGGGGGAGGCTGCGGCCGAACTGGTTGCTATTCTGAATTTTCTGACCGGACGTAAATCGCACCACACGACTTATGGCGGTTGGAAAGAGATTGACCCTGTGATGCTTAGCGCCATCTTTCTTGATGAGCGTGACGCGGGCGGGAAAGTGGGTAAAGAGCTCGACGCGATTCGCGACAAGTTTCCTAAATCGACCCTGTTCCTCATCTCCGAAGAAGGACATGAGACGGACGCGTTGCCGGAAGGGGTTTTCGCCCGACTGGAAGCGCCATTCGGTTACGTAAAGTTACTCACCTGTCTGCATCGTATCGAAATCCTGCATGAGCGCGGTGGCCACAGTGCGGCCAACGATACCCTGGTGCGCCTGCTGGTCGGCCAGAGTTCACCGATGCGCCAGGTGCGCCACCTGATCGAACAGGTGGCCGATTCCGAAGCCAGTGTACTGATCCTTGGTGAATCGGGAACCGGCAAGGAGGTGGTGGCGAAGAGCCTGCATCATCTCTCCTCGCGTCGTGACGGGCCTTTCGTACCGGTTAACTGCGGTGCGATCCCGGCCGAGTTGCTGGAGAGCGAACTGTTCGGTCATGAGAAAGGCGCCTTCACCGGTGCCCTGACCGCACGTCAGGGACGCTTCGAGATCGCTGAGGGCGGCACGCTGTTCCTCGATGAGATCGGCGACATGCCGATGCCGATGCAGGTCAAACTGTTGCGGGTGCTACAGGAGCGCACCTTTGAACGGGTCGGCAGTAACAAATCCCAGCAGTGTAATGTTCGCGTGATTGCCGCGACCCACCGCGATCTGGAAGAGCAGATCGCCAAGGGTGAGTTCCGCGAAGACCTCTTCTACCGCCTCAACGTATTCCCCATCGACCTGCCGCCGCTGCGCGAGCGTCCCGAAGATGTGCCGAGTCTGGCGCTGGAATTGATCGCCCGTCTGGAGCGGGAAGGTCGTGGTTCAATCCGACTGACCGCTGCGGCGCTGGCCTCTCTCTCCCGCTATCCGTGGCAGGGAAATGTGCGCGAGCTTTCCAACCTGATGGAGCGGTTGGTGATTCTCTATCCGCAGGGCATCGTCGACATCAACGATCTGCCGCCCAAGTACAAGGTGGAGGGTTCTGAAAGTGACAGCACGATTCCGCTGCCGTCTACCCCGGTGGATGTACACGCCATCGACGATCGTGAGATGGGCGTGATCACTTCCAGTCTGCCGCCGGAAGGAGTGGACCTGAAAGACTATCTCTCCAACCTGGAGAGCAGCCTGATCCAGCAGGCGCTGGATGCGGCGGATGGCGTGGTGGCCCAGGCTGCCAAGCTGCTTAACCTGCGTCGCACTACCCTGGTGGAGAAGATGCGCAAATACGAAATGCAGCGGGTAGAGTAATCGCCTGCACGTCAACATTTTGACCGCGAGGCGCAATGCCTCGCGTAACTGCTTGATACAAAAGGCATAAATTAACAGGCACACTGTTTGCATCGCATAGTTCCAGGACACTACCGGAGCCGATGCGATGAACCAGCCGCTCTCCATCAACAAATCTGAACAAAACCTCATCGATGGGTTACCGCCCAACGCAGCGGCGTTGCGCGAGGCCGTGTGGATCAACGCCGTACTGGAAGAGACCCGCCGCCAGCGCAATAGCGCCGAGGAAGAGAAGCTGCAACTGGCAGAACAGCTACACGCACTGATGAACGCCCTGCCAGCAGCGGTAGTGGTGCTGGATGGTAGCGGCCAGGTGGTGCAGTGCAACCCGGCGGCGGAGTCGTTGTTGCAGATCCCGTTACAGGGTCGACTCTGGCGCGAGTTGATCGGCGAACTCTTCTCTTTGCAGGCAGCGGTAGACGATGTACTGCAGCTGCATAACGGTCGGCTGGTGACTCTCTCCACCCGTCCCCTCGGTAGCCAACCGGGACAGGTGTTACTGCTTCAGGATGTCACTGATACCCACCAGTTGCGTACCCGTCTGGAACACAGCCGCCGCCTTGCCGACATGGGGCGTATGGCCGCCAGTCTGGCCCACCAGATCCGCACTCCGCTCGCCTCCGCCATGCTCTATGTCTCACAGATGCAATCGGCCCGTCTGCCCGAGGAGAAACGCCAGCGTTTCGTCGCCCGTGCGATGGAGGGGCTCAAGGGACTGGAAAAACTGATCAACGACATGCTGCTGTTTGCCCGCGACGGTAGCGGCGAGCGGCAGCCGCTTGCGGTTGGCGAACTGCTACGTGAACTGGTCGCGGATGGTCAGGCCGAGTGTCAGTCAGTGGGGGCGAACTGTAGCGTCGCCATTGCCAGCGATAGACATACCATTCTCGCCAATCGTGTACTGCTTAAAAGCGCACTGCAAAACCTGTTCAACAACTCCCTGGAGGCAGGGGCGAAAGAGATTCGCCTGCTGGCTAATGAACGTGCAGGTTGGTGTGAACTGGCGATCATCGACGATGGCGCAGGGATTCCTCCCGAGCAACAGCAACGGATTTTTGAACCATTTGTCTCCGGCCGTTCTGGCGGTTCAGGTCTCGGTCTGGCGGTGGTGCGTGCCGTGGTGCAGTCCATGGGCGGTGAGGTCAGGCTCGAATCAAAACCGGGAGAGGGCAGCCGCTTTAGCCTGCGCTTTCCCGCGGTGTCGAATTTCAACAATGCCACGACCGCCAGAGCGGCGCAGGGGTAAGGGCGATGCAACAGCGGATCTTGATCGTCGAGGATGATGCGGCATTGGCCGAAGCGCTGCTGGATACCCTGGAGGTGTCGGGCTTCGCAGCCCAGCATGCGGCCAGCGGTGCTGCGGCGTTGACACTGCTACAGCAGGAGAGCTTTCATCTGCTGATCAGCGATGTACACATGCAACGCATGGACGGTCATACCCTGCTGCGCAAGGTACGCGAGCTCTATCCGGAACTGCCGGTACTGCTGATGACCGCATACGCCTCGGTGGAGAAAGCGGTTGAGGCGATGCGCGACGGTGCGGTCGACTACCTGATGAAACCGTTCGAGGCTGATGTGCTGGTCAACGCGGTTTCCCGTTATGCGCTGAGCGAACACGACGATAGCGCGCCGGTCGCCGAAGATCAGGCCAGCATCGAAATGCTGCGTCTGGCGCAGCGAGTGGCGCAAAGCGATGCCACGGTAATGCTGAGCGGCGAAAGCGGTAGCGGCAAGGAGGTCTACGCCCGCTATATGCACAACCATTCACCCCGTGCCGACGGCCCCTTCGTTGCAATCAACTGCGCGGCGATCCCGGAGAACATGCTGGAGGCGACCCTGTTCGGTTACGAAAAGGGCGCCTTTACCGGGGCCTATAAATCCACCCCGGGTAAGTTCGAGCAGGCCGACGGCGGCACTCTGTTGTTGGACGAAATATCAGAAATGGATCTCGGTCTGCAGGCGAAGTTGTTGCGCGTGCTGCAGGAGCGCGAGTTGGAACGGCTCGGTGGCGGCAAGGTGATCAATCTGGATGTCCGGGTTCTCGCCACCACCAACCGCGATCTGCGCGGCATGGTGGCAGAGGGACGTTTCCGCGAAGACCTCTTCTACCGTCTTAACGTTTTCCCGCTGAATCTGCCATCTCTGCGTGAGCGACCCGCCGATATTGTGCCACTGGCCCAACGTCTGCTGGAGCGCGCCTGTAGCCGGGGTACGCAAACGGTGCCGCAACTCAGCGCCGAGGCCCGCGCCTTGCTGCGCCAGTACGCCTGGCCGGGCAATGTGCGCGAGCTGGATAACCTGATGCAGCGGGCGTTGATCCTTGCCAATAGCGACACCATCGAGGGTGCCGACCTGCTGTTCGAGCAGTCGTTTAGCCGTCCCGCGCCAGAAACACCACAGGCAGACAGCGGTGAAGGGGAGAAGCTGAACAGCGATCTCAAGCAGCGCGAATATGAATTGATCATGCAGGCCCTGCAGGGTGGTAACCGCAAGCAGGCGGCGGAGCAGTTGGGCATCAGCCCCCGCACCCTGCGCTACAAACTGGCGCAGATGCGCGAGGCAGGTTACGCCATTGACGAAAACGTTGGCCTGCAAAATGCATAGTCCTGAACAAACGTCAGAAAGCAGTCACCCGATGCGGAGGTCATGATGAATAACATCGATACCAGCCAGTTACTGATGCAGCTGCGTGCCGCGGCAGCGCAGGCCGGGCTCAAGCCGCAGGCCGCCGAGCAGACCACTCCGGTTGCCGATAATTTTTCCTCGATGCTGAGCCAGTCCATCGGCAAGGTAAACGAAATGCAGAATCAGGCGGGCGATCTGACTCGCGCCTTCGAGATGGGCAGCGCCGATGTCACTCTGCCAGAGGTGATGATCGCCAAGAGCAAGGCGGGCCTCGCCTTCGAGGGCATGGTGCAGGTTCGCAACAAGGTGGTCGAGGCCTATCAGGAAATCATGCGGATGCAGGTGTAGTGGACCATACTTTACTAATTGAGCGGATGGTTAAACGATTATGGCTGACGCAAGCGCTTCCTCTGTAGGTTCATTCACCGAAGGCTTCATTGCCTTGCCGGCATTGCGCCAACTCGGCGTGTTGTTCGGTTTCGCCGCCGTGGCGGCTCTTGGCGTGGCGCTGGTGCTTTGGACCTGGACCCCCAACTACGACATCCTCTTCGGCAGTCTCGGCGAGAAAGAGACCGGCGAGATCGCCAGTGCGCTGAAGCAGCGCAACATCGACTTCAAGATCGATCCGCGCACCGGTGCCGTACTGGTGCCTTCCTCACGTGTGCAGGAGATCCGCATGCTGCTGGCGGGCGAGGGTCTGCCTCGCAGTAGCGGCATGGGTCTGGAGTTGTTGCAGCAGAAGCAGGAGTACGGCACCAGTCAGTTTATGGAGACCACCCGTTACCAGCATGCGCTGGAGACGGAGCTGGCCCGTTCGGTCATGACCATCAGCAGTGTTGAACGTGCACGGGTGCATCTGGCGATGCCGAAGCAGTCGGTATTCGTGCGCAAGCGTCAGCAGCCGAGTGCCTCGGTACTGGTGAACCTCTATGCTGGACGGATGCTTGAGCAGGGTCAGGTCGCAGCGATCACCCACCTGGTCGCAGCCAGCATTCCCAATCTGGAACCGGATCGAGTCACCGTGGTCGATGAGGCCGGTCATCTACTGAGCAGCAAGAAATCCGACGCCAACATGGCGATGAATCAGGACCAGTTCGATTTCACCCGTAATCTGGAACGTAACTACATCGATCGCATCGAGGATATCCTTGCACCCATCGTCGGTATTGGCGGGGTACGTGCCCAGGTTTCCACCGAGCTCGACTTTACCGTCACCGAGCAGACCAGCGAAGCCTACAATCCGGACAAGCCTGCCCTGCGCAGCGAACAGGTTACCGAGAGCAAGAGCAGTTCCGGAAGCATGGCGGCGGAAGGGGTGCCGGGTGCACTTTCCAATACTCCTCCGGGCACAGCGACCGCACCGGAAACTTTGTTCGATGCCAACGGCCAGCCGGTTACGCCCAGTGCCCCGGAGAATACCCGTCGCAGTTCCACCACTAACTATGAGTTGGATCGCACCATCAGCCACACCCGTATGGGTGGCGGCAACATCAAACGTCTCTCTATCGCCGTGGTTGTCGATGACCGTGTCGTCACCAACGACCAGGGCGATCAGGTGCGTGAACCGCGTAGCCCGGAAGAGATGGATCGCATCACCGCGTTGGTGAAGGAAGCGGTCGGTTATAGCGCGGCGCGTGGCGATACCCTCAACGTGACCAGTGCACCGTTTACCCAACCTGAGGCGATCGAAGAGTTACCCGCCGAACCCATCTGGGAGCAGGCCTGGGTGATCGATCTGGTTAAGGCATTGGGTGCCACTGTGCTGGGTGCGCTGCTGATCTTCATGGTACTGCGCCCAATGATGCGTAACCTGGCAGCGGTTAAACCGATGGTGCCGGATATGTTACCGGCCGGTGCTGGCGCAGGTGGGTTGGCCGATGACCAGTTGAGTATTAGCGGTGGTGGCAGCTCCGGCGAGCGGATCAAACTGCCTTCACCGGGCGCCTACGAAGACAATATCGGAATGGTGCAGCAGGTGGTCAAGGAGGATCCTAAACTTGTGGCACAGGTGGTTCGTAACTGGATCGCGGAAGATAAATAATGGCCGAAGCAACTACAAAACTGAGCGGAGCGGAACAGGCGGCTGTCCTGTTGATGAGTCTGGGTGAAGGTGCCGCCGCCGAGATCATGAAACACCTCGGTCCGAAAGAGGTGCAGAAGGTCGGTGAGGCAATGGCCACCATCGGCAACGTGACCAAAGGTCAGGTGACCAACGTGGTCTCTGATTTTGCCGAAACCCTCGGTACCCATACCGCCCTCGGTACAGGTAACGAAGATTATCTGCGCAACGTTTTGAATAATGCCCTGGGTAACGAAAAGGCGGGGCAGTTAATCGATCGAATTCTCATCGGTCGCTCTTCCAAGGGACTCGAAGCGCTGAAGTGGATGGAGCCCCGTGCCATCGCCGAGATTATTCGTTTCGAGCATCCGCAGATCATCGCCATCGTTCTCTCCTACCTCGATAGCGATCAGGCGGCTGCGGTACTTTCCCTGTTGGCGGAAAATTTACAGTCCGATGTGTTGATGCGCATCGCCAGCCTTGACGGTATTCAGCCCAGTGCACTGCAGGAACTTGATGAGATCCTGGAGAAACAGTTTGAAGGCACAGGCTCCAGCATCAAATCCTCCAGCGTCGGTGGCACTAAAACCGCCGCCAATATCCTCAACTTTATGGATACCGCGCTGGAAGTGAAATTGATGGAGAAGGTCAAGGAGATGGATACAGATATGGGTCAGGCGATCGAAGACCTGATGTTCGTCTTCGACAACCTGATCGATCTCGACGACCGCAGCGTGCAGGCACTGCTGCGTGAGGTCTCCTCCGACAGCCTGATCCTGGCGCTGAAAGGTTCGGAGGAAGGGCTCAAGGAAAAGATTTTCAAGAATATGTCCAAGCGCGCTGCAGAGATGCTGCGCGACGATCTGGAAGCACGCGGCCCGGTCCGTGTCAGCGATATGGAAAATGCGCAGAAAGAGATCCTCGCCATCGCCCGCCGTATGGCCGAGGCTGGAGATATCTCGCTAGGCGGCGCAGGAGAAGAGTTTGTCTAAAGTCATCGACGGCAAGATGAGCGCGTACGAACGCTGGGAACTGCCGGTGGTCGAGGGGCGTGACGCGTTCAACAGTGTGCGACCAATGACCGCAGATAAGCTTGAAGCGATCCATAAAGAGGCGCAAAAAGAGGGTTTCGAGCAGGGTTATAAGGAAGGTATCGATGCGGCGCAAAAAGAGATTGCCGCGCAGATGCAGCGCATGAATCAGATCATGCGCGCACTCTCGGAACCGTTGGCCGCTGCCGATGAACAGGTCGAACAGGAATTGATCGCTCTGGCGATGGCCGTAGCAAGACAGATTATTCGCCGCGAACTGCAAACCGATCCGGAGCAGGTTGTGGCCGTGGTGCGTGAGGCGATGGCGGAGCTTCCCTCATCGGCACGCAATATCCGAATTTTTCTCCATCCCGATGATGCTTCGCTGGTGCGCGACGCGCTGAATACCGAAGAAGACGAAACCGCGCCGTGGAAGATCGTCGAGGATATGGTGCTTACCCGTGGTGGTTGCCGCGTCGAAAGCGATACCTCACGGGTCGATGCCAGTGTGGAAAAACGACTCAATAGCATCGTTGCGGAACTGATGGGAGGTTCCCGTGCAGAAGATAGCGCAACGTGATCCGCAGCAGGTCGCTGCACGCTGGAGCGCACGTCTGGCAGCAGGCTGCGAGCGTCTGGCTGAGCAGTTGCCACTCACCGTCGAAGGACGTGTTACCCGCATGGTCGGGCTTACCGTCGAGGCGGAGGGTATTCAGGCGGATATCGGTTCACGTTGTCTGATCGAAAATAGTAACGGTAGTGCAGTGGAGACCGAAGTAGTCGGTTTCGCTGGTGAACATATCTATTTAATGCCCACCGGCGATGTCCGCGGTATCGGTCCCAACTCCCGTGTGGTACCGACAGGCCGAGTCTATGATGCGCCGGTTGGCGATGAATTACTGGGCCGTGTTATCGATGGCGCCGGTAATCCCCTCGACGGTAAAGGCCCGCTCCATACCCGTGAGCGTATGCCGCTGACCGGACACTTCATCAATCCCATGGCACGCAAACCGATCGACGAACCGCTCGATGTCGGCGTGCGCGCGATTAACAGCATGCTTACTGTCGGTCGCGGTCAACGTATGGGTCTGTTCGCAGGTAGCGGTGTAGGTAAGAGTGTACTGCTCGGGATGATGACCAAATTCACCACCGCCGATGTGATCGTGGTTGGGCTAATCGGCGAACGTGGTCGTGAGGTGAAAGAGTTCATCGACAAAATCCTTGGCGTGGAAGGTATGGCCCGCGCTGTGGTGGTCGCCGCCCCGGCGGACAATACCCCTGTGATGCGTCTGCACGGTGCTGCGATGGCGACCAGTATCGCCGAGTATTTTCGCGACAAGGGAAAAAACGTTTTGCTGCTGATGGATTCGCTCACCCGCTTCGCCCAGGCGCAGCGAGAGTTGGGCCTGGCCATCGGTGAACCGCCTGCGACCAAAGGTTATCCTGCCTCGGTCTTCGCCCGCATTCCACAACTGGTAGAGCGCGCTGGTAACGGCGATGTTCACGGCGGTTCGATCACCGCGTTCTATACAGTACTGACCGAAGGCGATGACCAACAGGACCCGATCGCCGATGCTGCTCGCGCCATTCTTGATGGCCATGTGGTGCTGGCGCGCCGTCTGGCGGAAGAGGGGCACTATCCCGCTATCGACATCGAGGCATCGATCAGTCGTGCGATGGATCAGATTAGCAGTGACGAACATATTCAGGCGTCGCGCTGGCTCAAGCGGCTCTACTCCATCTATGAAAAGAATCGCGATCTGATCAGCGTCGGTGCTTATGCCCGCGGTAGTGATCGCCAGATCGACGAGGCGATTGCCCTGCGTCCGCATATTGCCGAATTTCTGCAACAGGGAATGAATAAGCCGTTCAATTTTGCCGCCAGTCTGCACGACTTGCAGATGTTGTCTCAGCTCACCCCTGAACCGGTTGATCAACGCAACCGGGGTGCATTGCAGGCGCAGCGATAAACAGGTGTTCTCATGACCAAGTCGGAACGTTTAAAACCGGTACAGCGCATTAACGAATCCCGTGAAAAGGATGCGGCAAAGGCGCTGGGTCATAGCGTTCAGAGTTTACAGCAGCAGGAGCAGCGTCTGGCAGAACTGCAGCAGTACCGCGAAGAATATGATCGACAGATCCAGGAGTTGGGGGCAAACGGTGTGGTCGCCTCGCGCCTGCAACAGATGCAGAGTTTTCTGCATAACCTGAATCTGGCGATCAAACAGCAACAACAGATCGTCGAAGCGGCCCGCCATG
Source organism: Thiohalomonadaceae bacterium (assembly GCA_050302275.1). GTDB lineage: Bacteria > Pseudomonadota > Gammaproteobacteria > Thiohalomonadales > Thiohalomonadaceae > JAPHTQ01. The sequence continues at coordinate 155,041 of JBNLAT010000001.1, read as the reverse complement.
AGCGTGAGCAGAAGCGTCACTCCTGGCAGCAGGCGCATGGCAAGACCCAGGTGATGGACAAGGTGATCGAGCGCTATCAGGTCGATGAGCAATATCAGGCCAATAAACGCGAACAGAAAGAGAATGACGAACATGCCCTGAATAACAGCCTGCACAACAAAAAGTAACTGTTGGCCCGTAACTTGCTGTTATTCGGATAGAAGAAAATAAGGAGTCTGCAAATGGTACAAACCAATCCTGCTGCCGCCCTGCTTGGTGTCGGCGCAAACGGTAAAGCCGCCGCCAGCAGTGCAAAGAATGGCGATGACGGCGCCTTTAGCCGCGAGTTTGAGCAGGTCTCACGTAGCGCAGAACCGCACAACGATGCGCCTTCCAGCGATTCGGTGAACGAAACCGCCGACACTCATCAAACTCCCAAATCGCAGGAGGCGACTGAGCGCGAACCGCAGGAACAGGCTGCCAGCGAAGAAACGACGGAAGAGGAAGTGGTTGCCGCAAGCGGCAAGAATTTGCCGCCCGTTGCCGCCGTGGATCTGGACGAGGAGAGCGAAACGGACAGCGATGCACTGACTGCGGAGCAGGTGGACAATCCTCAGGCTGTGCTTCAGACCCTGATGCAGCAGGAGGGTAAACAGGTTAGCCGTGCCGCAACGGATGAGACAAAATTGGCGGCGGTGCAACCGGCAGTGGTGAAAGGCGAAGCGGCCACCGAAAGTAGCGCGGACGATGCGCTTTCGTTTTCCAGTTTGCGCCTGCGGGATCTGAATCCTGCTGATCTGGCCAATCTGGGTAAGGAGGGTGGTAATGCCAGCGCGCATCAGGGTAAGGGTGATAATGCCCTGTTTACTCTGGTGAATGGTGCAACGCGTAGCGCGACGAATTTTGGCGAGATGCTCAATACCTCGACGGCTGCAGCAACGGTGAACAGTGCTCAGCCGCAACAAACGGCCTCTACGCTACCTGCGCAGATGTCTATTGCCGTACCTCTGCAGCAGAGCGGTTGGGATCAGGCGATGGGCGAGCGTGTGGTGTGGATGGCGCGCAACAATCTACAGCAGGCGCAGATCCACCTTAACCCGCGTGAACTGGGACCTATCGAGATCAAGATTCAGGTGCATAACGATCAAACCCACGTCAATTTCGTCGCCCATCACGCCACTACCCGCGATGCCATTGAGGCAGCGTTACCACGGCTGCGCGAGATGCTGGGTGAGCAGGGACTGAATCTCGGTCAGGCCGATGTTTCGCAACACTCCTTCGGTGATAACCAGCGCCAGGCTGCGGTCGCCGATCAGCGTAACGGACTGGGTGGTAATGCTGGCGGTGAGCTGGAACACGATGGCAACGGTGATGAACTCGTCACTCAGGTGAGCAGGGTGAGTCCGAATGCCGTCGACTATTTTGCCTAAGCAGTGTTAAACCAGAACAAGGCGGGATGATATCCCGCCTTTTTTTATGCCTTTTGGCAGGGTATCGATCCCTCTGTCATACTCAAAGGATTGCTAATAACAGTGAACCAGTCCATCGATGTACACCGCACAAGGATTTACCAGCAAGGATGACGTGGTAGACCGCCATGCACCATTGGTAAAAAAGATCGCCTACCATCTGATGGGACGTCTGCCCGCCAGCGTGCAGGTGGACGACCTGATCCAGGCCGGTTTGATCGGTTTGCTCGATGCTGCGGGACAATACGACCCGAGGCAGGGTGCCAGTTTCGAAACCTATGCCTCGATCCGCATTCGCGGCGCGATGCTCGACGAGTTGCGTCGCAACGACTGGGCGCCGAAATCGGTACACCGCAAGAGCCGCGAGATCAGCGCCGCGATTCAACGAATCGAGAATCGTGGCACGGTTGAACCGACTGATCGTGAGATTGCCGCAGAGCTGGGTATCAGCCTTGATGACTACCACCAACTACTGCGTGAAACCTCGTTCAGCCGTTTGCTGAGTTACGATGAACTTACCTCAAGTGATGAGGGCGGCTACGATCAATTCAGCGACGATGCGCCATTACCGCAACAGCGGCTGGAAGAAGATGAATTTCGTCAGCAATTGATTGCGGCGATCAGCGAGTTGCCGGAACGAGAACAACTGATCATGAGTCTTTATTATGAGAAAGAACTCAACCTCAAGGAGATTGGCGCGGTATTGAATGTCAGCGAATCGCGCATCAGTCAAATCCTCAGTCAGTCTCATGCGAGACTGCGTGCCTCCTTAAGTAATACCCTCTAAATCCCTGCCTTTACGACACTTTCAAGTCAAGAAAACTTTTTTGTTTTTATTTGCGGACAAGTCCAAAGTCGCCTTGCCGTCAAGTGTGTTTGCTGTGTTAGAGTTAACCTATGACACACACAATCGTTCATTCAGCGCCGCGCAGTCCGATGTGGCTGTTCGAAGAGAACTACCGCCTGCTGCAACAGTTGTTGCCTGAGATGGAGGCGGGCGCCGACCGTTATCTGCTTACTGCGGAGGACGGTGCGCAACAGGCGCTGGAGATACTGATCCTTGAACGTTGTGCCTACACCACGATTATCGAATTGCACAAACCGTTCTTCATCGACGGTGTGTGGATGCCCGACCTTAGCATGCGCCTGCATATCTACCACGATGCCCGCATGGTCGAGGTCAGCGCCTACCAGGGCTGCCATCGTATTCCCGCCCGTTACCAGTTCGAAGGCGACCATCGCTACCAGCGCGACGAGAAGCGTCAGGTGAATCACCTGTTGCACGACCTGCTGCGCTACTGCCAGCGTAATGGCTATCGCGAGCAGAGAAGCCACGACCTTTCCCCCCTTTAAATAGAAGGCTTCTACCCGGCTCTTTCGCGGTCTGATACTTGACAGCTCCGCTTAATGCTCATATATTCTTGACTGTAATAGTCAGGAATAGGAGTGGCGTTCATGGCCTACAGCGACAAAGTCATGGATCACTATGAAAACCCCCGAAATGTAGGGAGTTTTTCCAACGAAGATAACCATATAGGAACCGGCATGGTCGGCGCGCCCGCCTGTGGTGACGTGATGCGGCTGCAGATTAAGGTCAGCGATAGCGGCATTATTGAGGATGCCCGCTTCAAGACCTACGGCTGCGGTTCCGCCATCGCCTCCAGCTCGCTGGTGACCGAATGGCTTAAGGGCAAGAGCCTGGATGAAGCCAGCACCATCAAGAACAGCGATATCGCCGAAGAACTGGCCCTGCCGCCGGTCAAGGTTCACTGCTCGGTTCTGGCGGAGGACGCCATTCGCGCCGCCATCGACGATTACCGTAACAAACACTGATCGAAAGCAAGCACCACACGCAAGGCCGCTAATGCGGCCTTTTTTCTTTTCCCCTTTGGTGTAGTATCACCACATAACACGTAGTGTTATTCAGGAACCACCAACGGGAAAACGCAGTGAATATACCTTCCCATCTGTTGCCGGATTACTTTTACCTGGGCGCGTTCTTCATCTATGTGCCGCTGTTGCTGTGGGTACTGTTCACCGCCCCCTGGTACAAGCTACGCGACAAGGAGAACCTGCACGTCTTCTTCGGTGCCACCGTGGTGCTGATGTTGTTGTGGAGCATCAAGGCGGGTATCCGCCCCGGCATGAATTTCCATCTTCTCGGCGCCACCCTGCTGATGCTGATGTTCGGCTGGAAGTTCGCCATTCTCGCCCTCAGCCTGGTGCTGCTGGGGCAGGGGCTCTACGGCAATATCGAATGGCTGACCTTTTCGCTTAACGCCATGATGATGATCGTTGGTCCGGTGCTGTTCAGCTACCTCGTCTACCGCATCTCGCAGCTCTACATGCGCAAAAGTTTCTTTGTTTACACGCTGTTCAACGGGTTTTTCTGCGCCATCCTGACTATGCTTTTACTGGTTACCACCACTTCGTTGCTGTTGTTGTGCTGTGGTGGTTACGACTGGGACGATATCTATTATCGCTATCTGCCATTTACCCCGATGATGCTCTTTGCCGAAGGTTTCTTCACCGGCATGCTGACCTCGGGCATGGTACTATTTCGACCGGAGTGGATCGGTTCCTTTGATGACCGACGCTACCTCAGCGGAAAATAATTACTAGAAACCAAATAGAAGCACCATGCAAAAAGAGCGCGAGTTTCAACTCAGGGGAATCCGTGTCGCTGCACTTGAGTGGCATGAACAGGGCATGCCGGTCATTGCGATCCACGGCTGGCTCGACAACGCTGCCTCCTTTCTACCCCTTGCCCCCTTCCTGAAAGATACTCATCTGTTGGCCCCCGATCTGGTCGGCCACGGTCATTCCGATCATCTACCCGAATCCGGCGATTATCATCTTGCCGACGGCTGTCGCTGGATTGTCGCCCTGGCCGATGCCATGGGCTGGGAACGCTTTGCCCTGATCGGCCATTCGATGGGGGCGGCCGTCGCCAGCATTACCGCCGCAGCGGTCCCTGAGCGGGTCGCCGGGGTGGTGATGATCGATGGTATTGGTCCCATGGCCGTCCCAGCTGAAACCGAGGTGAAGCGCCTGCGAATTCTGTTTAATGAAGAGGCGAAGGGAGCAAAACCCTCCCGTCCCTGGCCGGATATAGACAGTGCGGTAAAGATACGCCAGCGTCTCGGACGCTTTGACATCGGTTGTGATGCCGCAACCCTGATTGCACGGCGTGGCATGATCAAAACCGATGACGGTTATCTCTGGCGTCACGACGAGCGTCTGCAGGGAGCAGGCACTCACTACTACAGTGAAGAACAGGCCCAGACCATCCTGCGCAATATCAAGGCACCGACACTGCTGATCAGCGCCGATGACGGTGCGCTCACTGGCTGGAAAGGGCGGGATTCACGCAAGGCCTGTATTCCTCACCTGAAACAGGTGGAGCTGCACGGGAAGCACCACCTGCACATGGAACAGCCGCAAACCGTAGCGCTGGTGATTAATGACTTCCTGGAATGTCTGGAATGGTCTTCGCCGAACTGATCATTCTGGTGCTGGTGATTGGTCTGGTGGTGTGGGCCATAAGACCGCCAAAGCGCTGATCTAAGTCGCCCGTTCGGGTACACTCTCGCCCATGTCTGCGGAACTGATCAAACAACGCCTCTACGAGTACTACCTGCTGACCCGGCTGCACCGGCCTATCGGTATCTATCTGGTGTTCTGGCCGACCATGTGGGCGCTCTGGATCGCTGCCGACGGCAGGCCCGACCCGCTGGTACTGGTGGTCTTTGTTCTCGGTACCGTTCTGATGCGCTCTGCCGGTTGCGCGATTAACGACTTTGCCGACCGCGATATCGATCTCCATGTCAGCCGTACCGAAGAGCGCCCGTTGGCGCGCCGTTCGATCAGGCCTGTTGAAGCGGTGGGCGTGTTTGCCGTACTCAGCCTGATCTCCCTCGCGTTGGTGCTGCTGATGAATAAGCTCACCATTCTGCTGGCGATACCCGGCGCCTTCCTCGCCGCCAGCTATCCGTTCATGAAGCGTATTACACATCTGCCGCAGGCCTACCTGGGTGTCGCGTTTGGCTGGGCCATTCCCATGGCCTTTGCCGCGCAGATGGGCGAGATCCCGATCAACGCCTGGATCTTTTTCGTTGCCAATATCTTCTGGGCACTGGCCTACGACACCATGTATGCGATCTGTGATCGGGAAGACGATCTGAAGATTGGGGTGAAATCGGCAGCGATTTTGATGGGTCGTTTCGATCGCCTTGGTATCGGTTTGATGCAACTGCTGACCCTGGCGCTGCTCGCCGTTGGTGGACTCGCCTTCGGTCTTGGTTTGCCGTATATGCTCGGTCTGTTGGTCGCCACCGGCTTTGCCCTCTACGAGCAATACCTGATCCGCGACCGCGATCCACAACTCAGCTTCAAAGCCTTCCTTAACAACCACTACTTCGGCATGGCCGTGTTTATCGGAATCGCTGCCGACTACCTGCTGCGCTAATGAATAATCGCGACTGGATGCAACGGGATCTGTCGGTGCTGTGGCACCCATGTACCCAGATGAAGGATCACGAGTCGCTGCCGCTGGTACCGATTAAACGCGGCGAAGGGGTGTGGCTGGAAGATTTCGATGGTAACCGCTACATCGATGCCATCAGCTCCTGGTGGGTTAACCTGTTCGGTCACGCTAACCCACGCATTAATGCCGCACTCAAGGATCAGGTCGATCAACTGGAGCACGTGATCCTCGCTGGTTTCTCTCACGCCCCCGCAGTGGAACTGGCCGAGCGGTTGGTAAAGATCACGCCAGATGGCTTGAATCATTGCTTCTATACCGACAACGGCTCCGCCGCAGTGGAAGTGGCGCTAAAGATGAGCTTCCACTACTGGCGTAACAAGGGCCAGACGAAAAAGACCCGCTTCATTACGCTTTCCAATAGTTACCATGGCGAAACCCTCGGCGCACTCTCCGTGGGTGATGTGGCGCTCTATAAAGAGACCTACGAGCCACTGCTGTTACAGGCGATCACCGTGCCGTCTCCCGATGCCTATCAACGGGAAGAGGGCGAAAGCGCACGAGATGTTGCTGAGCGGATGTTCGTGCACATGGAAGAGGCACTGGCAAAACACGCCGATGAAGTCTGCGCGGTGATTGTCGAGCCGTTGATTCAGTGTGCCGGTTCCATGCGTATGTACGATCCGCGTTATCTGGAACTGCTGCGCGATGCTTGTGATCGACATGGTGTGCATCTGATCGCAGACGAGATCGCTGTGGGCTTCGGTCGTACTGGCACCATGTTTGCCTGCGAACAGGCCAATATCTCACCCGACTTTATGTGTCTATCGAAAGGCCTAACAGCGGGTTACTTGCCACTGGCTGCAGTGATGACCCATGACAGAATTTATGAAGCGTTTTATGACGACTACGAAAAGCTGACCGCCTTTCTGCATTCACATTCCTACACGGGGAATCCGCTGGCCTGCCGTGTGGCGCTGGCAACGCTCGATATCTTTCAGCAGGACAGCGTAATCGAAAACAACCAGTGGTTAGCGCAGGTGATGGCCGACGCCAGTGTACACCTCAATGACCATCCTCATGTTGCCGAAGTGCGCCAGACTGGCATGGTCCTCGCGGTGGAAATGGTGAAAGACAAAAAAACAGGTGAAGCCTATCCGTGGCAGGAACGCCGCGGTCTGCGTATCTACCAGCATGCCCTTACTCGCGGTGCACTACTGCGCCCGCTTGGCAATGTCAGTTACCTGATGCCACCCTATGTCATCACCGAAGAGCAGATCCGTTTTCTGGCCGAGGTGATGGAAGAGGGAATCAATCTGGCAGTAAAAGACTAACTCACTTCTGTTATTCCCGCGCAGGCCGGATTTCAGTACTTTGCTGTTTAGTCATACTCGATATTCCGATCTTGCCATCAAGTCTGTATCGGGGTAGAAAAGAGAAAGGAATCACCGGGCGAGAGGAAGCCGGGTCTGAAAGCATTTCATTCCAATATAGAGGCAGAATCATCTTCTGCCCACACATACACTTCTGTGTATTCATCCGAATTTAGTTCTATTAGTGAATGACAGGTATCAGAAATGATTAAACATATCGTCATTTGGCGCTTGAAAGAATCTGCTCATGGAAATGACAGAGCCGCAAACGCGCAGATCATTAAAGAAAAACTTGAGGGTTTGAATGGGCAAATTCCGGGACTATTGATGATCGAAGTTGGAATTGATTATTCGGCCTCAGAGGATAGTGGAGATGTTGTGCTTTATTCTGAGTTCTCTGACCGGACAGCTCTTGATGAATATCAATTACATCCAGAACACATAGCGATAAAGCCTTTTGTGGCTGAGGCCCGCCTTGAACGTCGTGTAGTTGATTACGAAGTGTAGTGAAAGGCAATCAGGATAGAGGGGATATTTCCTAATATTATAAAAAACTCTTTCTAACTCTTTTGCTGGATTCAAAAAAGAATTTCTCCAGCTAGTGTATCGAATGGAGGGTGAGTCAATTCAATACTTGCTGAAAATGGTTGCACTGGCTGTCGTGTCGGTTCTTTTGTTGGTGGAATTTTCCATGTTCCACGACTTCTTTTACCCCTTTAGATATTTATGGGGACAGGGCAGGATGGTTGAGCTTGTCCTGTCATCGCTTCTGTTTCTCTGGAGTTTGCTAGGGGTGATTCTGCTGTTTATTAGTGGCCGTAGTCTGCTACGGAAAATCACGCTACCGATTTTCCTATTCTTCTTTCTCTTCAATTTTGGTTCCAACGATATTTCAGGCTCGCCGATTGATTTTCAGCAAACGGCCATGATCGTGGAGAATTTCCAATGGTGGTTTGGAGAGGTGGTTGAGAATTTTGGTCTGGCCGCGCTACCATTTTTGATCATCCTTATTCCACTTATTATTTTTGTTGAACGGTTGCCACAGCTTTTGAAATTGGGTGTTTCCCAAAAAGCTTATTTTGTTCCGTTAAGTGCCGTGATGTTTATTGTTGTCTCTCTGCAATATAGTCATGGTTTTTTTGATCGTTACCCATCCTTTTTTAGAGTACCTGCAATGCTTGTATTTGCAGGACAAGCACGGCTTTATGAGGGTAAAAGAGCCAAAGTTGATTATGCTGGTACGTTTGATGCGTCGGTTGATAAAATTATTCTGATTGTAGATGAGAGTATTCGTGCAGACATTCTGGAGGTCAATGGGTACGAAAAAGCGACGACACCTTATCTCCATTCCCTGCATGAGGGGGTCGTGAATTTTGGTTTTGCCGCAGCATCTTCAAACTGTAGTGATTATTCCAACCTGGTCCTCAGAACAGGTGTGAGGAAGGAGAATATCCCTGATCAAAATCAAATGACTCTGAAACAGCCTTCTATATGGCAATTTACTCGAAAGGCCGGATTTTATAACGTTTATCTGGATGCCCAGAGTGCAGAGGAGTGGGCCAATTACCAAAATTTTATGAATGAGCATGAAGCTTCCTACGTGGATGAAATCATGAGGGTGCGGCAGAAAACTGTCTATAACAGTGATCGGGTTGCCCTTGAAAGGTTAACAGGATTACTCAAACAATCAGGTAAGACCTTTGTCATACTTAATAAATACGGCATGCATTTTCCTTACTTCAGGAGCTATCCCCCGCATAATTACGACTATTTCACTCCGGTTCTTGAGGCGGGTGAACCAATGAATGACAGGGAAAAGTCCCTGAATTCCTATATGAATGGTATACGCTGGATTGTTGATGACTGGTTCAAGGAGCTGTTGTCAAAAAGTGAGGGGAGTGAGCGTTATGTCATTATTTATACTAGTGACCATGGGCAGAATATCGTTGATGATGGGACACTGGCTACACACTGTCGACCGAGGGCAAATCATTTCGAGGGTCTTGTGCCGATGATGGTTTTTTCCAATGATGCGGGAATTCTAGAAAAGTTTTGGAAGATTCAAACGACCAGCTACGACAGAACGAGCCATTTTCAGGTGTTTCCGACTTTACTTGAACTTGCCGGCTACAATGAACCATGGGTTAAAAGTCGATATGGGGCATCCCTGAGTTGGGCGCCTACTACCGTTCCCGAATTTTTTGTGGGAGATCTCCATGGTCGTGGTTCTGTCAGACAATGGGTATCAATATTCCCACCTAAGGAACAATAAGTATGATTAAGGTGAAACCTAGGTCTGTCCGTTGAGAAACTTAGGCTAATATTTGATGGTTACCTCGGTAAAGTAACTTGCATGGATTAGGAGAAGATAGTGACACTACTTATTCTCGGTCTCCTAATTTGGACAATCTTCCATTCGATGCCTGCGATGGGTATTGGTATCAGACGGCGTCTTGTTGGTCAGTTGGGTGAGAAGGTTTACGGTGGTATTGCTGCACTGATGATTCTGGCTTCAATCGTCATCATGGTGTTTGGCTGGCGCAGCATCATTCCTGAGCCTGTTTACTTCCCGCCGGGCTATCTAGACCCGGTGGCTTATATTTTGATGTTCTTCTCTATTCTCCTCTTTATTGCCTCAGGGCGTGCCACACGTATCAAACAGTTCATCCGTCATCCGCAGCTGACAGGCGTGGTGCTTTGGTCGGTCGCGCATCTACTACAGGCCGGTTTTGACCGTTCGATTGTGCTCTTCGGCGGGCTTGCGGTGTGGGCGTTGCTGGAGATGGTCTTCATTAACCGCCGCGACGGGGTTTGGGTGAAGGAAGCGGTGCCCGCTCTGGCAGAGGACATCAAGCTGCTTGTCATCACGGTGGTGTTCTACACTGTGCTGCTCTTTGCTCATCCCTATATTTCCGGCGTGGATGTTCTATAACTATGTAAACCAATTTTCGAGTCAGCCGCTGCTGGATAACCGACCGCAAGAGACATGGATTGTTGAATATGACTTTTGGCAGGGATGAGCTTGACGCCATCACACGTGAAATTCTTATCCCTGAACGGACACTCGTTGACCTGCTTCCGCAGGCGCAGGCTCTGAGGGAGTTTTTTGAAGGTATTACCCGTTTTAATATCGACTTTGCCCGCGATATCTCAGTGGGCCAGACGCGACTCGATAGCGGCCTGGCTATCTCGCCAGTCCTCGCTGCAATGTGTATCCGTGAGGCCTTCAGAACTCTTGCCTTCATTCGTGGGCTGGCTGATGCAATAGCGGATGCTCAATGTCCGGATCGGCCTGTCAGGGTGTTGTATGCGGGTTGTGGGCCTTTTGCGTTATTGGCTGTACCTCTAATGACAGTTTTCTCCTCAGAGCAGGTTCAATTCACGCTGCTGGATATTCATCAGGAGTGCCTTGATGATGCGGCAGCACTGATACAGTCATTAGGGTTATCCGTGCATGTCGATGCCGTTGTTTGCGCTGACGCTACACGTTATGAAATACCTGCCGAATGTTGCCCGGATGTGATTGTTAGTGAAACGATGGCGGTTTGTCTGCACAATGAACCTCAGGTTTCAGTTTTCCGTCATCTGTTTAGTCAGGCTCCTGAAGCAAAATTAGTCCCTCAGTCTGTCACTATCGGTATGTGTCTGCTTGACTGGTCGAAGGAGCATGTCCTTGTTTCTGCGGATCATGTCGGTGATATTCCTTCTCCTCAGCGAGACAGGTTAAACCTCGGCAGGGTATTTGAACTGGATGGTGCCAATATTTTATGTTGGCAGACAATAGATGAGGATTATTTGCCTGCCGGACGTGTGCAGATTCCTGAGATGGTGGATGGAAGATACCGACCTTATCTGCTGACGAATATTGTTGTTTATGGGGAGAATCGATTACAGGATTACGATTCCAGCCTGACAATGCCGCAACCACTGCCAGGGAGACCGACATTTACTGGCGGTGAGACGCTACAGTTCCGCTATAGGCTTGGGTCGAATCCACAATTGGAGTTTGAAGTGTCCCGTCAGGAAAAGAAGGAGTTTTAGATGCTTTCAGGGAGTATGAAGTTTCAGGGTGGTTTGAGCCTGCGGCCGATGGCGACCGCGGATAAGTCATTCGTTGAGAGTCTGTATCGAAGTACGCGCGACGATCTGCGCCTGCTTGATGCGGAAGATGACTTTATCGAAGGTCTAATCGAAATGCAGCAGTATGCGCAAACTCAAGGGTATGGCGATATGTTTCCCAATGCGATGTATTTCGTTGCGGAATACCATAATGAGCGCATCGGTCGTGTGGTGCTCGACTTCGGAGAAACCGAGATTCGAGTGGTGGATATTGCCCTGATTCCTGCGGCACGGGGTAAAGGTTATGGCAGTCATATGCTCCAGGCAGTGCAAGTGGCGGCTGCAAGAGTAATGGCGCCGGTGACACTCACTGTAAGAGCCGATCATCTGCCTGCTAAACAGCTATATAGCCGCTTGGGTTTTATGGTGGAAGAGGCGCAGGTTCCTTACGAACGAATGATCTGGTATCCACCTGCACCGGGTAATTGGGGGGCAATCAAGTAACGACTCATTCCTGGTTGCGGCGCAGGCTCTCCAGTACCTGATAAGGTTTGTTTAGCCAGCGTTCTGCAAGCGCAATAATCTCGGCATCGGCAGCAGCGCGCTTTTCAGCACCATCCGGCTGAAACGGGATATGCATGTTTTTTGCATGACGCCCGATAACATTACTCTCGGCATTACTGGAGCGCGCTTTAGGCAAGATTGAAAAATGCTCGGGCAACCTGCTCTCCAATGCGGTAGTTAATTCGGTGTAATTTAATAGCAATCCATTGGGATGGCGTTGTATCGCCTGTGCCGCCCGATCAAGAATAACGGATAAAATCCAGGCGCCGTGACTCAGTGGATGGTTCATGGCTTCATCTGGAGCGTGCAGACCATGAGCGGCCATCGAGCCCGGTACCAGTTGCCAGCCTGGCATACGCTGGTGTGATACCAGTACCTCCACCGGATCGCGATAGAGAAATATCCAGGGAGTGTCGGGAAAAGCGGCCAGTAACCTGTCGATATGCAATATATGCCAGCAGTCGGTTTTCAGGAATAGGCGACGATCATCTGTGCGACGTGACTGGCCCAGTGCAGAGAGCAGGGCGGATATTATCTCTGTGTTGCCATCATAATCAGGCCATTGCAGCAGTGTGTCCAGTGGCTCAGGTTCCGATAACACCACACTATCTGATAGTGCCCCCAACCACTGTGCTGCCAGAGTGGAACCGCAGCGACTCATGTGAAACACGATTCCTTGTAACGGTAAACCGGGATGTTCTTGTGCTCGTGTGCGTAATGTCTCAAGATCGCTGCGTTGTCGGAACATGCGGTTGAAAGGACGTGAGGCCAACTTCTGCAGGGTATGGTGACAAAAGGGTTCGCAGAAACGTTCACTGCCCATATAACACCACTCAACTTCGAGTCGCTCGTTGTGTCGCGACAGGAACAGTGGAATCCATCCTTCAAAAGTCATAGTGAACTTCTACGATGCCATGCCTTATGCCCGTCCCGCATGATTTGCAACACAGCTTCTCGCCCCAGTTTGTGACCTAATGAATGTGCGAGTTCACATACGGCGTCGATAAATGCATTGGGATCTTCGTGTGCGAAGAGGTGAGCCTGCAATTTTGGATCATTGTGTACCGCTCGACGCAATGCATGGAATGTGTCTTCGGAATGATCTTCCATATCGCGGCGTGGTTCAGGCGGCCAGTAGATCACGTAGCCAGTCATTCAATCCGCAATCAAGCACGATATGGACACGCTCGGTGTTACCCCGATTGGTGAAACTGTGTGGTTTGGTGAAGTCGGCATACCAGCATTCACCTGCATCCCAGTGTCCGGCAACACCGTCAATGCGGTATTCCACATCAGGGTTTGTGGTCAATACTACATGAATACGCACCTCCTCATGCTCAAGACTGAGCATAGGATCGCGGTGCTCCTTGATCGTTGCTCCCGCTCCAAGGCGTAACAAACGAACCGCCGCCAACGGGCACTGAAATGCCTTTACGACCTGCTGAAAATATTCGCAGCGGCGCAGCAGAGGGGTGTCTTCCTGTCGCCGTTCATTGGGTAGTGAGAAGTGGGGGATGGGGCTATCCGGTACGGCCCGCAGTGGCACGACACTCCAGTCGCCTTCGTATATGCGCTGATTGAAGTGGGCTGTCCAGGCCGACTGTTGTACCTGCTCGAGATCTGCTTGCAGACGCATAGCGTCAAATTGTAGGGGGAGACGAATAATGGAAGGATTCATATAAAGCCCTTTTTCATCAACCGAAGATCACTTGATAGTAGGCACCCGTACCATCGGAAGATGCTGGCGGTATGATTCGATTAAGGTAGATGTTTTCTATTCGCCAACCATCTTCCCCGTCGGTGCGCAGGTGGTATTGGCCATCGGCAAGATTAGGTGAGTCAGGTCCATGTAAGATGACGGTAAACGGCGTTCGTTTTGCGTTTGGTCCTGCCGCTAAAGGATTTTCTTTCACGCTTTTTATTTCCAATGCCAGCTCGTCTTCTGCGGCTTCTACTGTTAAGTATTTTCCTATACGTGTGCTAAATGGTGCACTGGTCAGTGAGTCGATTTGCATAAGGTCATCTCCGGCTGCTATACGCGCCAGATGGCGCGTATAGAGAATTTCCGATGTTAGTTGCGGCTGGGGTAAAGGCCTTCCAGGGCGATACAAAAATTCAGTGCCAGATAGGGATTCATCAATGAAACGGGCTGGCTTGCGGAAGTGCTACCACTGGGTTCGACTGTGACCTCTCCACTCACGCCACTTGCAGATACACCACCGAGGCTAACAGTGCTTGTGGGGGCAGGGGTGCCGGGGACAAAAGTGATTTTGCCACCAAGAGTCGGTTGCGACGCAAGGTATGAGCCATTTTCTGCTGTGAGCTCTGATGCTGTCGGATTGGTGGATACTTCCACATTGACTGCAACACCACCTACCGGAGAAAAGGTGGCGTCATGGGTATGTGAGGCGAGAGGTGCCTGTGCTGAGGTGAGTGTGACATATTCCTGCCCAGCTGCCTCGGCAAGACTATATGTGGTTCCGGTATATTTATTTGTGCCTACCCCCACAATCTGCCTGCCTTGCAGATTGGGCAGGCCGAAGCTGGAGTGCCCATCACCGCCGAAATTTATACCAAGCAAGGAGAAGAGTGCAGCGTATTGTGATACGGCAACTAATTGCCCTCGGCAGAAACTCCATTGTGCCGGTGCAAATGTATAGGGGAAAGGTGAGATGAAGCCGACAAATGTATCCATGGTTAGTTCGGTCCTTTTGTGTTTATTCCAGGTTTCGTCTTCTCAATGAGACGACTTGCTGAGAGCCAGCATCACACGTTCAGTATTCAATCTGCGATGTGGCGCCAGCCCAAAGTGTAGCTGCTAGTTTCTGGATGAAAAGATCCATCTTCTCTATTCGGTACCCAGGATTGTTGATTGATTAATTCAGGTCAATATTGGAATGAATCGTTTAAATTTTTGTGAAAGTTGCAAAAAGTGTATTTGCGTGCTTCTTTATCTATGAAGTGACTTTATGAGTCGTGTAGATGCGTATGTTTGCATGGGTAGACGATTTTTATGCAAATCCGCATGGACGCATAATTCGTGAAATTTTGAAAACATTGTGACATGAGTGACTTTTGTGACAGATGCTTCGTAGTGACAGGGTTGTGATGCTTTGAAGTGGATATGTGCAATAGTGTGCTGCCTGTTATTCGATTTTTTGACAAGGGACTGTCAATGAAAACTAAAGTTGATATAAAAAATATCTCGTTTCTCTCAGTATTGTCAGTTTGGTTCCGGTATCTTGCCTTAGCATTATCCTTAGCCGGCTTCACTTCATCAACTTTTGCTGCGACCTTCGGTTTTGAAGGTGCAACGCTTGTAAATACCTATACCGTCACGGAGACAGTCAGTGGCGTAACAATGACCTCCACCAATAATACTGTGAGTGACTGGTGGCTAGGTGATGGTGGTGGAATTTTTGGTACGACTGCAACTGTGTTAACAAATTCGACTACCGTGTCATTTAACACATTTACCTTCAGCAGCGCCGTTGACCTCACGTCATTTCAATTAGGTAGTCAAAGTACAGTGACTGACCTGACCCTTACCCCCACAGGTGGTTCTGGCAACTCTGCCATCAATATAACGACAAGCCTTTCTGGTGCAACTATTACGACTAACTGGACCGGGATAACCAGTTTTACGATCACAGAGAACGGTGGGGACGGCATATTTATTGATACTGTGTACGACAACTTTATTTTTACTCCAAATAGTTCTCCTGTTGTAACTAGCATTAGCCCCACTAGTGGGCCCAGCACCGGTGGCACTAGTGTGACTATTACTGGTAGCAATTTTATCGGGACTACAGGTGTGACCATCGGGGGGGCGTCAGCGACCGGCGTTACCGTGGTGAATGACACCACTATTACCGCGACCACGCCTGCAGGTACCGCGGGTGCCCAGGATGTTGTCGTTACCAATGCGTCAGGCAGTGGTACGGGCGTAGGCCTGTTTACTTATGTTGCCGCGCCGACAGTAACTGGCATTAGTCCAAGCAGTGGTCCCACCGCTGGTGGTACCAGTGTGACTATTACCGGCACCAACCTTACCGGCGCAACGTCGGTGACGATCGGTGGCGCTTCCGCCACGGGCGTTACAGTCGTGAACTCCACCACGATCACTGCTACGACACCCGCTGGGACCGTAGGTGCCAAGGATGTCGCGGTGACAACGACTGGTGGAACAGGTACCGGTACAGGACTTTTCACTTATGTTGTCGCGCCGACGGTAACAGGGATTTCTCCCAGCAGCGGTCCCACCGCTGGTGGTACCAGTGTGACCATTACCGGCACCAACCTTTCTGGCGCAACGTCGGTGACGATCGGTGGCGCGTCCGCAACCGGCGTTACAGTCGTGAATTCCACCACTATTACCGCGACAACCCCTGCAGGTACAGTAGGTGCGAAGGATGTTGCCGTAACGACTGCCGGTGGTACTGGTACGGGCACGGGTCTATTTACCTATGTTGCTGCACCGACAGTAACCAGCATCAGCCCGAGTGCAGGTCCTACAGCAGGCGGTACCAGTGTCACGATTACCGGTACCAATCTTAGTGGTGCGACATCGGTGACGATCGGCGGGGCATCTGCTACAGGTGTAACGGTGGTGAACGCAACGACCATTACCGCAACAACCCCTGCGGGTACGGTAGGTGCAAAAGATGTGGCCGTGACCACGGTAGGTGGCACCGGAACTGGAACAAGTTTGTTTACCTACTATGCGGCACCTACTGTGACTGGCATTAGTCCATCCAGTGGCCCCACTACTGGCGGGACAAGCGTCACGATTACCGGTACCAATTTTACTGGTGCGACCTCGGTGACGATCGGTGGCGCATCTGCTACCGGTGTAACGGTGGTGAACGCTACGACTATTACCGCAACGACCCCGGCAGGCAGCGCTGGTGCCAGGGACGTGGCGGTGACCACCCCGGGTGGTACCGGTACGGGTACCGGTCTGTTTACCTACATCGCAGCACCGACGGTGACGGGTATTAGTCCTAATTACGGCACTACCTCAGGTGGCACGAGCGTGACGATCACCGGTAGTAACCTTACCGGTGCGACATCGGTGACAATCGGTGGCGTGTCCGCAACCGGTGTTACTGTTGTAAATTCCACCACTATTACTGCGACGACCCCTGCAGGTACCGCAGGGGCGAAAGATGTTGCTGTGACCACAACCGGTGGCACAGGAACTGGCACCAGTCTCTTTACCTATATTGCCGCACCGACGGTAACGGGCATCAGTCCAAACAGTGGTCCTACTGCAGGCGGCACCAGCGTGACGATTACGGGTACCAGTTTCACTGGTACGACATCGGTGACGATTGGAGGAGCCGCAGCAACAGGTGTCACTGTAGTAAACGACACAACCATCACGGCAACGACTCCGGCGGGTACTGTCGGTGCTCAAGATGTTGTTGTAACCAATGCGGTGGGTTCGGGAACAGGTACGAGCCTGTTTACTTATGTCGCTGCTCCGACGGTAACGGGAACTTTTCCCAGTAGTGGTCCTTCTACCGGAGGTACCAGTGTGACCATTACCGGCACCAACCTTTCTGGCGCAACTTCGGTGACTATCGGTGGCGCGTCCGCAACCGGCGTTACAGTCGTGAATTCCACCACTATTACCGCGACAACCCCTGCAGGTACAGTAGGTGCGAAGGATGTTGCCGTAACGACTGCCGGTGGTACTGGTACGGGCACGGGTCTGTTTACCTATGTTGCTGCACCGACAGTAACCAGCATCAGCCCGAGTGCAGGTCCTACAGCAGGCGGTACCAGTGTCACGATTACCGGTACCAACCTTACTGGCGCTACATCGGTGACGATCGGTGGGGCATCTGCTACCGGTGTAACGGTAGTGAACTCCACAACTATTACCGCGACTACCCCGTCGGGTACGGCAGGTGCCAAAGATGTGGTCGTTACCACCTCAGGCGGAACCGGAACAGGAACAAGCCTGTTCACCTATTACGCAGTACCAACGGTGACAGGTATCAGCCCATCCAGTGGTTCGACGGCCGGTGGCACCAGCGTGACGATCACTGGCACCAATCTGAGTGGCGCGACTTCGGTGACGATCGGCGGAGCTGCAGCGACGGGTGTATCGGTGGTCAACTCCACAACCATCACCGCGACGACTCCGGCGGGTACAGTGGGTGCGAAAGACGTGGCAGTTACCACTCCAGGCGGAACAGGCACTGGAACCGGATTGTACACTTATGTGGCGGCACCCACCGTCACTGGTATTAGTCCAAACAGTGGTTCTGCTGCTGGCGGTACCAGCGTGACGATTACAGGCACCAGCTTTACTGGTGCGACAGGGGTGACTATCGGGGGTGCCTCGGCTACTGGCGTCACAGTTGTCAATGCAACCACCATTACTGCAACGACGCCCGCAGGCACGGCGGGGGCCAAGGATGTTGTCGTAACGACTTCAGTAGGTAGTGGCACCGGAACAGGTCTGTTTACCTACCTGACCGTGCCGGGTGCACCGACAGGTGTTTCTGCCAGTGCTGGTGATACGCAGGCAACGATTAACTTTACGGCACCTGCATCAGACGGTGGTTCCGCAATTACCCAATACACCGCGACCTCCTCACCCGGAGGCTTTACTGGTTCCTGTGCCGGACCTGCTGCCTGTGCGATTACCGTGACCGGATTGACCAATGGCACGGCATATACCTTTACGGTAACCGCTACCAACGCTATTGGAACAGGCGCTGCATCGACAGCATCTAGCAGTGTCACACCATCGACAGCGACGGTTCCTGACGCGCCGACCGATGTGACTGCTACGGCGGATGATGGGCAGGCCACGGTTAACTTCACCGCGCCAGCATCAGACGGTGGTTCTGCAATTACCCAGTACACCGCAACCTCTTCTCCGGGAGCGCTGACAGGTAGCTGTGCAGGGCCTGCTGCCTGTGAGATTACAGTGACTGGATTGACCAATGGCACGGCATATACCTTTACGGTAACCGCGACCAATGCAGTTGGTACCAGTGTGGCATCGGCTGCCAGTAACTCCGTTACCCCTATTGCTGCACGACCCGATCCGACACAGGACCCTGATGTGATCGGCGTGGTCAACGATCAGGTAGAGATCGCGGGACGATTCTGGCGCACGCAGCTATCCAACTATCATCAGCGTCTCGAGTCGTTACACCATGCCCCACGAGTCCGCTCTTCATCGGCGGATACCACAGTGGAAGAAAATAAACCTGCGTTGGCGACTGACAATGAAAGCTTTATCGGTGTTGGCATCGCAAAAGCCAAAGTGGACCGCATTCGTGCACAAGAGATGAGTGCCTCGGAAAATCTTTCTAGCCAAACCACAGAGGCTGAGCAGCTGACTATAGCGACCGTTACACAGTTGGCTTCCATCCTGAGCACAGAATCTCTCAATCTGAATCTGGCCGTATTAAACGCAGACGACAAACCTTCGATGGAGAGGGATGGGTTTGATATCTGGGCAGGCGGTAATGTGCGTATCGGTAAAAGGGATACGCAGGATGGCTCGACAACTATCGATTACACCACCGATGGTATTACTGTTGGTGCAGATCGCCGTTACTCCGAAAACCTGTTACTGGGTCTGGGTATTGGATACGCCCATGATGAAAGCACCATTGGTTCTGATGGCACGAACAGCATCTCCAATGGCAGCAGTATCAGCGTTTACGGTAGCTACCAACCTGGGGATGCGATGTTTATCGATGGCCTGATCGGCTATGGTAGGTTTAATCTCGATTCATCACGCTATGTTTCGTCGAGCAGTCTATTTGCCAAGGCCAGTCGTCCTGGTAGCCAGATATTCGGTTCGTTGGCAGTGGGTTACGAGTATCTCAATGACACGACACTGATGTCGCCCTATGCCCGTTATGATGTTGCCACAGACTGGCTGGAGTCGGTAACGGAAACTGGGGCAGGTTCAGCTTCGCTGGATTACGCCAGCCAGAGTTATACCTCGCAACAGGCTTCGCTGGGTCTACGTGTCGAAATGCAACACAAGGAAGACACTTATATGATGCGGCCGCGTGCACGTGTCGAGTATCAACATCGTATTGATGGTGGCGACCAGGCGTCCATTGCCTACGCGGACATGCTGGCTACCCGTTACACGATGGCCGTTCCGACACTGAACACTAATTCAATCATGATCGGTCTGGGAAGCAGCTTCGTGCTGAGAAGCGGACTGAATCTGGATCTGGATTATCAGTGGGTTCATTCCACAGAGAACGACGAAAGTCAGGCTGTTTTCCTGCGGATATCGAAGTCGCTTTCCGGAAACTAACTCCCATCCTTAATGGCCCCGAAAACCGTAAAAAGGTTTTCGGGGTTTCCTATCTGTCTGATTTTGTCTTGAAGTCAGTTCCCGATTTGCCAACAGTGTAATTGCGTTTTACGTCGATCATCGACCTGATGGATTCGCTCTGCCGGGTGGTCAGAAACGGTAAAACTGTTGCTGATAAACAGGCTTCCTTCTTTCATCTCCTCGCGGGCTTTGCCAAACAGCCGTTGCATCGGTACCGGTGAGAGAAAGGCATAGAGTATGTTATACGGGGCAAGATTGATATTCCAGAAATTGCCGTAACGCAGTTCGACATTCTTCAGTCTGCTGAAGGCAAGGCGAATGCGGGCGATGGCGTAAGGTAGTGGTGCCGATTCGACACCGACGAATTTTCCGTGTGGATGACGTTTTGCCAGATGAAACAAGGTGCCGCCAAGACCACTGCCGAGATCGATAAAGCGAATGTCGTGCTCAGGGAGAAGATGTTCCAGTGCCTGCCAGGTTTTACGGTTGCTAAGGTAGAGCGGTACCCGTTCGCTGTTGCTATTCCACTGCAGTAGCAATAAAAACAGGAAACCGATGAGATAGATCCAGGATGGAAGCTGTAGCGTTAAGGTCAGGGCAACAGCCAGAGGTAGCAACAGATTGATCGGCAACCACCAGCGCGGCAGTCGCAGCAGCTGACCGGTTAATGCGGCGAAAGCACCTTGCAACAGCAGATGGATATATATGGGATCTGGCAGGAGCGACGAGACGAGTTTCAGGATAAGCAGGCCGCTTCCCTGCGCCAGCACCAGTAGTATCAGCGGTGGTAGCCGCTGCACTTAGTCTTCCTGTGCATAGAGTTGGTGTACTTCTTTGTGCAGATGTTCCAGGACTTTGTTGCGTTTGATCTTGAGCGTAGGGGTGATCAGACCGTTGTCGATACTCCATGGGTCCAGGCTGAGGTAGACACGTCGAATCTTGGCGTAACCCGGGAAGTCGTGCAGTAGTTCTCGAATGCGGCCGATGACCTTGTTGATTACCTTCTTGTTATTGAGGCTTGCCGGATCATCCGGATCGACCTCCAGCCCCTTGGCGAAACTACGCCAGAGATCCTTATCGAGAACGATCAGCGCGGCGAGGAAGGAGTGGCCTTCACCAATCACCATCACCTGTTCGAACATCGGCTCCAGTGCGATGGCCATCTCCATATCGGCGGGCGGGATCTTCTCACCGTTGGAGAGGACCAAAATATCTTTCAGCCGACCGGTGATGAAAATATAGCCATCTTTGTCGATGTGCACCTGATCGCCGGTGTTGAGCCAGCCATCCGGGCTAATCATCTCGGCGGTCGCCTTATGGTTGTTCCAGTAGCCGAGCATCACCCCGGGACTGTGTGCCTGCAGTTCATGATCGGCACCGATACGCACATCAACCCCAGGCAGGGCGCGACCAACGCTGGCCGGGTAGTTGGCAAAGGGGAGATTAACGCTGATTACCGGGCTGGTTTCTGTCAGGCCATAACCCTGTAGCAGGCCCAGGCCCAGACCGATGAAGACTTTGGCAATTTCCGGTGGTAAGGCGGCACCACCGCTAATCGCCAGTTCCATTCGGCCACCGAGTCGCTCCATCACCTTGCTTGCAACCAGCTTATGCAGCAACGGGTGAAGTAGCAGCTTGGGATGCCAGAAACGACGTCCCTGTGAACGTTCGAATTTATGCCAGCCGACTGACACCGCTGCGTGGAATAGCAGGCGTTTGAGCATCGGTCCGTTGCTTAGCTGTGTGGATATACGGGAATAGATGCGTTCGTAGATGCGTGGCACGGAGATGAGATGGGTGGGACGAATCGTCATCAGATCGTCCGCCAACTGTTGTACCGAACGGGCATAGGCCACGGTGGCGCCAGCCATCATCGGCAGGTAGTAGCCGCCGGTGCGCTCCAGAGTGTGCGACAGTGGCAGGAAAGAGAGGAAGATCGAACCGGGGCGGATGTTGACCAGCTGCACAGCGGCATTGGCAATGAAGAGGATGTTGTTGTGGCTCAGCATTACTCCCTTGGGTTTACCGGTGGTGCCGGAGGTGTAGACGATGGTCGCCAGCGCGTTTGGGTCTTCCGGGATGGCATAGAGTTTATGGTCGCCGGGAACCAGGAGCTCGTCGGCGCAGATCAGGCGCTCGTCCTGATCTTCCAGCTCGGCGCAATCACCGCTAAGCATGATGACCGACTGTAGTGAAGGCGCACCCACCAGTGCCGGGGCGAGTCGCTTCCAGCGGCCCGCATCCTGGATCAGCAGCAATTTGACCCCCGCATCCTCAATAATGAAGGAGATATTGTCCGCTCGGTCATCGGTGTACAGGGGGATAACAATCAGGCCCAGGCCGAGAGCGGCCTGTTCGAACATTACCCACTCGCGGCAGTTACGCATGCTCAAAGCGACCCGGTCACCGGCCTGTAGCCCCAACGAGCGCAGCCCGTTTTGCCAGCGGGCCACTTCGTGGGCCATCTCCTGCCAACTGCTTTCACGCCAGGAGTCTGAATCCTTGTCGTAGTAGCGATAGGCAACCGCATCCGGGGTACGGAAAAATCTGGCTCGAAACAGGCCGTTAAGGGTGACAGCCTCGTTAATGGGGATGGCATCTGCGGTTGGGGTTGGTCCTGTTTGCATCAGAGATCCGGTTTCATGTCTGTGGTGAGGGTAATTTTATGCCCGTTTGACGCACCAAAGTAAAGCACGGCGGGAAATGCCGACAAACTTGCGCCATCAGGCCATCTAGTTTAATCTTCCGCACCTTCGTGGGCGCCGGGAATACTACCTTTGGCTGGCCCAGGATACAGGGGCACGCAGCGTGCCCCGCCGTGACGAAACAGGCTGTTTTGTCCTGGGCGAAGAGCCCGAAATTTTGGAGAGATGTCCGAGTGGCTGAAGGAGCACGCCTGGAAAGTGTGTATACGGTAATACCGTATCGAGGGTTCGAATCCCTCTCTCTCCGCCAAATATGAAAAAAGCCCGCCTTGAGCGGGCTTTTTTCATATTCAGCCTGAGGATTCGAATCCTCGATATCCAATAAACCGGTTCGACCGCCTCACGGAGTGAGGTGGAACGGCCGTGGGCCGGCCCGAAGGGCGAGCCGCGAAGCGGCGAGTAATCCCTCTCTCTCCGCCAAACAAGCAAAGGCCCCACTATAAGGGCCTTTGCTTTTATATCCTCCCGATAATCCCCATCTTATGGCAGAACATCCGGTTATCTCCTATAACCATAATAATTTTGTGGAAAATCGCTTACTTAGCTAAATCGTGTAATATTTGTTGCACGGGGAGTTGGACGGGATTGTGCACTATTTTGGGGATGAGTCTCCCGGGCGCAGGGGTGTCGCCTGTAGATATATATAAGGTGGTGGTCCAACGCATGAACCGAATAATCATGCATACAGGCTTCGTTATCCTGCTCATCTGTTTACCTGGGTTGTCCACGGTTTGGGCAAAGTCAGCGGGAATGGATGCGAAGGAGTCTTATGCTGCTAAGCGGCATGAGCCCATACGTCCCATACCTCAACCAATGATTGAATCACCCGAACAGGTGAAGCTGGGAGAGGT
Source organism: Thiohalomonadaceae bacterium (assembly GCA_050302275.1). Taxonomy (GTDB): domain Bacteria; phylum Pseudomonadota; class Gammaproteobacteria; order Thiohalomonadales; family Thiohalomonadaceae; genus JAPHTQ01. The sequence continues at coordinate 131,232 of JBNLAT010000001.1, read as the reverse complement.
GCTATTCCACGATACCCGTCTCTCCGCCGACAACACCATCAGTTGCGCTTCCTGCCATGATCTGAAGCGGGAAGGTATCGATCATCTGCCCAGTGCAGTCGGTATCAACGGCATCAAAGGCCCGATTAAAACTCCAACGGTTTATAACAGTAGCCTGAACTTTGTGCAGTTCTGGGATGGTCGTGCACCTACCCTGGAAGATCAGGCTGTCGGACCCGTGCATAATCCTATCGAGATGGCCTCCAATTGGGAGCAGGTCATCGGCAAGCTGGAGCAGGACGCGGAAATGGTGAATCGTTTCACCGAGATTTTCGCTGACGACATCAAGCCGAAATATATCGTTGCAGCGATCGCTGCCTTCGAGCGTACCCTGGTAACGACTAATTCCCGTTTTGATCGTTGGTTACTCGGTGATGAAGAGGCTCTGTCGGAGAAGGAGTTACGCGGTTACCAATTGTTCAAATCCTATGGTTGTATCGCCTGCCATCAGGGCGCTAATGTGGGAGGCAATCTGTATGGCAAGATGGGCGCGATGGGGGATTACTTCAAAGATAACCGAACAGAGTTAAATCGTGCTGATTTGGGACGGTTTAACGTAACCCAGAATGAACAGGATCGGCACATGTTCAAGGTGCCGAGTCTGCGTCTTGCAGCGCGTTACAGTTATTTCTTTCATGATGCGGGTGCAAATAAACTGGAAGATGCCATCCGTGTTATGGGTCGCTATCAACTCGGCAGAGATATTCCTCCCAAAGATATTGCGCTGATCGCAGGTTTCCTCAAGACATTGGTTGGTGAGCATCCGAGGCTGGAACATGGCGAGTAGTCATTTCAGCCTGCTGCGAACACTCTGGTTGCTCATTGCCACTATTGTGACTATTGGCCTGTTCCTCTATACCCGTGCGGTCGATATCGAACTGCATAATCAGCGCATGAATCACCTGTTGCATCTCAAAGAACTGGATGCGCAGCTTGACCGCGATGTGTTTCGGGTAAATGCCTTCCTGTTACTGCAATACGATCCACTGGTCGAGACGGCGCATAAAATCGATGCCTTATCGAAGCAGTTAAGAGATAGCGAAAATAATTTCTATGGTCACACCAATGCCAGAGTGGATGATGGCATTGATGCCTATCTTAGCGCATTGCAGAACAAACTCGCGCTGATGGAGCGAATCAAGTTTGAGGCATCACTGGTGCGAAACGCGCTCAATTACCTGCCTACGCTGGCAATGGAAATCCACGCGCTGGACAACGGCGAACAATCGGATGAGGTGCGTGCGGCGGCGAATGGCGTAATTGAACTGGCCAACGAGCTTTTGATCTATAGCACCTTTAGCACTGAATCCCAGAACAAAAAAATCCGCGAAACGCTGCAACGAATCAGTGGTGTCAAACTCAGCAAGGAAAACCAGAAGCTGTTGAGTAATTTCCAGTTCCATACCATTGCTGGTTTAAATGGTATGCAGAAGTTATCCCACTTGCAGGATGACTATATGCAGATCCCCAGCCAGACGATCTTCGACCAACTGCGTGCGGCCTATGGCGACTATTATGATCGTGCCAGTAAACGTTCCGAGACCTTTAGTTTGGTGTTGCTGGCACTGATTATTCTGTTGTTCGGTGCCTTTACCTGGATTATGAATAAGCTGGATGCATTGCGCGATCGAGCGCAAACGGCCTGGGATAGATTGCATGACGCGGTGGAGAGTCTGTCCGAGGCATTCGCCCTGTTCGACAAGGATGGACGCCTGCTGCTGAACAATCGTAAATGGCAGCAGTTTTATCCCTGGCAGGTGGCGATCCTCAATCAGGGAGTGTTACGTGGTGATTTGCAGATTGCCAACGCTTCACAACTGGACAAAAAGCCCCTTGAGCATAAACCTGAAGGGGATGAAGGTACTGATAGCTACTATGAGCACCTGAACAATGGCCAGTGGTATCTGGCCAGCGATAGCAAGACCGGCGATGGCGGTACTGCCTGTGTACGGGTCAATATGACCAAGGCGAAACATGCCGAGGCTGAATTGCGTAAGTTGAGTCTCGCCTTAGAGCAGAGTCCGGCTTCGATCATGATCACCGACCTGACCGGGACAATTGAGTACGTTAATCCGAAGTTTGAAGAAAACTCGGGCTATTCTGCGGCGGAATCTGTCGGCAAGAATCCGCGTTTCCTCAAGTCGGGCGACAAATCTCCGGAAGAGTATCGGGAGATGTGGAATACCATTCGCGCGGGTAAGGAGTGGCGGGGGCAGTTTCAGAACAAGCGTAAGGATGGCAGTGTCTATTGGGAGTCGGCGACCATCTCTCCACTGCGGGGCGAAGAGGGCGAAATTACGCACTTTATTGCCATCAAGGAGGATGTCACCGCACGTAAGCGGGCAGAAGAGCAGTTACGCCTGAATGCGACGGTATTCGATACCACTACCGAAGGAATTATGGTGACGGACGCAAACAACCGTATCGTTACGGTCAATCCTGCGTTCTGCCGCATAACTGGTTATCAACCAAGCGAAGTGATCGGTGAATTGCCGAGTATATTGGCATCGGGCAAGCATCCAAAAGAGTTCTACGATGAACTATGGCAGCAACTGCAGCGCCGCGGTTTCTGGTCGGGTGAAATATGGAATCGACGCAAGGATGGTAATGTCTATCCCGAATGGCTTTCCATAACCGTGATTCGTGATGACCTTGGCAATATTAAGGAGCACGTCGCCGTCTTCTCCGATATCACCCAACGCAAGGAAGATGAGGAGCAGATTCGCTTCCAGGCTGAGTACGATGCTTTAACCCACCTACCCAATCGCACGCTGTTGTTTGACCGGCTAAAGCAGGCCATTGCGTTTGCCAAGCGCGAGTCGACCAAGCTGGCGCTACTGTTCCTCGATCTGGATCTGTTCAAGACCGTTAACGATAGCCTCGGTCATGTCGTGGGTGACGAGTTACTGCAACAGGTCGCCTTGCGCCTGGAGGCAGCAGTGCGTGAATCCGATACGGTGGCCCGTTTCGGTGGCGACGAGTTTGTAATCCTGTTGCAGGATGTTGCCGATGTTGAGGATGTTGCTAATGTGGCCGGTAAGATCATCGGTGATATCTGTCGTCCGTTCCAGATCGGCGGTCGCGATGTGTATATCGGCGCCAGTATCGGCATTACCCTCTACCCGGATGATTCCAGCGATGCCAACACCATGTTGCAGTATGCCGACATGGCGATGTATCGGGCCAAGGATGCGGGACGAAATAACTACCAGTTCTTCGCCGTCTCAATGCAGGAGCAGGTACGCAGCAACATGGAGCTGGAGCAGGATTTGCGCCTGGCGCTGGATCAGGACAGTCTGGAACTCTACTACCAGCCAATCATCGATGTCGAAACAGGAGAGGTACGTAGCGCCGAGGCGTTGTTACGCTGGAACCACCCGGTGCACGGTTTTGTGCCTCCAGCGGTTTTTGTCGCATTGGCAGAAGAGAGCGGTTTGATCGGCAGTCTGGGGCTATGGGTATTGCGTCGTGCCTGTCGTCAGTTTTCAGAGTGGCAGGAACAGGGTGTTTTGGAGTCCATCTCGGTCAATGTCTCCAGTCGTCAGCGTGGGCTTGGTCTTACCGCAGAGGTGGTCGAAGAGGTGCTGCATGAAAATGGGCTTCCGGGCTCCAGTCTCACACTGGAGATCACCGAAAGTCTGTTCCTGGAACAGAGTGACGATGTGCATGCCTGGCTGAAGAGTCTCAAAGCACTCGGCCTGCGGCTTTCTATCGATGATTTCGGTACCGGGTACTCTTCGCTGGCCTACTTGCGGCGCTTCCCTATCGACATTATCAAGATTGATCGCTCCTTCATCGACGATATTCCTGGCAACACGGGCGGCGATTCTCTGGTCGATGCGATTCTGGCGATGGCCAAGAGCCTGGGTTTGAATACCATTGCTGAAGGGGTGACCAGCAGGGAACAGATCGAGTTTCTGGAGGCGCGTGGTTGCGACTACTTCCAGGGCTACTATTTCTCACAGCCGATCCCGGCAGAAAAGTTTACTCACTGGCTACACAAATCTCATAATGATCAGGCATCAGGCAGACCTGTATCTATTCCTCAGAACTAGCAGTATACATTTTTCGATAACACGTCGTGCTGTTTCCCCCATCTGATTGCAGTCAGTTCATCTTGTGCTAGAAATAGACAACGGATGTTAGTTCCCTATGTCATACGGCTGTATCTCTATGACTACTGAAACAAACTTCACAATTACTACCACTTTAGAAGCAACCCAACCATAACAAGAGATTCTACGGTTGCCTAAAACTTTGCAGGAAGCAGGAACATAATTGAGTATGGAGGTGAAAATGAAATCCCTGGGCCGAATCCTGATTCTGGCGGGTTTGCTTGGACTATCCCGTTACGTTTTAGCTGGTGTGCCAAGCATTAGCGGTCTAACTGATACGACTTATACTGGTGGTCAGGGGGCAATCGACATTGCCAGTGGGGTTTCTATTAGCGGTGGTGTCAGTTATGCCGAAGGTAATCTCCGATTCAATCTACTTAATGCCAGTTCAAACGACCAGTTAGTTCTTACCAGCAGTCTCACACCTACTGCTTCTGGCGCAATATCTCTTGTTGGAAGCGATGTTTATCTGGGCGATGGGGTAACCAGTAATCGCATTGGTTCCATCGATCAGACGGAAGATGGTGTTAACGGTACACCACTTAAGATTCTTTTCTCCACACCGCTACAAAATTCAGGGTTCGAGGATGGTGAAAATGGCTGGACTGTAGTCGATGCTGAGTATGGTGACAGTGCTGACGAAATCAACCTGGATGGATTTACTATCGATCTTGCTACTGATGCCATCTATACAGGAGGTACGGGCACCGTAAATACCGTTGCTAATAGCAGCGTTACTTTCAATGGGTCTATAGCGGCAGGGCAGGGAATCGGGGGGACGGCTGCCCTCTCCTTGACCAGTAGTGGCAATATTGCGACTGAGGATCAGAATCCGCCAGGTGGAGGGCAAACAGATGGTTATGGTTCAATCCATGGTCCCTATGCCACAAGTAGTGTATTCACGGTTGAGGATGGAGATTCGCTTAGTCTGGAGTTTAAGGCCGTTGGTACGGGTGACCACTACGAAGTATTTGGTTTGATTCGCCGTGTTGATGGTAGTGGAAACTTTATCGACAATAGTTGGCCGACCACCAATACTGCAGCCAATAACGTGCTGTTATTTGCACAACGCGGATATGATACCGCTGGTTACGTTACCATCACAAAAACAGGGCTCACAGCAGGTGATTACCGTTTTCAGTTTGTTGGTGGTACCTATGATTATTCTGGTGGACTGTATGTGGGTTCCAATTTGTTTGTGGATGATATTCGCCTGGTTTCATCTACCGGGGTTGCCGACTCAACAGTACAGACAATTGCCTCTCAGGTGACCTTTAACAGTAGTTGTCCGCTCGGGATGACGGCACGTAATCTCGATGTGTCAGTACTGACTCAGGACAATAATACTGCCAGTGCTTCAGCCAATATTACGATTAACGCTGATCCTAACGATCAGGATAACGATTGTATCGCTGATAGTACTGAAGGCACTGCTGATACTGATGGTGATGGGATTCCGGACTCTTCCGATCCGGATACCGACAACGACGGTATACCGGATGTGCTGGAAGGGGGCGGTGATACCGATAGCGACACTACGCTCGACTTCCGTGATCTTGATTCGGATGGTGACGGTATTTCCGACTTTATCGAGGGAGACTCCAGCGGTGTCGATACCGATGTTGATGGTATCGATGATGCTTATGATGCGGACCAAACCGCAGGTACCGACGCGGATGCTGACGGTATTGTGGAATCCGTATTACCTGATGCAGATAGCGATGGCACACCAGATTTTCAGGATACTGACTCCGATAACGATGGCATTCCGGATACGGATGAGGGTGCGATAGACAGTGATAGCGATGGTATCTATGACTTCCGAGATACCGACTCGGACAATGACGGTATTCCCGATATAACCGAGGGTGTCGCTGATACCGATAGTGACGGCACGCTGAATTATCTTGATACTGATTCAGATAATGACGGCGCGCCTGATGCTGACGAACTGGCTGCTGGTACCGATCCCTATGACAACACTTCCATACCGGATGTTGATGGCGATGGTATCAACGATCCGGATGAGGGTAGTGGTGACAGCGATGGTGACGGTATCGTCAACAAGCTGGATATTGATTCGGACAATGATGGCTTGCTTGATAGCGACGAAGGTAATGTCGATACCGATGGTGATGGTGTAAGTGACTTCCTTGATCTGGATCGGGACAACGACGGTATTCCAGATCTTATCGAGTCAGGCATTGCCAATGTCTCGACAGTTGATACCAATGCTGATAATCGTATCGACACGGCTGTCGGAACGAATGGCCTGGCCGATGCAATTGAAACTACCGTTGATAGCGGTACGCTGAACTATACGCCTGCCGACACAGACAGTGACGGCGTTGCGGACAATCTGGATCTGGATAGCGACAATGATGGACTGTACGACGTGACAGAATCCGGTATTGCCTCACCAGACAGTATTGATAGTAACGATGATGGGATGATTGATGCTGGTTTCGGTAGCAATGGTCTGGCAGATAGCGTTGAAACGAGCGCTGACGGCGGCGTGCTGAATTACACCATCGCCGATACAGATAGTGACGGTGTAGACGACTTTCGTGATCTGGACAGCGACAATGACGGTATTCCCGATGTGAAGGAGTCAGGCGGAACCGATCCCGATGGTGATGGCATCATGGGTAGCGGTGCACCGAGTGTCGATGCCAGCGGTCTGACCGGTACCATTCTGGCAGCACTGGATACTGACTCGGATGGAACTGCCAACTTCCGTGATCTTGATGCGGATGGTGACGGCGACTATGACCTGGTTGAAGGTGGCGGTACCGATACCGATGCCAATGGTCTTGTCGATGGTTTCATCGATGCTAATGGTGACGGCTATGACGATGCTATTGCCGCCTCACCGCTACCCTTGCCTGACACCGACGGTGATGGCCTGCTGGATTACCTGGACGGTGCCGATGCCGATGGCGACGGGGTCTCGGACCAGATCGATTTGGATGATGACAACGACGGTATTCCGGATACCCTCGAAGGGGATGGTGTTGTCGATACAGACGGTGATGGAGTGGCCGACAGCTTCGACCTGGATAGCGATAACGATGGTGTGTTTGACCTTGCGGAATCCGGTGCTGCCAACCCGGCCATACTGGATAGTAATGACGATGGCCAGATCGACGCTGGTTACACGGTCGGCGCAAACGGTATCGCCGATGCGGTTGAAACCAGCGCCGAGAGCGGGATTGTTAACTACAACTCCGGTGTTCCAGTCGATACTGATGGTGATGGTATCGCCGATTTCCGTGACCGTGATAGTGACAACGATGGTATTCCTGATGTAGTTGAAGCTGGACATAGCGACCCGGATGGCGATGGTGTGATCGGTACGGGTGTTCCGGTGGTGAACGTCTCGGGGTATGCCGGTGGCTCGTCGAGCGATCTGGTTGATACCGATGGTGACGGTATTCCGGACTTACGTGATCTGGATAGTGACAACGATGGTCTGGATGACGTACTCGAAAACGGTGGTACCGATACTAACAGGGACGGTTTGATAGATACCGTCACCGATCTCAATGGCGATGGTTTTGACGATGGCATTGCCGCTACGGGTGGCTCACTTGTCGATACCGACAATGATGGTATCCCGGATTTGCGCGATCTTGATTCCGACGGTGACGGTATGAGTGACCTGATCGAATCCGGCGGACATGATGGCGATGGTGACGGTAAGGTGGATAACTTTGTCGACAGTAATAGTAATGGACGCGATGACAGTGTCGAAGCTAATCCACCCACCAATCTGGACAGGGATAATGATGGTGTGCCTGATTATCAGTCAGACGTTGCTACTGAAAAGGCGGTTGGTACAGGTTTGCAGGGGATTGGTGGCTGTAGTGTTGCATCCAATGCTGCGTTTGATCCGGTACTGTTGCTGCTTCTGTTGTTGTCGCTTGGTTTCGTTGTTTACGATTACTCGCGTAGTCGTCGTGCCAGTCACAGGGAGTAAGGTAAATGAGGTTGCGTAGTGTTTTGATGGCAACAGGTCTCACACTGTTTTCTGGAATGGTTACTGTTTCAATGGCACAGGATACGGCGCCAGGCTGGTACGGAGGATTTGGTCTGGGTCTATCGCGACTCGACCCTGACACTAGCGGCACCACATTTCGTGTCGATGAGTCACAGGGATCGGGATACAAGATTTTCCTAGGGTACGATCTAAACGAAAGTTGGGCAGTGGAAGGTCACTATGCTGATCTGGGTAAGGCTGGTCTCTTTCCCGCAGGTAGTGTCGAATACCGAGACTACGGTATTTCCGGTATGTACTATTTTCAGCGTCCGCAAATGGACCGTAATTGGGCAACATATCTGCGTGCTGGACTTGGTAGCATGGATACCAAATCCAGCATTCCCATAGACCAACGCAATAGTGGCCAAGTCATACTGGGCGGTGGTGTTCTGCTATCATTCCAGAAAGATTGGGCCCTGCGCTTCGACCTCGATCTGTATGATACCGATTCACAGTTATTCAGTGTTGGGCTTGTGTGGAACTTTGCCAACAAGCAGCAGATGCCCGAGCCCGAACCTGAACCTGTGATTGAGTCTGTAGCTGAGCCTGTGCCGGTCATACCTCCTGATACTGATAACGATGGTATTACCGATGCGCTTGACCAGTGTCCTGATAGTGTGGCCGGGACGAAGGTGGACGCGCAAGGTTGTGAGTTGATGCCAACCATCGTCCTTGAAGGGGTCAAATTTGGCAGTGACTCGGCGGAGTTGAACGAGGAGTCCCGCGCTGTGCTCAATAAAGTGGCGGCGAACCTCATGCGCTATCCCGAGCTACGGGTGGAGGTGGCTGGCTATACCGACAGCAGTGGTTCTCAGACGGCCAATGTTGCACTGTCACAGCAACGGGCAGAAGCGGTACGCGATTATCTGGTTGAACAGGGGCTTGCGGCGGAGATGTTTAGTGCCCGCGGATATGGGCCCGAAAATCCCATCGCCGATAATGGCTCTGTGGAAGGGCGTGCGTTTAACCGCCGGGTCGAGTTGCATCTTACTGAGGATGACTCGCCTATTCCGATAGAGCACGATGCTGTACCGGAAGCTTCGGATGAGGTGATGTAGCATGCAGTCGTCTGTCGTCGACACTGCAACGATAAATCCAGCGAAACACTCGCCACAGCGTGACCCGCTGTACTTTTTTGCCGTTGCCGTCGGGCCGCTATTCTGGTTGTTTCTTGCATCCATGACAAGAGCAGTCCACGGAGCCGAATTCTGGCGGCAACCACAGGCTATATTATTGTTTCTGCTGTGTTATCCCATCCTGGAAGAGTGGCTGTTCCGCGGCAAAATTCAACGGATATTCGCGCAGCTGGAGTGGGGGCGCTTATGCTGGGCTGGTATCAGTGTCGCAAATTTGATCACCAGTATGCTTTTTGCCGCACTTCATCTGTATAACCATTCTCTTCTTTGGGCTGGGCTGGTGTTCTTTCCCTCCCTGCTATTTGGCCTGTTTCGAGATCGTTATGGACGCATTGGGCCGTCTATCCTGCTGCACAGCTTTTACAACACAGGTTTTTATGCCCTTTGGCCTCCTTTTTGAGGCAATCCCCGGTTTCTTTGTCACCCCACCATTGGCTCTGCTATGATGCGCATCCCTGCCGTTGGCAGGGCCGTTCAATGGCGGGCCGCATCGGTCCCCTCGCGACGATATACCGTGAACCCGGTCAGGCCCGGAAGGGAGCAGCCGCAGCGGTGGACTCGGGCGCCGGGGTGTGGCTGGTGCGGACCGCCACCTTTCCTCTCTCCATCTGCTCCGCCCGCTGCGTTATACTGCCACCTTTGCCTCACGGCATTTTCAATCTGACATTCGGAGCGACCGCATGAGTTATCAGGTTCTGGCGCGCAAATGGCGTCCGCGCACTTTCCCGCAGATGGTGGGGCAGGAACACGTGCTGCGTGCGCTGATCAATGCGCTGGATAATGACCGTCTACACCACGCCTTCCTCTTTACCGGCACCCGCGGGGTGGGCAAGACCTCGGTAGCGCGCCTGCTGGCCAAATCGATTAACTGCGAAGAGGGGATGAGCTCCAGCCCCTGCGGTGTCTGCAGTGCCTGCCGCGAGATCGACGAGGGTCGTTTCGTCGACCTGATCGAGGTGGATGCCGCCTCGCGCACCAAGGTGGAGGATACCCGCGAGCTGCTGGAGAACGTGCAATACGCGCCGACCCGCGGTCGTTACAAGGTCTACCTCATCGACGAGGTGCACATGCTCTCCGGCCACAGCTTCAACGCCCTGTTGAAGACCCTGGAAGAGCCGCCGCCGCATGTGAAATTCCTCCTCGCCACCACCGACCCGCAGAAGCTGCCGGTGACGATTCTTTCCCGCTGCCTGCAGTTCAACCTCAAGCGCCTGCCGCTGGAGCAGATCCGCGATCACCTGACCCATATCCTGAAAGAGGAGGGGATTGAGGCGGAGGATGCTGCACTGCTTGAGCTGGCCCGTGCCGCCGATGGTTCGATGCGAGATGCCCTCAGTCTGCTGGATCAGGCCATCGCCTATGGCGGCGGCAAGGTCGGCTACACCGAGGTGCGCGAGATGCTCGGCAGCATCGACCGCGATCGGGTGATCAAACTGCTTAGCCACCTGGCCAGCGATGACGGCGAGGGATTGATGGCGGAGGTGGCGCAACTGGCGGAGCAGTCGCCTGACTTTGCCAGTGTGCTGGAAGAGTTAAATGCGCTGCTGCATCGGCTCGCCCTGGCGCAACGGGTGCCACAGGCCATTGATGATAGTCTGGGTGATCGTGAGGCGCTGCTGGGGCTGGCAGAGCAGTTAAGCCCCGAGCAGGTCCAGCTCTGGTACCAGATCGGTATTCTGGGGCGTCGCGATCTGCCACTGGCCCCGGAACCACGTAGCGGTTTCGAAATGGTGTTGCTGCGTATGCTGGCCTTCCAGCCTGCCGGTGGCGAATATGTTCCGCCTCCTGCGGCGAAGCGCAATAAACCCTCTACTGCGCCAGCAACAAAACAGGCGGCACCACAGCAAAGCGAGGCGCCAGTCACCGAACCCGCGCCGCATACGGCACCGCCTGCGACTCAAGCTGCACCACCGGAACAGCCGGAGGCCACTGCGCCACAGGTTGGTAGCATTAATGATGCGGCGGCCTGGGCTTCGCTGGTGGCGAAGTTACCGCTGACCGGCATGACCCGACAGCTGGCGGAGCATGCTGCCCTGGTTCGTCATGAAGGCAATGAACTGGAACTGGCGCTGGCCCCCGGCTTCGATAACCTGCTCAACCCCAAATGGGAGCAGGGGCTACAACAGGCGCTGGATATGTACTTCGGCAAGCCGGTTAAACTGAGCATTAAATCGGAAGCGGTGCCTACTGCGACACCACAGCAGTTACGTGAGGAGCAGCAGTCGGCACGACAACAGGAAGCGGAGCAGTCGATCAGTAATGATCCCGCGCTGCAATCGTTGCTCGATCACTTCGATGCTGAAGTCGAGCGGGGCAGCGTGCGTCCCACGGAATAACATTTTTAGAACAACAGATATTTTGAAGAGGTAGAACATGAAAGGTGGACTCGGCAATTTGATGAAACAGGCGCAGAAGATGCAGGAAGACATGCAGCGTGCGCAGGAAGAACTGGCCAATATGGAGATCAGTGGTCAGGCCGGTGGTGGCATGGTCAAGGTGGTCATGACCGGGCGTCACGATCTCAAGCGCGTCAGCATCGATGACAGTCTGATGGGTGACGACAAGGAGATGCTGGAAGATCTGATCGCTGCAGCGGTTAATGATGCTGTGCGCCAGCTGGAAGAGGTTTCCAAAGAGCGGATGTCTGGATTGACTGCGGGGATGAATTTGCCTGCCGGTATGAAGCTGCCCTTCTAGAAGCGCCTTAAAATTGCTGCGCTTTGGCGATACGGTGTTAAAAATGGAATCGAAATGCTCATTGACTACGTGTCAACTCCGCTTTCGATTCCATTTTCGCCTTGTCTCGCCTGTGCTCGCTAATTTTGAGACTGCTTCTAGCTTCTTCTCACTTTCTATTCTTGGAGTGTCTCGTCACATGTCCAACGAAGGTTCCACTCAAGCATGACCACCCCTGTCATTGGCCGCCTGATCGAGGCGTTGCGTTGTCTCCCCGGCGTCGGGCCAAAGTCGGCGCAGCGCATGGCCTATCATCTGCTGGAGCGTGACCGACAGGGGGCGTTGGTGCTGGCTGGCGCGTTGCAAGAGGCGGTGGAGAAGGTCGGTAACTGCACACGTTGCCGAACCTTCAGTGAAGGTGAGCTGTGTCCTGTCTGTGCCAGTAGCAACCGGGATCAGAGTGTCATCTGTGTGGTGGAGTCTCCTTCCGATGTCGAGGCATTGGAACACTCTACCGGCTTCAAGGGGCGTTACTTCGTGTTGATGGGACACCTTTCACCACTGGATGGTATAGGTCCCGATGAGATCGGTCTGGATCTATTAGCACAACAGCTGGATGAAGAGGGGGTTAGTGAGGTGATCCTTGCCACTAATCCCACGGTGGAAGGTGAGGCGACCGCCCACTACATCAGCGAAATGGTACGTAGCCGTGGCATTCGTGTAACCCGCATTGCCCACGGTGTGCCGTTGGGTGGTGAACTGGAATATGTCGATGGTGGAACACTATCCCACGCCTTTAATGGGCGAAGGGAGATATAACGTTATTTGGAAATTCGGCTCAGAGTGTGTGCCACCTGCGCCACAATTTGTTTGAAATGCTTGTAGGTCTCTTCGTCCAGATGGCAGGCACGAGGTCTGTCGGCATAGAACATTCCTACCGCTTTATTGCGCACGAACAGCGACATAACGAAGAAATGTTCGTTCTTCGTAAGTTTGTTGAACTCCATCGGAATCAGGTTGAAGAACTTGCCGCGATTGTCGTCGTTTAACCACAGTGACTGCGGCTTTTCCAGTAAGCGAGAAAATAGATTGTGGTTGCTCAGGTCAACCACGAAACGGCTGAAGTGGGGGTCCTTATTACTGCCCTGAATACTCCGAGCCTTGAGCTGGCCCTTGTCCGGGGTGAGCATGGCGAAGACCACCCGGTTCAGCCCGAGCCCTGAATGCATACCTTCCAACGCCAGGGCGATGATCTCCTTGAGCGGTATCTCCGAGGTGGTCTGTGCCAATGCTTTCATAATCCGTACATAGACCTGACGTTGCGGCATCAGGCAGAGTTCGCCGTCCGAAGTATCCTCTCGCGGTTCCGTTTCTACCTGCTCTTGCGCAGTACTCTCTTCAGTTTCCACTTCAGGCGGATAAAGCAGGGCGCACGCCGGATGTGGCACCTGATACTGTGCGGAAAGGCGCGCCGCTTCGACAGCGGTTTTGTGCACCATGGTCGCAGCGCTGGCAACATCAGCCATCATAAAGTCGGCGATCTGTTCGATGACTTCGGTAGTGGCTGAGTTGTACCAGCCTTCTTCCACTTTTTCCGCCAGGCGTGCCGCAAGCATGACATTCAGGATTCGATTGCTTTGCGCGTTTTCGCTCTGCAGGGTATCGATAAGAATGCTTGGTAGCTGCCACAGTTTTGCTAATTCCAGAGTCAGATGGTCCAGGCTAAAACCGAATACCACGTATTCCGCCTCATCGGCGCTCATTTTCTTGGTACGCATCATCTCGCGAACCCGATCCATCTCTGCGGGCTGATGCCAGTCCATCAGCATTTCGCTAACATTGCGCAGTAATGCTGCGGTATAGAGTTCATCAACGACAGAGTCACGAATCATGGTGGCCCAACTGCGGGCCTGCCACGCGGCATGGAAGCTGCGGTTGAAGTGGTGCCGCAGTCGTTGCTGTATTTCTTCAGATTGTGATTCGACGGCTGCGAGTTCCTCGGGAATTTGCTGGACATGGTCGATGCCGAGCATCATCAGGGCATGGCGGACAGTGGAGATTTCCGAGCGCAGGTGTTTGCGTCGCAGATTGTTGATGTAACGCATCAGCCTCAGGGTGAGGCCAGGATCGGCCTCTATGACATCTGCCATCTGACCAATGTCCGCCTTGTCACTGGCAGCCAGTTGGCGCAGCTGTTCGATATTGGCCTGAAGCGCAGGGAGGCAAGTCTGATCGAATTTGCGTACCCAGGCCGCCAGGGCGTCACTCATCGGAAATCCCTTGCATCAGTACGGTTGGTGTTTTTGTATTGTAGTCCATGGCTCGCAGCCCAGGATGACAACGGTAACTTGGCTAACTATGATGCTAGTTGGCAAGACTTGCAACGTTAGATGTGCAGTGCGAAGATTTGACTTGGTTTGTGTTAAAGCAAACCAAGTATACGAACGATATAGAGGGCTATCGGAAATGGACCGACAGTCCAGCAGAGGACCACTACCCAGATGAAATTCATCATCGGCTTGCTGATTGTGACAGGATGCGTGCTTGGCGGCTTCCTGTTGTCTCACGGTCCTTTCGAAATTTTGATGCAGCCGTACGAGTTCATGATCATCTTCGGTGCTGCAGTCGGCGCATTTGTCGCATCTAATCCCGGTACGGTGATTAAAGGCGTACTGAGCAACGTTCCCGCATTGCTACGCGGCAGCAAATACAACAAGCAGAGCTATATGGATCTGCTGGCCCTGATGTTCGAACTGTTTGCCAAGGCGCGTAAGGAAGGCCTGATGGCACTGGAGAATGATGTCGAGGAGCCGGGTGAGAGTGAGATCTTCAAGCGTTATCCCAAGGTCCTCAAGGATCACCACGCACTCGACTTTATCTGCGATTATCTACGCCTGATGGTCGGCGGTAGCATGAATCCGCTGGAGCTGGAAAACCTGATGGATGTGGAGCTGGATACCCACCATGAGGAGGCACATCTGCCGAGTCATGCGGTTGCCAGTATGGCCGATGGTCTGCCGGCCTTTGGTATCGTCGCTGCAGTACTCGGCGTGGTTATCACCATGGGCGCGATCAACGAACCCCCCGACGTGCTGGGGCACCACATCGCTGCGGCACTGGTCGGTACCTTCCTCGGTATCCTGCTCTCCTACGGTTACGTTAATCCGATGGGGACTTTCCTCGGTCACGTCAGCCGTGAAGAGGCGAAGTACCTCGAATGTATTAAGGTCTGTATTCTCGCCACCCTCAATGGCTACACCCCGCAGGTTGCTGTGGAGTTCGGTCGTAAGGCCCTCTACACCCATGTACGCCCCGGCTTTGCCGAGTTGGAGGAGTACATCAAGAACATCAAGAAGTAGCCGCTAGCGCACTGAGCCATGGCCATCGACGAAAAAAAACAGCCGATAGTCGTCAAGCGGATCAAGAAAAGCGACGGCGGTCATCACGGTGGTGCATGGAAGGTGGCCTACGCCGACTTCGTCACCGCGATGATGGCCTTCTTCCTTTTGATGTGGTTGCTCGGTTCTACGGGCGCCGAAGATCGTCAATCTATCTCCGATTTCTTCAAGAACCCCAGCGCGGTGCAGGGACCTGGCGGCGCCAGTACCAGCATGATCAAGCTCGGTGGGGCGATGGAAGTGCCGCGTGGTGAAGGCGAGCCGATGCGTAAACCGACGCCGGAAGAAATGGCGCAGGATATGCAGGAAGCGGCCAAGCTGGATGATCTGATGCAGGAGATCAAAAAACAGATCGAAGACACACCAGCGCTGACCGAGTTCAAGGATCAGTTACCACTGGATATCACCAGTGAAGGTCTGCGTATTCAGATCATCGATAAGAAAAACCGGCCGATGTTTGCTCTGGGTAGCGCGGTGCTCAAGGATTACACCGTGGAGATACTGCACGAGCTGGCCAAGACTATCAGCCTGGTTCCCAACCACATCAGTATTAGCGGTCATACCGATGCGACGCCATTTGTCGGTGTGCGTCCCAACTACACCAACTGGGAATTGTCCGCGGATCGTGCCAATGCGGCTCGCCGTGCCCTGATCGCTGGCGGCCTGAGTCCGGATAAATTCGGTCGGGTGGTCGGATTGGCTTCGTCGGTATTGCTGGACAAAAATGATCCCACCGCGCCGGTCAACCGGCGTATCAGTATCGTTGTGTTGAACAAGTCGACGGAAAAGGCCATCGGCCTTACCGATGGTAAAGGCAATGATGCTGGCGGCGCTGCTACTGAGTAGTCCTACGCGGATTCCTGTTGCTGGCAAAGCCGTAGATAACTCTCCAATCTACGCACACTGATCTCTCCACGCTCTACCGCCTCACGCAGTGCACACTGCGGTTCTGTTTCATGCTGGCAGTCGCGGAAGCGACACTTTCCGAGGTGGTGGGTGAATTCACGAAAGCCGTGGGCCAGTTCCATACGGCTCATCGGCCAGAGACGAAACTCCCGTACTCCGGGGGAATCGATCAAGGTGCCGCCATCGGGCAGGTGATAGAGCCGTGCGGTACTGGTGGTGTGCTGACCGAGGCCACTCTGTTGCGAGAGTTCGCCTACCACGATCTCATGTTCGGGCAACAATGCTTTAACCAGTGAAGATTTACCCACCCCCGACTGGCCGACAAAGACACTGGTCTTGCCCTGAAGCTGTTGCCGCAATCTATCCAGGCCATGGCTCGCTTTGGTGCTGGTTTCAACGATGTCGTAGCCGATGTGACGATAGCGTTGCAGCAATTCCTCTACCGCGGCACGTTTCGCCTCATCAACCAGATCAATTTTATTGAATACCAGTACCGGTCGGATGCCGGCCAACTCTGCTGCGGCGAGATACTGATCAATGAGTTCGGGGCTGAATTCAGGCGCGGCGGCAGCGACCACCATAATTTGATCGATGTTGGCGGCAACCGGTTTCTGTTCACCGAGCTGATCAGGTCGGCTAAGAACCGAACGCCGTGGGAGCAGGGCACTGACGACTCCCCCTTCGCTGGCGGGTTGCCACACCACTCGATCGCCAGTAACCAGTGATGGCAGGTTTTGTCGCAACAGACAGCGATGGCTC
Source organism: Thiohalomonadaceae bacterium (assembly GCA_050302275.1). Taxonomy (GTDB): domain Bacteria; phylum Pseudomonadota; class Gammaproteobacteria; order Thiohalomonadales; family Thiohalomonadaceae; genus JAPHTQ01. The sequence continues at coordinate 114,164 of JBNLAT010000001.1, read as the reverse complement.
GTGCCGTTGTTGTCTTCGATTTCCACACTGGCGCCGTAGTTGGCAACCAGCAGGCCTTCCTGTTCGACACCCAATGATTGGCTATCGTCGTTATCAACCGTTTGTTGTGCCGCCTTGCGCTCGGCGCGCTGCTGTCGTTCCTGCTGGATTTTTTCGATGCGCCACTGCTGGCGGCGATTTAACTTACGCTTCGCCATAGATGATGAATGATTTGCAGAGACAGTAATGGCTAATCATGAATCGAGTGCATCGATCCTGGCGGCGCAGATGAAATCGTTGACCGAGAGGCCATCGACCTCATGGGTGGTGTAGTTGATCTGGCAGCGGTTGTAACCCACTTCCAGATCGGGATGGTGATTTTCCCGATTGGCGATCCAGGCGATCGCATTAACGAACGCGATAGTCTGGTAATAGTCTTTGAAACGAAACTCTTTCTTCATAGCATCGCCGCTCTCAGTGAGCTGCCAGCCTTCCAGTTGCGCCAGATAATTCTCTCTCTCGCTTTTGTCCAGCAGGCGTAGTCCCTGTTCCCGGTTAATGCAGTGCTGTTGACTTAGTTCAGACATCTTATTTGAACTGATAGAAGGTTTTGTTGAGGTAGTTGACCACATCGTCCACCTCATCGTCGAACCAGGTCAGACCGATATTGTCTTTGCAACGACGCACCTGGGTTTCCAGTGCCGCGAGATTCCTGATGCGGTGGTTGGGACGGGTGTAGATCTCGGTACCGTCATTGCCGTAGCGCGAGGCATGACAGGCAATACAGTTTGCTTCGTGTAGTTTCATGCCGCGTTCGATACCCGCGTTGGCGGAGAAGGGCAGGGCAGCAAGCGAAAATAACAACGTTAATTGCAGGGCCGTTTTCATGGGTGACTCCGTGAGTATCAACCTGTTCCGAGTTTAGCGGACAATCTGGCGATACGCACCGGTGCGGGCGGGTGGCTGTCGTGGAACGACGAGTAGAGCGGGTCCGGTGTCAAGGTGCTGGCGTTCTCTTCATACAGTTTTACCAGTGCCCCAATCATGGTCCGGGCATCGGACTGCTCGGCGGCGAAGTCATCGGCCTCGAACTCCTGTTTGCGCATGGCGAACGAAGAGAGCGGTTTGATAAAGAATGTGAATACCGGCAGCGCCAGCATAAACAGCACCAGTGCCGCGTGGGCCGACGGGGTTTCGATACCTAACGAGGTAAAGAACCAGGGTTGTTCGATCAGCCAGCCCAGCAGCGCCAGACCGACGAGGCTCAGTGCCATACCCAGCATCAGGCGGTTGCGAATATGTTTGTTGCGGAAATGGCCCAGTTCATGGGCCAGTACTGCTTCGATTTCGTTGTCGTTGAGACTTTCCAGCAGGGTATCGAAGAAGACGATACGTTTATTGCCTCCCATGCCGGAGAAATAGGCATTGCCGTGGCTGGAGCGACGCGAGCCGTCCATGACGAAGATACCGTTCGATTTGAAGCCGCAGCGTTGCAATAGATCATCTATACGCTGGCGCAGGTTTTCGTCCTCCAGTGGGGAGAACTTGTTAAACATCGGGGCGATGACTGCGGGATAAGCCCACATCATGAGTAGCGAGAATCCACTCCACACCAGCCAGACATAGAGCCACCACCATTCGCCCGTGCTCTCCATCAGCCACAGTACCAATGCGATCAGTGGAGTGATCAGCACCAGCATCAGTACTAGCTGCTTGAGCATATCGAAGAAAAACAACCGCGGTGTGGTGTGGTTGAAGTCGAAGTGCTGTTCGATACGGAAGGTGCGATAGATAGCAAACGGCAACTCCAGCAGATAGCTGAGCAGGAGAAAGCCGAGGATGAAAATGGTGCCTTCGACAATCGGCGGCCAGGGCAGATCGTGGGTCAGGGAATCGAGCAGTTGCAGGCCACCACCGACGGTTAGTGCCACCAGTACAAGCGCATCAAAAATCAGCGTGATGCGATGCAGGCGTGCCTTGCTCAGGGTGTAATCGGCCGCCTTACGGTGGGCGCTGGTCGATATCTGCTCGGCAAAGGCGGCAGGGACCTGATCACGATTGGCGGCAACGGTTTTTATCTGGCGACGTAGTAGCCACAGTTCCACCACGGTCGATAATAACAGCATGGCGAGGAACAGCAGGGTAAATAGATGCATGACGAGAAGTTTTTATGGGCGTCGCAGCAGGTTAGCTTTTGCTAGAATGCTTGGCAAGTAAGTGCGACCGATAGCGGAGTCTAACGATGGAAAAACACCCGGATAACCTCATCTGGATCGATCTGGAGATGACCGGCCTCGACCCGGATAACGATCGCATCATTGAGATCGCCACCATCGTGACCGATGCCAATCTCAATCTCCTTGCCGAAGGGCCCTGTCTGGCGATCCACCAACCCGAAGCGGTGATGGAACGAATGGATCAATGGAATCGCGATCATCACGGCGCTTCGGGTCTGTGGCAGCGGGTGCGTGAGAGCAGCATCGATGAGGCGGAGGCTCAGGCGCAGACTCTCGAATTCCTCTCCCGCTATCTCGAGCCGCGCCAGTCACCCATGTGCGGCAATACCATCTGCCAGGATCGGCGTTTTCTGGTCCGCGGCATGCCGGAGCTGGAGGCCTTCTTCCATTACCGTAACCTCGACGTCAGTACCCTCAAGGAGCTGGCGCGCCGCTGGCGTCCCGATGTCTACAGCAGTTTCAAGAAGAGCGGTGCCCACCTAGCACTGGACGATATCCGCGAGTCGATCGACGAATTGCGACACTACCGTGAACATTTCCTCCGTAGCGGCGGCGGTGACGGCTTTTTGGCGCTATAGCCGTTTCTGCCCGGCGGTATCGCCGTTGTTTCCGTATCTGCGCTATAACTTAATGAATTCAAAGCGAATTCATACGGCCACTTTCTGTGGCACACAGTTTGCATTTCTCCCAATAACCTGAAAAAGGACCGACTCATGGCTGAAGAGAACGAAGATCTGGATCTGGACGTTAAACCGCCTTCGGGCAGCAAAAAGACCATCATTATCATGGCGTTGGTCGGTGTACTGCTGATCGGGGCCAGTGTTGGCGCCACCCTGTTTTTCATCGGCGGCAAATCAGCCACACCTGACGGTGAGGCGACCGAGGCTGAAGCGAGCGAAAGCGAAGCCAGGGATATGCCGAAGAAACCGCTCTATCTGCCGCTGGAGACCATGGTGGTCAATTTTGCCGAGCCCAAGCCGGCCCGTTACCTGCAGGTGGACATGCAACTGATGGCCTACGACCCGATAGTGCTGACCGCGGTGGAAGAGAATATGCCTGTGGTGCGTAACGATATCCTGGTGCTGCTGGGCAGCCAGAGCTACGACGGCATCAACACTCGCGAAGGAAAAGAGGCATTGCGCGAACAGATCGTTGGCGCGGTGAACGGAATCCTGAAAAAGCATGCCGGAATCAAGGGAAAGGTTCAGGCGATCTATTTCACCAGCTTTGTGATGCAGTGAGTCCGATATGGCCAATCCCGATCTTCTCTCACAGGACGAAATTGACGCGCTGCTGCATGGTGTAGACGGCGGCGACGTCGATACCGAAAGCGATGCAGGGATGACGTCGGAGGACGCGCGTCGTTATGACTTCGCCAGCGAGGATCGCATTGTCCGTGGGCGCATGCCGACGCTGGAGATGGTCAACGAGCGTTTCTCCCGTTCATTCCGCATCAGCCTGTTCAATATGCTGCGCCGCTCTGCTGAGCTCTCCGTCGGCGGTGTCGATATGCTCAAGTTCTCCGAGTACATCCATACCCTCTACGTACCGACCAGCCTCAACATGATTAAGATTAAACCGCTGCGCGGAACCGCGTTGCTGGTGTTCGAACCGAAGCTGGTCTACATGCTGGTGGACAATTTCTTTGGTGGCGACGGCCGCTTCCACGCCAAGATCGAAGGGCGTGAATTCACCCCGACCGAACAGCGGGTGATCCAGATCCTGATGGAGCTGGCGTTCAAGGATCTGCACAATGCCTGGGCGCCGGTGATGAACGTCCATTTCGAGTACCTCAACCGTGAGGTAAACCCTCAGTTCGCCAACATCGTTAGCCCTACCGAGGTGGTAGTGGTTTCCAAGATCCATGTGGAGCTGGAAGGCGGTGGCGGCGATATCCACGTCACCATGCCCTATGCAATGCTGGAACCGATCCGCGACATCCTCGATGCCGGGGTACAGAGCGACCGTACCGATATCGATGACCGTTGGCTCGGTGCGATGCGTTCCGAGGTGAAGAATGCCGAGGTGGAATTGAGCAGCACCCTGGCGGAAACCACTCTGAGCCTGCGCGATGTGCTCCGACTTAAGGCGGGCGACATTATCCCGATTGAGATGCCCGCACTGGTCAGTCTGCGCGCGGAAGATATTCCGGTATTCCGTGGCAAGTTGGGTGTTTCCAATAAACAGTTGGCGATCAAGGTAGTAAAACCGGCCGAGCGTTTTCAGCCCGGTCGTTAAGAGGAGTTGAGTGATGAACGACGAAACCACGACAGACGAAGAAGCAGTCGGCGACGAGTGGGCAGAAGCGATGGCAGAGCAGAGTGATGCCAGGCCCGCACCGATGCAGGAGCTGCAGGACGACGCGGCGGGTCCCGGTTCGGAAGACGTCAACCTCGATGTCATTCTCGACATCCCGGTGACTATCTCGATGGAGATTGGCCGTACCAAGATCAACATCCGCAACCTGCTGCAACTTAACCAGGGCTCGGTGGTTGAACTGGATCGCCTAGCGGGTGAACCGCTGGATGTGATGGTCAACGGCACACTGATCGCCCACGGCGAGGTAGTGGTGGTCAACGAAAAATACGGCATCCGTCTGACCGATGTAATCAGCCCCGCCGAACGGGTCAAGAAACTTAAATAATGGTGTCAGCCAATGATCAAACGACTGCTGTTTTCCCTGCTGCTTTCTCTCCTGTCGCCTGTACTCTACGCGGCAGAGGCGGAGAAGTTGCCGAAAGCGGCGGCGCGTTTGAGTGAACCGCTGGGCGCAGGCGATGTATTGCAGGTCTTCTTCGCGCTACTTTTCGTTTTATTGTTAATCGGTGTTGCCGCATGGCTGTTTCGCCGCATGAGTTTCGGCAACTTTGCCGGACAGGGCGCGTTGCGTCTGCTTGCCTCGGTGTCTGTCGGTCAACGTGAGCGGGTGGTACTGGTACAGGCGGGTGAAACCCAAATCCTGTTGGGTGTCGCCCAGGGCAATGTTCGCACCCTGCATGTTTTCGATACCCCGGTAATGCAACCCGTGAATAACAGTTCCACTGGCGCAGAGAATTTTGCCGAGCGTCTGGCCGCGGTACTCAAAAAACGCGGTGGAGAGCAGCAATGAAACGTCTCTTCGCCATTCTCGTTCTTCTCTTTCCCATCGCCGCCTTTGCCCAGCCGGGGCTGGAGGCGGTAACCGTTACTACCGCAGCCAACGGCGAGCAGAGCTACAGCCTCAGCATCCAGCTGTTGCTGTTGATGACCCTGCTGACCTTCATCCCTGCAGCGGTGATGATGATGACTTCGTTTACCCGCATCATCATCGTGTTGGCGATCCTGCGTCAGGCGATCGGTTTAATGCAGGCGCCATCCGGTCAGGTGCTGGTCGGTCTGTCACTGTTTCTCACTTTCTTCGTCATGGCGCCGGTCTTCGATCGCATTAACAGCGAAGCGATCCAGCCCTACTTCAATGAAAAGCTGCAGATGAACGATGCGCTCAAGGCGGCAAGCAAACCGTTGCATCAATTCATGATGAATCAGGTGCGTGAGCCGGATCTGGAACTGTTTGCCGGTATGTCGGGGAATGAAAAGGGTTATGAGACCCCCGACGATGTGCCACTGACGGTGCTGGTTCCCGCCTTCGTGACCAGCGAACTAAAGACCGCCTTCCAGATCGGTTTCCTGCTCTTCATTCCCTTTCTGGTGATCGATCTGGTGGTCGCCAGTGTCTTGATGTCGATGGGGATGATGATGCTCTCGCCGATGATCATCTCCCTGCCTTTCAAGATCATGTTGTTCGTGCTGGTCGATGGCTGGTCGCTGGTGATGAGTACCCTGGCCTCCAGTTTTTACGTGACGCAGTAGGGGAGAGTAAACGTGACGCCTGAAACCGTGATGAGTGTTTTTCAGCAAACCCTTGAGTTGCTGGTGGTGCTGATCCTCATCGTGTTGCTGCCCGCACTGTTTGTCGGTCTGCTGGTAGCGATGTTTCAGGCGGCGACCCAGATTAACGAAATGACCCTCAGTTTTATCCCCAAGCTGCTGGTTACCCTGGTGGTGCTGATGCTGGCTGGGCCGTGGATGTTGCAGGCCCTGCTCGATTTTACCCAGCGCCTGTTTAACAACGTACCGACGTTGATAGGTTGATGAGCATGCACCTGACAATGGCGGAAATTACCGGTTGGATCGGCAGTTTTCTCTGGCCGTTTTTCCGCATTGGTACGTTGTTTATGGTGGCGCCGGTGACCGGCTCCAGCAACATCCCGGTGCGGGTACGTTTAATGCTGGCGTTGGCGGTGACGCTGCTGGTGATGCCGCTGGTTCCTTCGGTGCCGCAGGTGACGCCTTTCTCCTGGGCGGCCATCGCCATCATCCTGCAGCAACTGTTGATCGGCGCGGCGATGGGTTTTGCCCTGATGCTGGTCTTCTCCGCCATCGTTACCGGCGGCCAGTTGATCGCGATGCAGATGGGCCTCGGTTTTGCCTCTATGGTTGACCCGCAGAACGGTACTCAGGTGCCGGTACTGAGTCAGCTCTATATATTGATGACCACGCTGTTGTTCCTCGGTATGAACGGCCACCTGGTGCTGATTCAGCTGCTGGTCGAGAGCTTTCGCCTGCTGCCCATCGGCGAGACCGGTATCGGTGCGGACGGTTTTCACGCCATCGCCTCCTGGGGCAGCCAGATGTTTGCCGGGGCGTTGTGGTTGGCGTTACCGGCGATGGCCTCACTGCTGGTGGTCAACATCGCCTTCGGTGTGATGGCACGTTCCGCGCCGCAATTGAATATCTTCGCCATCGGTTTCCCGGTGGCGATGATCATGGGTTTCGTAGTGATCCTCTACACCCTGCCCAGCGTGGTGCCGCAGTTTAGCCAGATTCTGGAGCGCGGTTTTGATCTGGTGCAGTACCTGCTATTGGGAGGCGCGCGCTGATGGCGGAGAGCGACGGCCAGGAACGCACGGAAGAGGCGACCCCCAAGCGACTCCGTGATGCGCGGGAGAAGGGGCAGATCGCCCGTTCCCGTGAGCTCAATACCGTGGTGGCGCTGCTGATGGCGGCGACCGCCTTCCTGGCGATGGGCGATCATCTGGTGCGCGGCATGGTCGGGCTGTTGCACAACGACTTCCTGATTCCTCGCAGCATGGCCTTCGATAAAGGCGCAATGACCTCGGCCTTGAGCGATTCGATCCTCGAGGCGCTGTGGCTGTTCCTGCCTTTCTTTATTCTGATCCTGCTCGCGGTGATGGGCGCGGCGATGGCCCTTGGCGGCTGGAGCTTCTCCACCCAGGCAATCGCCTTCAAGTGGGACAAACTCGATCCGGTCAAAGGATTGGGCCGGGTCTTCGCCTGGCGCGGAGTGATGGAGATGCTCAAGGGGCTGGCCAAGTTCAGCCTGGTGGCAACCGTGGCGTTGTTGCTGCTCAAACTACAGGGCGAGCAGTTTCTCGGTCTTGGCGGCGAACCGGTGCAGCAGGCGATGAGTCACGCCGGTGATCTACTGGCCTGGGCGTTTCTGTTTCTCAGTTCGGTGCTGCTGCTGGTGGCCGCCATCGACGTGCCGTTTCAGTTGTGGGACTACCGCCGTCAACTGAAGATGACCCGCCAGGAGATCAAAGAAGAGTTTAAACAGACCGAGGGCAGTCCCGAGATCAAGGGACGCCAGCGTCGTCTGCAACAGGAGATGGCGCAACGACGCATGATGGAAGAGGTGCCCAAGGCCGATGTGGTGGTCACCAACCCGACCCACTTTGCCGTGGCGTTGCGTTACCAGCCGACCAAAATGGCTGCGCCGATCGTGGTGGCCAAGGGTAGCGACCTGCTGGCCGGACGCATCCGTAGCGTCGCCGGTGAAAACGATGTGCCGATCCTCTCCGCACCGCCGCTGGCCCGTGCGCTCTACTTCAGCACCGAACTGAATATGCCGATCCCGGAAGGGCTCTATCGTGCCGTGGCTCAGGTGCTGGCCTATGTCTATCAACTCAAGCAGAGCCCGATCTATCGTCGCGAAGAGATGCACGAAATGCATGACCTGCCGATCCCGGACGATCTGCGTCGCGATCCGCCCGAAGACGATGAGGGAGGTGACGCATAATGGCCGAAGCAAATCGTATCGGACCGACCCTGACGCAGATGACCCGTAGCGGTCTCGGTGCGCCGTTGATCGTGGTATTGCTGCTGGCGATGGTGGTGCTGCCGCTACCGCCGTTTCTGCTCGACATCTTTTTCACTTTCAACATCACCCTGTCGCTGATCATTCTGTTGGTAACGGTCTATGCGCTGCGGCCGATGGATTTCGCGGTCTTCCCTACCATTCTGTTGATCGCCACCCTGTTGCGTCTGGCGCTTAACGTTGCCTCGACCCGGGTGGTACTACTCAACGGCCACACCGGTTCCGGTGCGGCGGGTCAGGTGATCCAGTCCTTTGGTGATTTTGTGGTCGGTGGTAACTACGCGGTCGGCCTGGTGGTCTTCGTTATCCTCGTCATTATCAACTTCGTGGTAGTGACCAAGGGTGCAGGACGGATCTCCGAGGTGAGCGCCCGCTTCACCCTGGATGCCATGCCCGGCAAGCAGATGGCCATCGACGCCGATCTCAACTCCGGCCTCATCGATCAGGACGAGGCGCGTCGCCGTCGTACCGAGGTGGCCGCCGAGGCTGACTTCTACGGCTCCATGGACGGTGCCAGCAAATTCGTTCGTGGTGACGCGGTAGCGGGGATTCTGATCACCCTGATTAACATCATCGGCGGTCTGGCCATCGGTGTGGTACAGCACGGTATGAACTTCACCGACGCGGCCCAGGTGTACGCCCTGCTGACCATCGGTGACGGCCTGGTGGCACAGATTCCTTCGCTGGTGCTCTCCACCGCGGCGGGCATCATCGTTACCCGCGTTACCGCTTCAGGCAACATGAGCGAGCAGGTGATGGGCCAACTGCTGAGCAACCCCAAGGTGCTGGGTGTGACCGCCGGGGTGCTGGGCCTGCTGGGTACTATCCCGGGTATGCCCAATGTGCCGTTCCTGCTGCTGGCCACCGCCACCGGTGGCGCTGCCTGGTGGAAGACCAAACAGATTAAAGAGCAGGCGCTACTGGAAGCACAACAGCAACAGATTGCGCAGCAGGCGCAGGAGCCGCCGCCGTCGGAGAGTCGCGACTTGAGCTGGGACGATGTGCCGATGGTCGATCCCATTGGCCTTGAGGTGGGCTATCGCCTGATCCCGCTGGTGGACAAGTCTCAGGGCGGTGAGCTGATGGCACGTATCAAAGGGGTACGGCGCAAACTCTCCCAGGAGCTCGGCTTCCTCATTCCGCCGGTACACATTCGCGACAACCTCGACCTGCCGCCCAACTCCTATCGACTCAGCATGATGGGGGTCAACGTCGGCGAGGCGGAGATCCACCCGGACCGGGAGATGGCGATCAATCCGGGACAGGTCTTCGGTAGCGTTGAGGGGATTAACGCCAAGGACCCGGCCTTCGGTCTCGACGCGGTCTGGATCACCCAGAACCAGCGTGAGCACGCCCAGGGGCTGGGCTACACCGTGGTCGATCCCAACACCGTGGTCGCCACCCATCTAAGCCAGTCCTTGCAGGATCATGCCCATGAACTGCTGGGCCACGAAGAGGTGCAGAAACTGCTGGAGCAGCTGGGCAAGAGCGCGCCGAAGCTGGTCGAGGATCTGGTCCCCGGCAATCTGCCGCTCGGCACCGTGGTCAAGGTGCTGCAGAACCTCCTCTCCGAAGGCATTCCGATCCGCGACATTCGCACTATCGCCGAAACCCTGGCGGAGAGCGCCATTCGGGTCAAGGATGCCGGGAATTTGACTGCCCTGGTACGGGTCGCTCTGGGTCGGATGATTGTCCAGAAAATCAATGGCTTGCGTAACCAATTAGAGGTCATCACCCTGTCGCCTGAGCTGGAACGCATATTGCTTGAGAGTGTTCAGGCCTCCGCAGAAGGTGGCGGTGGCATCGAGCCGATGCTGGCAGAGCGCCTGCATCAGGGACTGGCCGACAGTGCACAGAAACAGGAGGCGTCAGGTAAGCCGGCGGTACTACTGGTGGCGCCTCCGGTACGCGAACTGCTGGCAAGATTTACCAGGCACACGATTTCGGGACTGCACGTGCTCTCGTACAACGAGATCCCGGACGACAAGCAGCTCAAGATCGTGGCGACCGTAGGCAAACAGACGGGCTGACCGGGCACCCGGAACACCGGGCTGAGGAGGGTTAAAGGCATGAAAATCAAACGCTACTTTGCTACCGATATGCGTCAGGCCATTCAGATGGTGCGCGATGCGCAGGGGCCGGACGCGGTGATCCTCTCCAATCGCCGGGTCGAAGGCGGGGTCGAGATCGTCGCCGCCGTCGACTACGACGAAAAGATGTATCGCAGCCTCAGTGGCGGCAGCGATACCGCTGCGACGGAGAAAGCCCCGGCCAAGGCGCCGCAGATCGAGTGGTCACAGGACCCGGCGCTGGTGGCGATGCGCGATGAGATCAATATGTTGCGCGGGGTGATCGAGAGCCAGCTCAACGGCATCGGCTGGAAGAACATGAAAGAGAAGCATCCGCAGCAGGCACGATTGCTGGAGCGCCTGTTGCAGATGGGGTTGCATCCCAATCTCTGCCGCAGCATTGCCGAGAAAGTACCCTATACCCAGGACATGAATCAGAACTGGCGCCGCGCCCTGACTCTGCTGGCGACCCGGGTGCAGGTGACCAACGACGACATTCTCAATCGCGGCGGTATCGTCGCGCTGCTCGGCCCTGCGGGCGCGGGCAAGACCACCAGTGTAGCCAAACTGGCGGCGCGCTATACCCTGCGTCATGGCCCCAATCGAGTGGCACTGGTGACCACCGATAGCTATCGCATCGGCGCACACCAGCAACTGCGTACCTACGGCCAGATCCTCGGTGCCCCGGTCCACGTGGCTAAAGACGGCGACGAACTACGCAAAATCCTGCTGACCCTGCGCGATAAACAGCTGGTGTTGATCGACACTGCGGGGATGAGTCAGCGCGATATTCGACTCAGCGAACAGTTCGACATGTTGCGTGGTAGTGGTTTGCCGATCCGCAGTTATGCAGTACTCTCCGCGTCGAGTCAGCGCAGCACTTTGGAAGAGGTTTTACGTGGCTTTGGCAAGGTCAAGCTCGAAGGTGCTATTCTGACCAAGATGGACGAGACCATGGTGCCGGGAGAGGCGCTCTCAGTGGTGGTGCAGAACCGGTTGCCGGTGGCCTACGTCAGTGACGGTCAACGTGTGCCGGAAGATCTCCACCCAGGGCGCAGCAATAATCTGGTGAATCGGTGTGTCCAGCAACTGCAACAGCTTCCGGAGAAGCCTGCAGAAGAGCGTCTGGTGATGGAATTCGGACGCCTGGCGGGCTGAATTCGGCAGAGGTAGCCAATGACCGATCAAGCAGAGGGGTTACGACGTATGGCTAAACCGAAACCGGTCCGAGTGATCGCTGTGGCCAGCGGCAAGGGGGGAGTGGGCAAGACCAACGTTTCGGTCAACCTCGCAACCGCCTTCAGCCAGCTGGGCAGAAAGGTCATGATTATGGACGCGGACCTGGGCCTTGCTAATGTTGACGTGATGCTTGGCCTGCAGCCTTCACGCAATCTTTCCCATGTGATTAAAGGGGAATGCACTCTCGAGGAGATCATCCTCGAAGCCCCCGGCAATATTCAGGTGATCCCCGCCTCCTCGGGGCTCCAGAATATGGCGGAACTGAGCCCGGCGGAGCACGCGGGGCTGATTCATGCCTTCAGCGAACTGAATACCGATGTGGATATTCTCATCGTCGACACCGCGGCCGGGATCTCCGACAGCGTGGTCAGTTTCTCCAAGGCCTCGCAGGAGGTCATTGTGGTGGTTTGCGATGAGCCCGCCTCGATTACCGATGCATACGCCCTGATCAAACTCCTTAACCGTGACCACGGCATTCGCCGTTTCCGCGTGCTGGCCAACATGGCCCACAGCGAGAACGAAGGGCGTGAGCTGTTCGCCAAGCTGGTCAAGGTGACCGAACGTTTCCTGGATGACGTGATGCTCGATTTCATGGGCAGCGTCCCCTACGACGAATATCTGCGCAAGGCGGTGAAGATGCAGCGGCCGGTGGTCGATGCCTATCCCGGCAGCAGGATATCAAGCGCATTCAAGGAGATAGCCAAACGTGCCGATAAATGGCCTATGCCCAGTTCTGCCGCAGGCAGTCTGGAGTTTTTTGTCGAGCGGCTGGTACAGAGCGGCCAGTTGATGGACGGGCTGGGATGAACAGCGTCGCGCTCAAGCTGGCGGCCTATGCGGAGAATCAGGAAGACCTGATTAGCCGCCACGCGCCGTTGGTCAAGCGCATCGCCTATCATCTGCTGGCGCGGTTGCCGGACACGGTGCAGGTGGATGACCTGATCCAGAGCGGCATGATCGGCCTGCTGGAGGCGGTACGGAATTTCGAACAGGGCCACGGCGCCAGTTTCGAAACCTATGCCGGGATTCGTATCCGCGGCGCGATGCTGGATGAGGTACGGCGTAGTGACTGGACGCCGCGCTCGGTGCACCGTAACGCACGCCAGATCGCCGAGACCATTCGCCAGGTCGAGGCGCGTGAGGGACGGGATGCCCAGGACAGCGAAATCGCCGAGGAGATGGGCGTCGGTATTGAAGAGTACTACCGCATGCTACAGGACAGCACCACCTCCCGGGTGATCAGCTTTGAGGAGATGGGCTACGAAGGGCGTGGTGTGGACGACCTGCTCGCTTCCGCGGAAGCGGAGCCGGATGATGAATTGTTGCGTGAGCAGCGCAGCGCCAGGTTGACCGCCGCGGTGGAGGCTTTGCCAGAGCGCGAGCGCCTGGTGATGTCGCTCTACTACGGCGACGAGTTGAATCTGAAGGAGATTGGTGAGGTGCTCGGCGTGACCGAGTCGCGGGTCTGTCAGATCCACAGCCAGGCACTGGTGCGGATACGAGCTCGCATGAATCCCGCGGATGCCCAATAATTAATTGAGTGACCGCATAACAGCATTAACAGACAGGGGAATGTACGTGACGCATGAGAGCGGCGTGGCGTAGCAGTTTCGGAGGCACAATTGGACAAGAACATCAAAATACTGGTGGTTGACGATTTTTCCACCATGCGACGGATCATCAAGAATCTGCTGCGGGATCTCGGCTTTAACAATGCCGACGAGGCGGATGATGGCACCACCGCGCTGCCGATGTTGCAGACAGGCAGTTATGACCTGCTGATCACCGACTGGAACATGCCGGGGATGCAGGGCATCGATCTGCTGCGCGCGGTGCGCGCCGATCCCAAACTCTCCTCCATGCCAGTGCTGATGGTGACCGCCGAACAGAAAAAGGCGCAAATCATCGAGGCCGCTCAGGCAGGGGTGAACGGTTATATCGTCAAGCCGTTTACCGCCGCCACCCTCAAGGAAAAACTGGAAAAAATCTACGAACGCATCAACGCGTAAAGGCTGTAACGGCTGCGGCAACAGCGAGAAGAGAACGACCAGATGGCAAAAATACCGACAACCCTGACCACCGATTTCGTCGAGCAAGTGCGCGAGCTGGCGCGGTACGTGGAAGAGGGCAATGAAGCTGAGGCGGATCGCCTGCTAGATCAGATCGCCAAGATGCGCGAGACCAGCCTGTTTCAGGAGCTGGGCAAGCTGACCCGTCAGTTCCATGAATCGTTGAACAACTTTCGTCTCGATTCACGGATTGCGCAATATGCTGAAAAGGATTTTCCCGATGCGCGTGAGCGCCTGCGTTACGTGGTGACCATGACCGCACAGGCGGCGGATCGCAGCCTGACCGCGGCGGAAAACTCCACACCGCTGTGTGAGCAGATCGCAAGTCACTCTGCGCATCTCAAGGAGCAGTGGCAGCGCTTTACCCGACGAGAAATGAGCGCCGACGAATTTCGTAACCTGAGCAACGAGTTGACCGGTTTCTTTGATGAACTGGGTGCCGACAGTACGGCACTGAAAGAGAATCTCAATGAAGTGGTGATGGCGCAGGATTTTCAGGACCTGACCGGGCAGATCATTGAACGAGTGATCCAGCTGGTGGATGAGATGGAAGACAGCCTGGTGGAACTGGTACGGATCTCCGGACAGAGCCTTGCCGCCAGCGAGGCGCTGCGCGGTAAGGACGATGAAGCGGACAAGACCAAGGCGACCGGGCCCAGTGTGCCGGGTGTTGATGATGCCGAGAATCTGGTTTCGGGACAGGACGAAGTGGACGACCTGCTATCGAGTCTGGGTTTTTGAGGGGTTAGGCGATGGCTCTGGATGCAGACGACGAAATCCTGCAGGACTTCCTGGTCGAGGCCAGCGAGATTCTCGAACAGTTGAACGAGCAACTGGTCGATCTCGAGCATTCGCCCGAGGACAAGGAACTGCTTAACGCGGTGTTCCGCGGTTTTCACACCATTAAAGGTGGTGCGGGGTTCCTCGGTCTCGATGCGTTGGTGAATGTCTGCCACCGTTCCGAAGATATCTTCAACCTGCTGCGTAACGGTGAGAAGAGTCTGACCACGCCAATGATGGACGTGTTTCTCGAAGTGCTGGATGTGCTCAATGCCCAGTTCGATAATCTGCGCGCCATGGAAGAGCCGGACGAAGCCAGCCCTGAGTTGTTGCAGTCGCTGGAGCGAATGAATCATCCGGGTAACGACGATGATGGTGAGAGTGCTCCGGCCGCGGCCCCCGCTGCTGAAGCAGCACCCGCGCCCACCACCGAAGCTGCCCCGGCTGCTGCACCACCTGCCGAAGGCGACATCACCGACGATGAGTTTGAAGCACTGCTCGATGCCATCGACGGTAAGCCGCCTCAGCAAGCGGCAGAGGCAGCACCTGCCGCGGCGGCTGGCGATGAGGATATTACCGAGGATGAGTTCGAGGCACTGCTCGATCAACTCCACGGCAAAGGCAAGTTTACTCCCGATGCATTGCCCCATGAGCCGCCCACTACCGAGGTAGCTGCGCAACCTGCGGCTGGCGCAGCCCCTGGCGGTGGTGATGAGGATATTACCGAAGAGGAGTTCGATGCGCTGCTCGATCAACTCCACGGTAAGGGGAAGTTCGATCCTGGTGTTGTCGCACCGAAGGGTGAGGAAGCTGCCAAGATTAAAGCGGCCACTGCAGAGGTTGTGCCCAAGGCAGCGGAGAAGAAGCCTGAGCCTGCGAAGAAAAAACCTGAAGCGCCGCAGACCGAGACCACCGTGCGCGTCGACACTAAACGTCTCGACGACATTATGAACATGGTGGGTGAACTGGTGCTGGTGCGTAACCGCCTGTGGAACCTGACCAACGGGGAAAATTCTCTGGTGCACTCGGAAGAGATGACCAAGGCGGTCTCCAATCTCGATCTGGTTACCGGCGATCTGCAGACGTCGGTCATGAAGACTCGCATGCAGCCGATCAAAAAAGTCTTCGGTCGTTTCCCCCGTGTGGTGCGAGACCTGGCGCGTAACCTGAAGAAAGAGGTGAATCTGGAACTGGTCGGTGAAGATACCGACCTGGACAAAAATCTGGTCGAGGCCCTGGCCGATCCGCTGGTGCACCTGGTGCGCAACTCGGTGGACCATGGGGTCGAGATGCCCGATGAGCGGGAGAAAAAAGGTAAGCCGCGTACCGGTACGGTGCGGCTGGCCGCGGAGCAGGAGGGCGATCATATCCTGTTGACCATCGACGACGATGGCGCAGGCATGGACCCTGACAAGCTACGTAGCATCGCAGTGAAGAAGGGCATGATGGATGAGGATGCGGCAGCACGGCTGGATGACCGTGAAGCCTTTATGCTGATCTTTGCCCCGGGCTTTTCTACCAAGGAGAAGATCTCCGATGTTTCAGGCCGCGGTGTCGGGATGGATGTGGTCAAGACCCGCATTACCCAGCTTAACGGCAGTGTCGAGATCCAGTCGGAAATGGGCAAGGGCACACGGGTACTGATTAAGGTGCCGTTGACCCTGGCGATCATGCCGACCTTGATGATCAAACTGTCACAGCAGACCTTTGCCCTGCCACTGGTGAACGTGAGCGAGATCTTCCACCTCGACCTGACAAAAACCAACGTAGTGGACGGGCGCCGGGTGATTATGATCCGCGACCACGCACTGCCGCTCTACTATCTTTCGGGGTGGCTGGTGGCGGGTTCTTCGCAAAAACTGCCTGCCGAAGGGCATGTGGTGGTGGTGCATGTCGGCACCCAGCAGATCGGTTTTGTGGTCGATCAGTTGATCGGTCAGGAAGAGGTGGTGATCAAACCTTTAGGTGCCTTGCTCCACGGCACCCAGGGCATGGCCGGGGCGACGATAACCGGGGATGGACGTATCGCGCTGATACTGGATATCCCCAGTCTGTTGAAGGCCTATGCCTGATAGCGTTAACGTGAGTGAACGGTCTTAACGGCAACAAGTATCAAGGAGTGTGTACATGCCCATACGGGTGTTGGTGGTCGACGATTCAGGATTCTTTCGCCGCCGGGTCAAGGCGATGCTGGAGGGCGATGCTCGCCTGGAGGTAGTGGGCGAAGCGGCGGACGGCGCCGAGGCAGTTGCAATGGCCGCCAAGCTGCGTCCGGATGTGATTACCATGGATATCGAGATGCCGGTGATGGACGGTATCACCGCCACCCGCCGCATTATGCGCAGTACCCCGCGGCCGATCCTGATGTTCTCCTCGCTGACCACCGACGGTGCCAAAGCCACCCTTGATGCACTGGATGCTGGCGCGGTCGATTACCTGCCGAAAAAATTCGAGGATATTTCCAAGAATCGCGAAGAGGCGACCCGCGCCCTGTGCGAACGGGTTTACACCATTGCTACCCAGGGACGTCGAATCTCGCGACCGACACCGGCGCCCACTGAGGTTCCTTCACGTCCGGCAACGCCGGGGCTGCGCGAGCCTGCTACGCCGGCCGCTCGACCAGCAGCGACCCACGCCGCGCCACCAAGAAATACCAAGATGCCTGCGCATGGTTCTTTGAAACTGGTTGCGATCGGTACCTCCACCGGTGGTCCGGTGGCGCTGCAGGAAGTATTAACCAAACTACCCGGCAGCTTTCCGTATCCGTTGCTACTGGTGCAGCATATGCCCGGTAGTTTTACCCCGGCCTTTGCCCAGCGTCTCAATCAGCTTTGCGCGATCACCGTCAAAGAGGCGGCTGATGGCGATCCGCTGACCCCGGGGACCGCGCTGCTGGCACCGGGCGGCAAACAGATGATGCTCGATTCTCGTGGCGGTCGCGCCTGTGTCCGGATCCTGGACAGCGATGTGGCGCAAACCTATAAGCCGAGCGTCGATATCACATTCAAGTCCATTGCCCAGGTCTATCCTTCGCAGACTTTGGCGATCATTCTCACCGGCATGGGGGCCGATGGACGCGAAGGTTGCCGTACCCTGAAGCAGGGCGGTTCCACCATCTGGTCGCAGGATGAGGCGAGTTGTGTGGTTTACGGTATGCCTGCCGCGGTCGCCGATGCGGGATTGAGCGACGGCGTGCTGGGAATCACTGAGGTCGGGCCGACCCTGGCCAGGGTGTAACATGGATTTCCTTAGTCTCATCGGCGTGTTTCTCGGTGTTGCCGCTATTCTTGGTGGGCAATTCCTCGAGGGCGGTCATGCCAGTTCGTTGATTAACGGACCGGCATTGATCATCGTCGCCGGTGGCTCCCTCGGTGCGATCATGCTGCAGTCGCCGATTGCTACCTTCATGCATGCAATACGTATGCTCTATTGGGTCTTTAGACCGCCACGTCTCCTCTCCGACGAGGCCATCGGCAAGATTGTCAGCTGGAGCAACATTGCCCGTAAGGAAGGATTGCTGGGACTGGAGGCCGCTTCCGATACTGAAGATGACGACTTCGCCCGTAAGGGATTGCAGCTGCTGGTGGACGGTAACGAGCCGGAAGTGATGCGCAATATCCTCGAGGTAGATGCCGATACCCGCGAACACCACGACATGAGTGCTGCACGTCTCTATGACAGCATGGGCGGTTATACCCCGACGCTGGGGATTATCGGTGCGGTGTTGGGCCTGATTCAGGTGATGGAGAATCTGACCGATCCTTCCAAGCTGGGGCACGGGATTGCGGTGGCCTTTGTCGCCACTATTTACGGTGTCGGTCTGGCCAACCTGATCCTGCTACCGATCGGTAATAAATTGAAAAGCCTGGCGCAGGCACAGAGCCAGTTTCGCTACATGATGATTGAGGGCATTGTCTCCATTGCCGAGGGAGACAATCCGCGCAATATCGAAACCAAGTTGCAGGGCTTCCTGCACTAATGGCGAGAGTGAACCATGGCGCGCAAGCGGAAACAGATGGAACACGAAAACCTGGAACGCTGGATGATCTCCTATGCGGATTTCATTACCCTGCTGTTCGCCTTTTTCGTGGTCATGTACGCCATCTCTTCGGTTAACGAAGGCAAGTATCGCGTCCTTTCCGATACCCTGGTGCAGGCATTCAATGAGCAGCCCAAGGCGTTGCAACCGATTGAGTTACCGAATTCAAAAGTTGTCGGCGATCCCAGCGCATTAATTAAACCGGATAATCCGTCGAGCGGGCCGCAGAGCCTGGTGGATCTACCGAAGACGGGAACCAACGATGCCACGCTGGGCGAAATTGCCGACGATTTCGAGAAGCAGCTGCAGCCGATGATCGACAAGGACCTGATCAACATTACCCGTAATGACAACTGGATCGAAATCGAGATCAACACCAGCCTGCTGTTCGATATCGGTAGTGCCGAGCTGGAAGATGATGCGATTCCAGTGTTACGTCGTCTGGCGGCAACCCTGAAACGCTATCCGAATCCGATCCAGGTGGAAGGCTTTACCGACAACCTGCCGATCAGCAATCAACTCTATCCCTCTAACTGGGAGTTATCGGCGGCACGTGCCGCCAGTGTGGTGCACCTGTTTATGAATGCGGATGTACAGCCTGAAAGAATGGCCGCGATCGGTTATGGCGAGTATCGACCCATTGCCGATAACGCCACGGTAGAAGGACGACGCAAGAACCGTCGCGTGGTACTGGTGATTCGCAAGGATGATCGCGGCAAGCGTCCGCAGGATCGGGAGCAGGTCGATCCCTCACTGAGGGAGGCTGGATAATGCAGATCTGGTCGATAGCCAATCAGAAGGGTGGTGTCGGCAAGACCACCACCGCAGTGACCCTCTCCGGGCTGCTGACGCAGCGTGGGGAAAAGGTGCTGATGGTCGATCTCGATCCGCACGGTTCTTTGACCACCTATTTCGGTTTCGATCCGGATAACATCGAAACCAGTGTCTACTCCCTGTTCCTCAACAATGCCGGGCAGCAGGTTGCCCCGGAGGATGTGGTGGTCGCCACCAGGATAGAGAATCTCTTCCTTATGCCGGCTTCCACCGCACTGGCAACCCTGGATCGACAACTCGGTAGTCGTGAAGGGATGGGCCTGGTGCTGGCGCGTGCGATCCTGAAACTCGCCGGTGGTTATGATCATGTCTTTATCGACTGCCCGCCGGTACTCGGCGTGTTGATGGTTAATGCGCTGGCTGCCAGCAGTCGTCTTTTGATCCCGGTCCAGACAGAATTCCTGGCGCTGAAAGGACTGGAGCGGATGTTGCACACGCTGAGTATGATTCTGCGTGCCCGTAAGCAGCCGCTGGACTATATGATCGTGCCGACCATGTTTGATCGGCGTACCCGTGCCTCGCTGGAAAGTTTGCGTAACCTGCGTGAAGAACATCCGAACGAAACCTGGAAGGGGGTGATCCCGGTCGATACCCAGTTTCGTGAAGCGAGTCGGCAAGGGATGCCGCTAAGTTATCTCAATGCCCATACACGTGGCTCGGTCGCCTATGCAGAACTGCTGGATACACTGACCGGACAGTCGCAGGCGGAAACCAATATCGCAGCGGTACAGCAGAAATGAACGGTAAGCGTGCATCAGTGGTAGAGCAGAACGAGGCCCTGAGTGCCTACTTTGAGGCGCTGCTCAATGACGAGCCGGAAATGCAGCAGCAGGTGCAGGACCCCGTCAGCAAAGTTGAGGTTGCCGCAGAACCGATCATCGAAGCGCCAGTGATTGCACCGACGATGGTGGTGCCGTTGGAGGTGCCCGATGAGATCGAGCAGCCGTTGCAACAGGATACCCAGACACGTAGTGATGGGAAGCCAGAGTGGGCAGAGCATGAGTTCCAGGCGTTGTTGTTTACCACCGCCGGTCTAACCCTGGCGGTTCCACTTTCGGAATTAAGCGGTATTCAGGTTTGGCACAGTGAAAAAGTGACACCGATGCCGGGACACATCGACTGGTATCTTGGCTTAATGACTTATCGCGAGCGCAGCGTGCCGATTATCGATACCGCGCATTTGGTATTGCCTGAAGATCGTCTGACACGTTTGGATTCAAAGCCTGAGGAACGTAACAACCGTATTGTGTTCATTGGCGGTGGACAATGGGGCCTGGCCTGCGACAGCGTCGATCAGGTAATTACGCTGAGTCATGATCAGGTTAAGTGGCGCAGTAGTCGAACCAAGCGTCGCTGGTTGGCCGGTACGGTGATCGAGCACATGTGTGCGCTCATCGATCCGCCTGCCTTTGCCGATATGCTGGCGACGGGACTGGAAGATATGCCTCAGGAGGAGGGGGACGCCTGAATCGGGCGTGTCACACAGACAGAGGTTTAACCATGCAAGAAGAAGACACACTAAATAACGAACCGGTCAGCGAATGGGTCACCTTTTTTCTCGAGGATGAGAAATACGGGGTCAACGTACTACTGGTCCGTGAAGTGCTCAAAAATACCGAGATTGCGCCTGTTCCAGGTGCTCCGGACTACGTGTTGGGCATTATCAATTTACGCGGTAATGTGGTGACCGTAGTCGATACACGCAAGCGCCTCGGGCTCGGTGAAAAAGAAACCGATGAGTCAACGCGTATCGTAGTGATTGAGATGGACGAGCAGGTGCTGGGCATCGTTGTCGACAGCGTGGCTCAGGTGGCCGATCTGCGTGAGTCGGAAATCGAGTACGCACCGAATGTCGGTAACGATGAAAGCTCAAAGTATATTCACGGTGTCTCCAATCAGAATGACGAGTTGCTGATCCTGCTGGATATGGAGAAGATGTTCAGCCACGAAGAATTGACTGGGGAGGCGGAGTAGTAGCCGCAGGACAATGGCGGACATCAACCGCATCCCACCGAACCCGATTATTCCGCCTGTGCCACAGGAGCGGGCGATAGAGGAAAAGAAGCAACCTCGTGATGAAAAACAACAACAGCAGCATAATGAAGACAAAGATAACGACAAAGAAAATGGTGATGGTGGTATTGACTACTATGCCTGAGAGCGGGGCACAAACATGTTTGGCATAACCGTAGACCTGTCACTGGTCGCAATTGGCCTGGCGCTGCTTGCTGTCTTCTGGATGCTGGCTGCGATGCGGGCGCGAAGGCAGATCGAAAAACAGGCTAAACAACTGGAGACGGTAAAAAATGATCTGCGGGCGTTGTGTAACGCAGCAGTGCATGTGGGTGAGCGGGTGATCCACCTGGAACGTAATCAGGGGCAGCTACAACAGCGGCAACAGGAACTGGGTGTGCGCCAGGATCAGATGGCCTATGTGGAACCGGAAGAACGTGTTTTTGATCACGCGATAAAACTGGCACAAAAGGGTAGTTCAATTGAAGAGATTATGGATGTTTGTGATCTTTCACGTGGCGAAGCAGAACTGGTAGCAATGATGCACCGTCTTGGCAGCGAATAATCCATCCAGCGAATGATTATCAGGTCGTCACATTTCGTGTTGTTGCAGAATTAAATTTACCAAGAAATATTTTTATATTTTACGCATTGACTATGTGGAAATATACCACTACAAATAGTGGTGTAATATTTGTAAATTTAATCAACAACAAAAAAGGAAATGTGTGCGATGAGTTTGAAACGTATGTCAATGATGCTGCATGGAATGGTTTTTGGCGTAGTGTTGCTTGCGCAGTCGGGTATCGCGGCTGCAGTTGATACGCCTGCAAGCCTTGATGGTGTCGAAATCGTTGACACCGACAAGGCCAAGTCGTTGATGGATAGCGGCGTCATGATGGTGGATGCGCGTGTCGCAGGTGAATATGTTGAGGCACACATCAAGGGCGCAGTAAGTATCCCCTACAAGGAAAAAAGTGCAAAAAGCGCGGATTTCGATCCGACAAAAGACCGTTTCGATCTTTCAAAACTTCCCTCCGACAAAAATACTCCTTTCATTACTCAGTGTAACGGGGCCAGCTGCTGGAAGAGCTACAAAGCTGCCGTCGTCGCTGCCAAAGCTGGATATAGCAAAGTTTACTGGTATCGTGATGGATTACCTGCCTGGAAAGCCAAAGGCTACCCCATAGAGTAAAGATCCATTATAAGCAGAACTGGTGCGCGAGAGCGCACCAGGCGTTACGTCACACTGTGCCCTTATCAAATTAGCGGCGATGATAGCCTCATGTGTGATGCGTACAACAATTATTGAATGGAAAGTTACTTCGATGACCAGCCTGAAATCCAAGCTGATGCTGCTCGGTATTGTATCTGTTGTAATTGGTTTAGTGTTGATTGGGCTGAATTTTTTCAGTATTCAACAGGGTAACCGTGCTCTATCAAATGTCTACGAACATCAGATTGTCCCCGCCACCGCACTGCAGGAGATCGATAGCGATCTAAAGGAAATACGTTTTCGTATGGCCGGTGTACTGCTTGACGTAATGCCGGCGGTTGGGTCACTTAATCATCTAAAGGAAGTCAGAAAGCGGGTGCCGGAACAGTGGGCACTGTTCAAGGCCGTCTCCAATCTGGGTAAAATTTCCGAAGATGCTAAAAAAGATATGGCACTGGTTGAGACGAAGTTGCCGCAATTCTTTGCATTTCTTGATCGTTTGAGTGAGGCGTATAGAAAGGAATCGCAGGACACTATCTCACTCATGCTGGAAGACGAGTGGCCGATTATTTATGCGAATCTGGTTAAGCCACTCTCCCGGCTACTGCCTGAACAGCAGGAGGCGGTTAAACTGACCTATGCTAGAAGTCAGGAACATGGTGAGCAAATGTTGTCCATAGGTGGCGCAGTTGCGATCTTTGCCATTTTGATCATTGCTTTTTCTGTAGTTACAACATCAAAAGCCATCAGGCGTGATGCAAATGCGTTGACCGATGCGCTGTCATCCATAGCAAATGGCGATATTGGTATTACGGTGGCTACAACGCGCTTAAGTGAATTTAATACAATGGCCATATCGGTAGGCGATATGGTCAAGAATTTTCAGGATATTGTGAGCGGGGCAAAGGACACGGCTGTTCATACAACCCGTGCAGCTGAGCAATTACTTTATCAGGTAAGTTATATGTTGCAGCAGGGAGAAGAGCGCAACGCGAGGATTTTGCAAGTCAGTTCGGCTGCAGAGGAACTCAATGCGTCCATCAACGAGGTGGCAGGAGTTGCGGCAAGAACGGCTGATGCGGTCGGCAGTAATGAGAAGTATGCCGTAGATGGCAATGTCAATATGGATAAAAGCAATGAAATTACTGGCAAGGTCTCTTCTGCGGTAAAGAATTCATCAGAGACTATCGACCGTCTCGGTGAATCGATACAGCAGATCGGCCAAATTACGACGGTCATCAACGATATTGCCGAGCAGACGAATTTGTTGGCACTCAATGCGGCGATCG
Organism: Thiohalomonadaceae bacterium; assembly: GCA_050302275.1. GTDB lineage: Bacteria > Pseudomonadota > Gammaproteobacteria > Thiohalomonadales > Thiohalomonadaceae > JAPHTQ01. The sequence goes on along the minus strand of JBNLAT010000001.1, from coordinate 90,243 downwards.
AAGCGGCACGTGCTGGTGAACAGGGCCGCGGTTTTGCCGTCGTTGCAGATGAAGTGCGGCAACTGGCAAAGCGAACGGCAACCAGTACCAGTGAAATTTCCACTGTTGTGGAGTCAATTCGTCACGATATGGATCTGGCGGTAAAGGCAATGGGTACTGTCCAGGACGAGACGGAGCAGAGTGTGGGTTACAATCAGCTTACCGGGTCTGCATTGCAGCAGATAGTCGCCTCCGCTCACGAGCTTAGCCAACTGGTTTCACATATCGTCGGCAGTACAGACCAACAATCAGTGGCTACCGGTGAAGTTGCAGCCAATATGGCAGAGATCGCCAACATCAGCCAGGATAATTTTGACAGTCTGGAGAAAATGCGCCGCGATGCTGAGGAGCTCTCGTCGCTCTCCAGTAACCTGCAGCAGTTGATCGGTAAATTTCGGGTCTGAATGTTTTCCCTGTCAGGGTAAATGCAAGGCAAAAAAGCCCGGGTTTCCCCGGGCTTTTTTCTATTGAATGCAGCAAACAGAAGTCGTTGCTTAGTTCAGTTTGGCAGGGTTTACGGTCTCACCACCAAGCAGGCTGTATTCGACCAGTGAACCGTCATACAGTTTGGCCTTCTTGTTGCCGACGATTTCGTGGGAAACAAACCACAGGCCTGAAGCCAGGTGCCCGGTGTTGCAGTAGGCAATGGTTTCGGCACCGCTATTCAGACCTTTTGCCGCCATGATTGACTTATAGCTGTCTGAAGGCAGGAAGTCTGCAGAAGCGCCATCTGCGGTGGTGATCAGATCCGGTGAAATGTCTTTAGCACCATCGAGGTGACCGGAGAGTTCACCTTTCTTGGTGAATACGCCCATGTACTGGTTTTGCGGGCGGGCATCAGCCAGCTGAATATTTTTCTTTTTCAGCGCGTCCTTGATCTCGGCATAGGTAGCTATGATGCTTTTGTCTTCAGCGGTGGCAACCCAGTTACCTTTTTTGTTCTTGGGTGCGCTGGTGTCAGCCGGATAACCTGCGGCCAACCAGGCAGCCATGCCACCGTTAAGAATGGCCATGTTTTGCTGACCGTAGTATTTAAACTGCCAGTAAAGGCGGGTTGCTTCATCGACATCGGCGGTGTTCAGACCTGCGGGGACGAAGATGATGGTGGAGTTTTTGTTAACTCCCCAGGACTGAGCCAGTTTTTCGAAGTCGGCTTTCAGCGGGATCAACTTCTTGACCATTTTACCGTTAACTTCGCGATTGACGCGTACCTTGCCGAAATCAACGAAGTTAGCGCCGGGGACGTGACCGGAAACGCTTTTTACTACCAGCTTGCCATCTTTCTTTTCGACAACAGGCGCTTTGGTAAAAGATTCAACAGGACCGCTTACCTGGAGAATGATGACTTCATTTTTGTGGGCATTCAGCCATGCCGCATCAACTACCGGGGAGAGTTTTTCAGATGCCTGAGCGCTTTGTGCCAATACCGCGCCCAGTGCAAACAGTGATACAAGTGCCTTTCTGTACTTCATTTTCTACTCCTTTTGATGGTACTACTCACTAAACAAAACCAATGACAATGTGGTGAGACACTCTCGTTCGCTATCCCATCCTGGCGATAGCTTCTTTCTGTACAGTCTCTAAAACGGTTGTAAAATCGAATGCCAGCTCACTCAAAATGTGGGTGTTGCGATCATCCAGTATCGTGGCGTTAGCTTCTTTTCCTGCTGTCCATTGCAGCAGTTGATCGCGTCGTTGCAGCAGCGTGCGGATATAAGGACGGATCAGTTCGAGCATTGCATTCAGCCACTGCACAACCAGCCATGAAGGACGGGCGCGGTGGATCTCCCAACGACTCTCCAGTAGTTGCAGCACTTCAGCGGCAGGCAACATTTTTTCATCGGTCACCCAGCCATTGGTGGCAAACAATGTTTGTGGTATGCCATGTGCGTTCATTGCGATGGCTGCAATATGAGTGAAATCGGCGTTTGCGCTCGGACGGACAAAGAGATGGAAATGACCGTGTTCATCAAGCGGCCAATCCTCAGGGTCGTGCGCGTGGTAATAGAACATGGCACCACTTTCCGGATCGCGGTAATCGTCTTCCGGGTAGTGTGCCCAGGCATTGATGGGCGTTTCGCCGCGATCCCGAAAGAGTTCGCCCTGCAGGGTCAGGTTGTCGTTAGCTAGCGCCTTGTGGATCAGCAGCAACTGTTCGGCAGAATCCGCGACAGCCTCAAAGGCGTCGTCATCGAGGGATCTGAGCCACTGCGGATAATCGACAACCGGGCAATCCATGCGGCGTACCGTTTCTGCTATCGATTGCTCGGGGCGCAGGGGTTTCCACCACGGGAGGCCGGTGCGCAGGGATTCTCGCCACGCGAAGCCGGTGCGCAGGGATTCTCGCCACGCGAAGCTGGTGCGCAGGGATTCTCGCCACGCGAAGCCGGTGCGCAGGGGTTCTCGCCGCGCGATGCCGGTGCGCAGGGATTTTCACCACGAGTCATCGGTGCGCAGGGATTCTCACCACGTGCCATGGCAACCGGGATCAGCAGTGACGAAACCGGAGCTGGCAGGGGGGCAACACCCAGGATACCCACCGCCAAGGTTGGAACAGAGATGGCCAGCAGACGACGATATTTATTGCGTTTGTTGTGTTGCATGGTTTTCCTCATCGATAGATTGGATGCGCTATTCGGTACGTTGGCCATCGCCGTAAGTGATGGCTTCAGCGTCAAAGACACCGTTATTGCGCTGCTCAAGTTTGTTGCCGAAGCGGAAGCCGGCCCAGGCCATGCCGACCATCGCCAGCAGAACCAGCCAGGGGGAGATGCCGAGCAGGTCAGGCAGGGTTTTCGCATCGACCTTTCCTGCATTCAGAATCGCCTGTAACCAGGCGGCATCGAAGACGGCGGAGAACATCCAGATACCGCCGATCATCCCCGCTGCGAAAATGAAGCCGTCCATGCGCCCGGACATGGCGCCGACGACGGAAGTCCCGGGACAGTAACCCCCCAGGGCAAATCCGGCGCCAATAAGGACGCCACCGACAATCACCGCACCCAGTACGGTGCGCGGTACATAGAAACCCGTCGAACCGAAACTATTGTCGAGTTGTAACAGGAGGATGCCGGAGGCCGCGACCAGTATCGCGGTGAACATGACCTTGAATACCGACCAGTCGGCAAAGCGGAACTGGGCGGTGAGTTTGCAGGGTGAGGCGAAGCCAGCCTGCTCCAGTACGTAACCGAACAGGATGCCTGAAGTGAGTGCGGTACCCGCTGTGCCGTAATCCATCACCAGACCCTCCGCATCAGGGCACTGACACCGAGACCTGTGAGGAAAAATGCCAGGAGGAAGACAAAACCGCTGATGCCGAGCATGGCGGTAGCGGAGAGGCCGATACCGCTGGTGCAACCTGCGGCAACGCGTGAACCAAATCCGGCCAGCACACCGCCCAACAGGGCGAAGGCAATACGACGGTTTCGGCCGAGTTTTTGCGCGCCATCTAACTGGATTCGGAAGCGACCAGCGCTGGCTGCGGCGAGCAGTGCGCCGATGGCGATGCCGACGACTTCGAGGACGATCCAGGAGGCGAAGGGATTGGCGCCATTGGCAACCATGCGGCCGAGGTAGTGATTTGCCTGGGTGGTTTCGGGGGCGATCTGCATGCCGATTGCGGCAGCAATACGGGCAAAGGTGCCTGAAGCGCCTACACCATTACCGACCAGAATAAAGGTCAGGATCAGTACTAGCCCTAGTACGACTCCTGCTACATAGGGTGACCATAAAGGTCTAATCGTTCCATTCATTACCTCTTCCCTGCCCAACTTAGCGTATGCCCCGAAGAAGTGTATTTGGAACCGGGGTTGTCAGGCTTATCCAGCCGGAACATTAATGGATTAGTATAGATTTAACAACTAAAAAACATGTATACAACGTCACAAAAAAGCGTGTGGTGCAGAAGTTATTGATGGGCAGGGATGGTTGCTGATTAAGGCACTCTGCGCTGGGAAATGTGTGCGATCAAAGGCCACCGTTATCTGCTTTGCCGCCGGGGAACTTGCCGGTGAGTATGTAGGCGAAGGCCAGGACTTCGGCCACGGCAATGTATAGTTCGCGTGGGATTTCGTCACCCAGATCCAGCTGAGCCAGCAGCGCGACCAGTTCCTGATCTTCGTGTAGTGGCACATGGTGTTGTTCTGCCAGGGCGATAATCTTTTCAGCGATCTCGCCGCGTCCCTTGGCAGTGATCCGCGGCGCGTTCTTTTCGTCGTAATGCAGGGCGACGGCGGATTTGGGTGGAGTAGGCTTTTTCATGCGCGTGTATCGATCAATCCATTAGCCTGATTGGTGTAGCCGAACCGTTCTTCCGCAGGTGTGCCATGACGGCTGCTGCACTGCACGTCTTTCAGGCCCTGTTCTTCCAACCGCGCCTGTAGTTGGTGTAACTGTTCTCGGAACAGCGTTGCGGTCTTCTCTTCCGCACACCAGAAAGTGGTGGTTATCTTGCCGTTACTCAGCGTAACCACGGCGTGGATCTCGCCATAAGCCTCTGTCGAGAGCTTCAGCGTGACCGACCATGCCCCGGATTTTTTATCCTGCGGGTTTTTGCCATCACGACGAATGCGAATTTGCAATGTGTCCAGTTCGTTACTGCCCGGTTGATAGAACGGTAGTTCCAGGGTCACGTTCAGTCGCTGTTCGTTCTCCGGCTTGCCGCTGAGGGCATTGAGCTGGTGTAACTGGATGCGGGCAATGCCCGACTCAATCTGCCGTAGCAGGTTTTGCAAACCTTCCTGTGCGTTTTCCCTTGTCGTGGTTGCATTCTGTTGTTGTGGTTTTGCTTCGCCCAATTGTTGCCGGATAGTTTGCGCCAGACGTAGCAGGGCGGTTTTAACATCGCCATCCAGCTGCGCAGGACGCACGTCCTGCAATAGATGATTTTCCAGAAACAGCCCTGAGCGGGCGATTGCCTGTTGCAGGCCCTCCGCCTTCATCAGGTTTTCCAGGGTTGGCAGGATCGCGAGCAGGCGGGCGATTGCCTGGGCGATCGGTTTGGTGACTGGCGTCGCGGGTTGTGTTGCTGCCGTCGGTGTCGGAATTTCCGCTGTGGCGGGCTTGCTCGTTGTTGTTTGGGATTGGGTGGCAGGTCTGGCGCTGCCATGCCACTGCGCGAGTTGCTGTAACAGTGGCCGTAGCGATTCCTGCCTGGGCAGGTTGTGGCGTAGTGCCTGCTGGTACATCAGACGTTGTCGTTGCGGTTCGTCCAGATGCAGGATGACGCCGTCGTTACTCCGTTCTACGCGCAGTTGTAGCACGGTGCCCGCGGCGAGACGCAGGTTGGAGACGGCCTGCAGCAGTTTGCCGCTGATCTCCAGCGTCAGCTGTCCTGATGGCTCACTTTGACTCACTGTGGCCTGCAGTGTCGCGCCATCTTTCAATACCACACCCTGCAGCGCCTGCGCAGGAAGGCGTAGCTGTATTTGCGGAGGTGTGACCGGACCGGATATCTGCATGATTAATACTGGTATTGCCAGCTAATTCCACTTAAGATTTTGCCTATCGTGCAGTATATGCCAAAAGGCAGACAAAGCTGCGAAACCCTCGGAAAATCAAGCATGTCAGAGACGCAAGCGGAAAAATGGTATCTGCGTTATCACGATGAAACGTTAGGACCGTTTCCGAGCGTCCAGATCGCTCGTTACCTGTTGCTGAAGCGAGTCAAGGCGGACGACAAAATCAGCCGCGACAAGGAGCACTGGTACAACATCAAGGAAGTGGCCGAAGTTTGGCCGGACAAACGCCTGACCACAGCCGGTGTTAGTGAGCTGGAGAAGCAGCAGCTTGAAGCCACCCAGCGCTGGGTGGACGAACATCCCAACCTTTTTGTTCCCCTGGACGAAGCCCGCGGCGCCGAAGCGGAATTGATGCTGGAAGGGGCGACGCACGCATCGCGCCAGGAAAACAGTTCGACCCAGAGAGTGATCGGTTATGCAGTTGCGGTAGCCTTGGCGTTAATCGTCGGTGTACTGGCCTATCTGCTACCGCGTGGCAAGGAGCTTGCACTACCCCAGTGCGATGCACCGGCGGCACCGGGGGTGAATTGGAGTAATTGCCGTATGCCGGGAAATCGTCTCGGTAATGCGGATCTGCATGGAGCAATCCTGCGCAACAGTGATCTCGGTAGTGCGGTATTGCGTGCCGCCAATCTCAAGGGCACGGACCTCGCCTACGCTAACCTGACCCAGGCCAACCTGCGTGGCGCTAACCTCAGTGAGGCGGTGCTGACCGGGGCCAGCCTGCGCCGTGCCGATCTGCAGGCGGCTAATCTGCGCAATGCGGATCTCGCCTATGCCGACCTGACCGGTGCCAATATCGAAGGGGCGGTGCTGGAAGGTGCCAAGCTGGGGAACGCTATTCTCAACGATGAGATCGCCTGTATGCCGGAGTCTGTCGGCCGCTGCATTCCCGGTCGCCGCTAAATAATCCACCCAAGCCGCGATTGCGGCGTTAAAAAGCTCCTCAAAATGCTCATTTACTGCATGTAAACTCCGCTTTATCGTCGCTTTTTGCCTTGCACTCGACGTACAGGGAAGTACTAGTGTCGCGGAAGGCAGGATGCCGAGAGCGACCATCGCCTTGATTGAATTATTTGGATGTAATAACTGTGCGGCCAAAACTCTCTGTAGTGTAACGACTGACCTTAAGCGTGTCCGACCAGTAGTCCGGTGGTAGCCCCGCTTTTTGTTTCAGGTGACGCAAAAATAGTTCTTTCGTCGGCAGTTGTTCCCACACCGAGGGAAGAAAGGTGCCGCGACGTCTCCCTTCCTCCATTACCAGTCCGTCCACACCCTGACGAATCTGTTGCAACAGGTCCACTTCCGAGGTGAACGACATCGGTGTCGCTGGCGTCAGCAGGGATATCTCGATTTCCAGCCCCTCCAGTTCGCTTTCACGCAGTGGTGGGAAGCGAGGATCGGAAAAGGCCGCAGCGAAGGCGTTATGCGCCACATCCTCAAGCAGCGGCTGGTGTGCTTCCAGTGAGCCGATGCAGCCTCGTAAATCGCCATGGCTATGCAGGGTAACGAAACAGGCCCCCGGCTCATCGGCGATGGCGGGGTAATCTTGTGCCTCGGGATGGAGCGGGCGACCAGAGTCGAGGCCGTGGCGAATCGAAGCTTCGGCGAGAGCGAGCAGTTGTTGTTGACGCTCCTCCATTTAATTCAAAGCCCAGGCGCCATAACCGACAACCTGATCCCTGGGACCAGCGGTGTCTCCCGAGTTGCGCAGGTCCAGAGTTTCCACACGCATCCCCTTGCGTCGAGCCAACAACAGTAGCCCTTTGACCGGATTCCTGCCGCAGGCGCCATCACTGCTGATTGCCTCTGGTTTGAGAGTTTCGATGGCCTCGGCGGTTTTACGGTCCAGCCGTTGCGCCGTGGCGTAGTCGTGGTAGTGGCTGAGATCGGAGCTGATGACGATAAGAGTTTCTTCTCCGCCCCAGAGCCGCTCCAGCACTTCTGCCACCTCTTCGGCGTTAGCATCACCCACTACTAGCGGGATCAACTGGAACTGGCGCAACGCCTCCTGCAGGAAGGGGAGGTGGACCTCCAGGCTATGTTCCAACTGGTGTGCCTGATCCAGCAGTTTCACCTGCGGCAGATCGCTAAGTCCTTCGATGGCGTCGGTATCGAGGGGGATATCCCCCAGCGGAGTGCGAAAGCGGATGGCGCTGCTGGCGGCCAACCCGGCAAAGGCGACCCGATGGGAGGGACCGAGCAGCACCACTCGGCGGATTCTTTCACGCAGCGGGCGGAGCAGGGCATAGCCGCTGGCCGCCACCGGCCCGGAATAGATGTAGCCTGCGTGAGGCACAATCAGCGCCTTGGGGGGTAAGCTATTCGCGGCTTCAGCACGGTCGAGATAGTCGTCGACCATCTTGCGCAGGATCGCCGGGTCATCAGGATAGAACATCCCGGCAACAGCCGGTTCGCGAATGCTGGGCATGGTGGTTCTCCGTGGTGCTATCTTCTTATGAATAATAGTCGCTACGGTCTGGAGATGAAGCTATGGGCGATGAAGCGGTAATTGAAGGAGAATTGCCTGAAGGCACCGTGGTGGAGACCAAATACTGGCGTGTACTCGATGACGGTCGGGTGCAGTGTACTCTCTGTCCCCGCGACTGCTCGCTGAAAGAGGGGCAGCGTGGTCTCTGCTTCGTGCGCGCCAACCTGGGCGGCAAGATCGTCCTCACCACCTACGGCCGTTCCAGCGGTTACTGTATCGACCCCATCGAGAAGAAACCTCTCAACCATTTCCTGCCCGGTACCCCGGTGCTCTCTTTTGGCACTGCCGGGTGCAATCTGGCCTGCAAGTTTTGCCAGAACTGGGATATCTCAAAATCCCGTGAGTTCGATACCCTGGCCGATGCTGCTGATCCGCAGACCATTGCCCGCGCCGCCGAGCAACTGGGGTGTCGCAGTGTCGCCTACACCTATAACGACCCGGTGATCTTCCACGAATATGCCATTGACGTGGCCAAGGCCTGTCGTGAAAAGGGAATCAAATCGGTAGCGGTGACCGCGGGCTATGTCAGCGAGGCGCCGCGCCGGGAATTCTATCAGTGGATGGATGCGGCCAATGTGGATCTGAAGGGGTTTACCGAGGCGTTCTATCACAAGCTTACCGGCGGCCACCTGCAGCCGGTGCTCGATACCTTACGCTACATTCGGCACGAGACCGATGTCTGGCTGGAGACCACCACCCTGCTCATCCCCGGCTGGAACGACTCGGACGAGGAGATCGAGGCGATGTGCACCTGGGTGGTTCGCGAACTGGGGCCTGAGGTGCCGATGCACTTCACCGCCTTCCATCCCGATTTCAAGATGCGCGATATCCCGCCCACCCCGTCCGCCACACTGACCCGCGCCCGCGAGATCGCCCTGCGTTGTGGTGTGCGTTATCCCTATACGGGAAATGTCCACGACAAGGCGGGGGAGAGTACCTATTGCCACCAGTGCGGCCAGCGCCTCATCGGCCGCGACTGGTATGTGCTCAGCGACTGGAATCTGACCGAACAGGGGCGCTGCAATCGGTGTGGTACCCCCTGTGCCGGGGTATTCGAAGCGCATCCCGGCAGTTGGGGGCCGAAGCGGCAGGCGGTGCGTCTGGTGGAATTCGCCCGCTAAGCCCCTCTTTTCTGGTGGTTTCTTCCCTATCTATGCGCTGCATACCGCGCCCTGCCGCGTTATAATGCCCGCCCCTTTGAATTGAGCATGGTAGAGCAATGACAGAGCAGCCCGTCCGTATCGGCATCGTGACCGTCTCCGACCGCGCCAGTAGCGGCGAGTACGAGGACAAAGGCGGCCCGGCCATGCGTGAATGGCTGGAGCAGGCACTGACCACCCCCTGGGAGGCGGTTGCCCGTCTGGTGCCCGATGAGCAGGACCACGTTGAGGCGGTGCTCAAGGCGCTGTGCGACAAAGAGGGTTGTTGCCTGGTGGTGACGACTGGCGGCACCGGTCCGGCGCCCCGCGATATCACCCCCGAGGCGACCGAGGCGGTCTGTGAAAAGATGTTGCCCGGTTTCGGCGAGCTGATGCGCCAGGAGTCGCTCAAGTTCGTGCCCACCGCGATCCTCTCGCGGCAGACCGCAGGAGTGCGGGGCAGCAGCCTGATCATCAACCTGCCGGGCAAGCCCTCGGCCATCGCCGACTGCCTTAACGCGGTATTTCCTGCGGTACCTTACTGTGTCGACCTGATCGAAGGGCCGTTTCTCGAAACCAACGAAGCGGTGTGCAAGGCTTTTCGCCCGGCCCACGCCAAACAAACCAAGGAGTAGTGCATGTCCATGGAACAGGCAGTCGCTGAACTGCAGACCATCCGCGACTTTATCCGCTGGGGCATGAGCCGCTTCAACCAGGCGGGGATTTACTTTGGCCACGGTACCGACAATGCCCTCGACGAGGCGGCCTATCTGGTGCTGTTTGTCCTCAACCTGCCTCCGAAGGTCGGTGAGGCCTATCTCGACACCCGCCTGACCACCAACGAACGACGCACGGTGGTGAAGTTCCTCAACCGTCGTATCGAAGAGCGCCTGCCAGCACCCTACCTCACCCACGAGGCCTGGTATGGTGGTCTGCCGTTCTACGTCGACGAGCGGGTGCTAATCCCGCGTTCACCGATCATCGAGCTGGTCGAGGCCCACTTCACCCCCTGGGTGAAGGAGCCGGATCTGGTGGCGAATATCCTCGACCTCTGCACCGGCAGCGGCTGTATCGCCCTGACCTGTGCCGCCGCTTTCCCGGAAGCGCACGTCGATGGCAGCGACCTCTCCACCGATGCGCTGGAGGTGGCGAAGGTGAACGTCGAGCGTTTTGGCGCAGAGGAGCAGGTCAGTCTGATTCAGTCAGACCTGTTCAAGGATCTTCCGCCGAAGCGCTACGACATCATCGTCAGCAATCCGCCCTACGTGGATGAGCAGGATATGAACAGCCTGCCGCAGGAGTATCGCCACGAGCCGAAACAGGCACTGGAGGCGGGCAAGGACGGGCTCGATCTGGTGTTCGATATCATGTACCACGCCATGTACTACCTGGAACCCAAAGGCATTCTGGTGGTCGAGGTAGGGAACAGCCGCGAAGCACTGGAGAAGTTGCTGCCCGAGGTAGAGTTCCTCTGGCTGGAATTCGAGCGTGGCGGGGAAGGGGTCTTCCTGCTTACCGCCGATCAGGTTAGCAAACACCACGAATTGATTCGCCTGGTGCGCCCTGAAGCGATTACTATCAGGTGATATTAAGAGTTTTGCGCTAATAATGACTCACGACAGACCAAAAACAATCGATGAATATGTTCACTTGGTGGACCGGGCGATCAATGAGGTTGACGAGCTCATCCTCGAACTTGAAGACGACACGAAAGATCAAAGTGAACAACTGCAACTGTTGAATGCTCTTTCTGAGAGCCTGTTTACAGTGCTCGGAGCGATGGCCGACGGCAGCTATGAAAATGAAGACAGTGAAAAAGATCTGCCATTCATGGAGGTGGCACACAAGCTGACCGGCCAGCAACCCCTTATCCATGTACTTACGGTGATTAACGATACCCACCGCAACGGACTCGACGACGAAGGCTAATAAATATAATGACCACACAAAACATCATATTCGACCTGGAACTGATCAAGCGTTACGACAAATCCGGGCCCCGCTACACCTCCTATCCAACTGCCGTGCAATTCCATGAAGGTTTTGGTGCAGAGCAGTACAGCCAGTACGCGAAGAACAGCAATGCCAGTGGCAATCCGCTGTCACTCTATTTCCACATTCCCTTCTGCGACACCGTCTGTTTCTACTGTGGTTGCAACAAGGTGGTGACCAAGGATCGGACTAAAGCGGCACCCTACCTGCAGCGCGTATTCCGCGAACTGGAGATGCAGGGCGAACTGTTCGACAAATCGCGCACCGTCGATCAGCTTCACTGGGGCGGTGGTACGCCGACCTTCATCAGTCACGATGAGATGCGTGCGTTGATGGACAAGACCCGTGAGTGCTTCAATCTGCATGATGACGATACCGGTGAGTACTCCATCGAGATCGACCCACGTGAGGTGAAAACCGACACCATCGCGCTGCTGCGTGAAATCGGCTTTAACCGTATGAGCCTCGGGGTACAGGATTTTGAGGAGAAGGTGCAGAAAGCGGTTAATCGTATCCAGTCTGATGAACAAACCCTGGGAGTGCTGGATGCGGCCCGTCGTGAAGGCTTCAAATCTATTTCGGTCGACCTGATCTACGGCCTGCCTTTCCAGAGTGTCGAGAGCTTTAGCCGTACCCTGGATCGCATGTTGGAGATCGATCCGGATCGTCTCTCGGTGTTTAACTATGCTCACCTGCCGCAGATGTTCAAACCCCAGCGCCGAATCAACGAATCCGAGCTTCCGGCACCACAGGAAAAACTCGACATCCTGCAGATGACCATCGAAAAGCTGACCGGTGCAGGCTATGTCTATATCGGCATGGACCACTTCGCCAAGCCCAATGACGAACTCTCCGTGGCCCAGCGCGACGGTACTCTTTACCGCAACTTCCAGGGCTACTCCACTCACGCCGACTGCGACCTGATTGGTATCGGTTCCACCTCCATCGGTATGGTCGGTGATTCCTATGCGCAAAATCAGAAAGAGATGGAAGCGTACTACGCCGACATTGATGACAACCGTCTGCCGATCTATCGTGGTGTCGAACTGGATGTCGACGATAAATTGCGCCGTGAGGTGATCACCCGCCTGATCTGCCACTTCGAGTTGGACAAGTCAGTAATCGAAAAGGCCTACAACATCACCTTCAATGACTACTTCGCCAATGAGCTGAAGGATCTGGAAGGGATGGAAAAGGATGGACTGCTCAAACATGAGACGGGTCGTATCGAGGTGAACCCGGCGGGCAAACTGCTCATTCGTAACATCTGTATGGTGTTTGACCGCTACCTGCGCGAGAAGAAGAGCCAGAGTTTCTCCAAGGTCATCTAAATCTCACCGCAAAGGCGCAAAGCACGCAAAGGAAAACCGGTACTGATTCTGAAAGACATAACATCAGTCAGTTTGTCTTTTAGTCCTTTGCGCTCTCTGCGTCTTTGCGGTGAGTTGGTTTTGCAGTGAATACATTTATTCAATAAACCGCTATCATAGCCCTCATGTCTGGAAACACATTCGGAAAACTTTTCACGGTCACCACCTTCGGCGAGTCTCACGGCCCGGCGCTGGGTGCGATTGTTGACGGCTGTCCTCCGGGGCTGGAACTGAGCGAGGCGGATCTTCAGGCGGATCTGGATCGGCGCAAGCCGGGCACCTCGCGTCACACCACCCAGCGACGTGAGGCGGATCAGGTGCGCATTCTCTCTGGTGTGTTTGAGGGTAAGACCACCGGCACCCCCATCGGTCTGCTGATCGAGAATACCGACCAGCGCTCTAAAGATTACGGCAACATCGCCAACACCTTCCGTCCCGGCCATGCTGACTACACCTACCAGCAGAAGTACGGTGTGCGCGACTACCGCGGCGGTGGTCGTTCCTCGGCGCGCGAAACTGCGATGCGCGTGGCAGCTGGCGGTATTGCCAAGAAATTCCTGGCGCAACAGGGCATCACCATTCGCGGTTATCTATCGCAACTCGGTCCGATCAAGGCTGAGGCCTTCGACTGGAATGAGGTGGGTAACAATCCCTTCTTCTGTCCCGACGCGAGTAAGGTCGCAGAGATGGAAAGCTATATGGATGCTCTGCGCAAGGAGGGTGATTCCATCGGTGCGCGTATCAACGTGGTGGCCGAAGGTGTGCCGCCAGGACTGGGCGAGCCGATCTTCGATCGTCTCGACGCCGAGCTGGCCCATGCACTGATGAGCATTAATGCGGTGAAAGGGGTGGAGATCGGTGCCGGTTTCGATTGCATCGAACAGAAGGGCACCGAACACCGCGACGAGATTACCCCGGAGGGTTTTCTCTCCAACCATGCAGGCGGTATTTTAGGCGGTATCTCCTCAGGTCAGGCGATCACCGCATCGATTGCACTGAAACCGACTTCCAGCCTGCGTCTGCCGGGCCAGAGTGTTGACCTGAATGGCCAACCTATCGAAGTCGTCACCGAAGGTCGTCATGATCCCTGCGTCGGTATCCGTGCTACCCCGATTGCTGAAGCGATGATGGCACTGGTGTTGATGGATCACTTCCTGCGTCACCGCGCACAGAATGCCGATGTGCAGAGTGTTACGCCGATAATTCCCGCCGAAAAATCCTAGGAGAGGCGAGTGCCCTACTGGCGCCTCTCCGGCTTTTATCTCTTCTACTTTGCCAGCCTCGGTGCGCTGGTCCCTTACTGGTCGCTCTACCTGAAGTCGCTCGGTTTCAGCAGTCTGGAAATCGGTGAGTTGATGGCGTTGCTAATGGTGACCAAGGTGATTGCACCAAATCTCTGGGGCTGGCTTGCCGATCACACTGGTCGCCGGATGCGCGTCGTGCGCATCGGCAGTTTTCTGTCGATGGCGATCTTTCTCGGGGTGTTTGAGGCCGACACCTACTGGCGTCTCGCCCTGGTAATGTTTGGTTTCAGTTTTTTCTGGAATGCGGTGTTGCCGCAGTTCGAGTCGATTACCCTGCACCATCTGGAAGACAGACCCAATCGTTACAGCATGATTCGGCTGTGGGGTTCCATCGGGTTTATCGTTAGTGTCGCGCTGCTGGGTGTTTTACTTGAACGCTACGGCCCGGAGTTGTTACCACCGATATTGTTTGTGCTGTATGTCGCGATATTTCTTTCCAGCCTGTTAGTCCCGGAACGTCCCGAACAGCCGCATCACGATACGACCCCATTGGGTAACCTGTTGCGCAATCCAGCGATCATCGCGCTGATCGTTGCCTGCTTCCTCAATCAGGCCAGCCATGGCCCGTACTACACCTTCTACACCATCTATCTGGAAGAGCACGGTTACAGCCGCAGCCTCATCGGCCAGCTCTGGGCGCTGGGGGTGATTGCCGAGGTGGTGCTGTTTCTCTTCATGCATCGTTTGCAAGCGCGCTTCAGTCTGCGTCGGCTGTTTCTTGCGGCGATGGCAATGACCTCGATACGCTGGTTGATGATCGGCTTTTTCCCCGACTCGATGCCGTTACTGTTGCTGGCACAACTGCTGCACGCTGCCAGCTTTGGTATCTTCCATGCGGTCTCCGTTGCACTGTTCCACTGCTACTTCCGCGGTCGTCATCACGGCAAAGGGCAGGCACTGTACGGCAGTCTCGGTTTTGGCGCGGGCGGTGCCTTCGGTAGTTACTATTCCGGTGCCATGTGGGACAGCCTCGGGCCGATTGCGGCCTACAGTTTTGCCGCGGCGCTGGCATTTCTTTCGTTGGTCATTGCGGCCCGCTGGGTCGGGAAGGATGTCCGATGAGTGCCATCTTTACCGATATTGATATGCCGTTTGCCCTGGCTGTGGAGCATGTCACCTGGGATGAATTCGAAGCAGCAGGTTTGCAGCAGTGGTTGGCTGACGCCGAAAGAGTTCGCTACGAAGAGTTAGAAAAAAATGCGGTCGATAAACGTTGTCGCCAATGGTTGCTGGGGCGATATGCGGCCAAAATTGCCTGTCGTCGTTGGTTGGAAGAGCAGGGGCGGCCGGTTGTAGAGTGGCAGGCCATTCAGATCAGTAACGATTCCAGCGGCATGCCAATGCTAAGTCTGGATTGCAGGCATGATTCTCTGGCCATCAGTATCGCCCACACCGGTGATGAAGCCGTCGCGGTCGTCGCAGCACAGGGGAATTCGATTGGTATCGATCTCGAAACCCGAGTTGCTCACAGCAATCTGCCGAAACTGGCAAAACGCATCAGCGGCGAACAGGAGTATCAGCAGTGGTTTGCTAATGCGACTGAGGAAGAGATGGCTGAGGGTTTTCTCCAGCTCTGGCTTGCCAAAGAAGCGACAGCCAAATGTACCGGAGTGGGTTTGCAGTGGCGGCTACCATCGTTCGCAGTACAAAAAGTCGCGCCCATGGAGCTGACAGTGGAACATGAGGGTAAGGATTACACTGTACGCCTCGCCAGGGGTTCTGATAGGGTGATGTGCGCGTTGGCGTTTCTTCGTAGTTAATCTCTGGATGGTGAATAATGTACACGGATGAAGACCTTATCTCTGCCGTTAAAGCGGGCGTCCTGACCCAGGAAGCCGCTAACGCCTTCAGGGCGCATGTTGCGCAAGTCAGTAGCGACTCGCTGGCGGATGAAGAGCATTTCCGTCTGATTACCGGCTTTAACGATATTTTTGTGGTGATTGCCTGTGTCCTGTTACTCGCTTCGGTGAGCTGGATTGGGGCGGATATCGCACCGGTTTTCGGTGAACTGGTCGCTGCTGCGACAGCCTGGGGATTGGCTGAGTTCTTTGTTCGTAAGCGTCGTATGGCGCTTCCCGCAATCGCTCTGTTGTTGGCCTTTGTTGGTAGTGGCTTTTCTGTTGGGTTTGCACTCTTCTCCGGTGATAGTAATGGGTTTGTCGTGGGTTCGATTCTGGCCTCGGTGGCCGCGGGACTGCATTGGTACCGCTTTCGAGTTCCCATCACCATCGCTGCAGGTACGGCTACGGTCATTGCCTTCTTTGTAGCGCTGATCCTGAGCTGGTTTCCTGATCTGAAAGAGTGGGTTTCAGTGATTCTCTTTGCAGGCGGTATCGCCGTATTTTCGCTCGCCATGCGTTGGGATGCGCAGGATACTGCGCGGCAGACACGCAAATCCGACGTGGCGTTCTGGTTACATCTGCTGGCTGCTCCACTGCTGGTACATCCCGTCTTTGCGCAGATTGGTGTGTTTGAAGGGAATACCTCGGTTAATCAGGCGCTGATCGTTATCATTCTGTATGTGGTGATTGGCATTATCTCTCTGTGCATCGATCGCCGTGCATTGATGGTCTCCTCTCTAATCTACGTTCTGTATGCGTTTAGCACCCTGCTTGAGCAATACGGTGTTGTGAGCCTGGGCTTTGCCATTACCGCTTTGGCCATCGGCTCCCTGTTACTACTCCTTTCTGCGTTCTGGCATCCAGTCCGTGCGCTCACCCTTCGTCTCATGCCTGATGAAATCCAAAAATGGGTTCCCGCCGCGAGAAGCATGTAGATAAATTTTGATGTCATTTCGCATCAATGCTCAGCTATTGCGCTCGGTTACCCTGAGGCCAGATTTGAACGCCAATTGCATCAATATGGTGCGAAAAGCAGGCCTGTGGCGCATCTTTAGTAGTGAACACTTATATACCCACTGTTGCATTTACTAATTAACTATATGATTTACATAAAATTGCCCAGAGAGGCGATTACTGTCCTATCCTTCTTGTATGCGGGAGGTTATAGTCAATTTTGCAAACCTCGCGTTTTGCTCGTTAATGTAGTCAAACGACGGATTAGCGGCGCCTGAACTATGTCAGTGACACTGGACCACATTGAGAAACTTATCACGGCTCAAACTCTGGATGAGCTGTTCAACCTCGGTGTGTCGTATGCCCATGAACTTGGTTTCAATGGGTTTCTGTACGGCCAGCAGGGTCGTGCTGTCTTTAATTACAAACCACCGTTAATTCTTAGCGATTATGCTCAGGAATGGATGGAGGAATATCAGGCAAGGGATGCCATCACTGTAGATCCTCTGGTTCGTCATGGTCTGACCCGTAATACCCCCATTACCTGGGATGCTGCGACAGCACTGCACGGGGACCGGGAGGGTATTCTGCTCATGAAGGATGCCTCAGACTTTGATATGCATTCCGGAGTGGTTGCTCCCATCAGAGGTTATTTTCAGGAGCGCGCTATTGTCTCAATGCATAGCGATATCCGCCCGAAAGAAATGCAGCATTATTTCAATTCCTACCAGGGCGACATCACCCTGTTCGCTCTTCACTACCACGAAGCTTTAACCCGCATTATGCGCGCCCTGGTACCTCCTATTAACTTGACCAAGCGCGAACGAGAGGTGCTACAGGCCGCGGCGGATGGCAAGGATACAAGCTGTATCGCAACCCTCCTGGGTATTAGTGAAGTTACGGTTCTGGCGCATTTCACCAATGTTTTTCGGAAACTGGGTGCTGAGAATCGTGTTCATGCAGTGGCGATTGCTCTGCAGAACAATTTAATAACGCTATGAATCCCCCAAAACCAATAGGTTCCTCTAATATCCCAAAAATAACTTAGATAATCTAATAGTTCCCGAGAGTCCAACTTTATCGGAGAACTATCATGAGAATCATAGTTTCCTACGCCAGCCAAATGTCTGGTGAGTTGTTAAAAGCTGTTTACCTTTTTCGTGCTCGAATCTTCCATCACAAACTGAAGTGGAGTGTTCCACTTGTTGATGGGCAGGAGATCGATCGCTTTGATTCACTCGACCCATTATGGGTGGTGGCTGAGGACAATGGTGAAGTGCAAGGGTGTTGGCGAATTTTGCCGACGACGGGTGATTACCTGATGCAGGAACCTGTTTTCGCTGATCTGTCTACATCCCCACTCCCTGCACAAAGCAATACGGTGGAGATAAGCCGATTTGCGGTAGATCTGGATTTCCAGAACAAACGGTACGCAGCCATGGTGACACGAGAGATTATTCGCGCATCACTGGATTATCTGTTGGCAAACGGTGTGCACCGATGTGTTTGTGTAACTTCTGTCGCCGTTGAGCGTTTGTTGCGTTCATTAGGTGCCAAGATTGAACGTATGGGCAAGATTAGAAGGATCGAAGACTGTCTGGTTGTTGCTGCGGAGATAGATATTACCGTAGGTTTCGAGCAGATAAGGCTGCCTGCAGCTGCGTAGTTGGCAGTTACAGAACGCGACCAGCGCGCTTTGGTGCATGGTCTCGACGATGCCACGGATGGCGTCGTATTTATCCAGCCTGCAGCGCTATTGCTGAACAGACTGTCTGATTTTAAATTTATACAGGAGGTGCGCAGATGTATTTGTATGCGAATGATATGAAAGGGAATGTCGCGGCGCTCCTGGATAATGATGTTTCGGATGTCGGTGAAATCTCACTGGCGGTAACAATCAATAACTTTCTTTCAATACCTGTTTCCTTTGAGGAAGCACTTTTAATCTATGCCACACTTCTTAATATGAAAAGTGAGGGCAGGGAAAGGATAAGCGAACCCCTGCGTAACAGGTTGCTGAGTGAAATACGTGATCTTTCCCCTGCGGTCATTGTGGATAAAATGCGTGATTTTTCCGGTTCCATCCGCAAAATCCTTGCGGATTCCATCGCCTCTTCGCTTTGTCGACAACATGATGCGTTGCTTGAGCGTATTAAACACGCCGTCTGTTCGAATTCGGCTGATGAACTTCTGGCTTTGGCGGACAAGGCAGTGATGATTGTGCCTGAGTCAAATACTGAGAAAGCGCCCGTGTTTTATCTTCGCGGTCTGTAATAGACAAAAAGGCGCTGGATACGGATGGTATCCAACGCCCTTTGCTTTCATTACAATCAAACCGCGCCAATATTCATTTTGCCGTTCAGTATGGCATTGTTCCGAAAATTATGTTCATGCTGCACTCTGTTTCTTGACGTGCAAACCACACTCCTTGCTTAGCGGATCCTCCCACCACCAACGTCCGGCGCGCAGATCTTCACCAGCTGCAATGGCACGGGTGCAGGGTGCGCAACCGATACTGGGGAAGCTCTTGTCGTGCAGTTCATTGTAGGGAACCTCGAAGGCTTTGATGTAATTCCATACATCTTCCTGACTCCACTCCGCGAGCGGATTGAATTTGTGCATCCGATTTCCTTCATCCCATTCGGCAACAGGTAACTCGGTGCGAGTGGCGGCCTGTTCGCGGCGCAGGCCGGTGATCCACGCTTCTCTTCCTGCAAGGGCTCGCTTGAGTGGTTCCACTTTACGAATGCGGCAGCACTCTTTGCGTAATTCGACACTGCTGTAGAAGGCGTTGGCACCATGATTGGTGATGAAACGCTCCATCTCTCCCGCATCCGGGAAATAGGTATGAATGGTGAGACCGTAGTGGCTGACCGTTTTATCCAGTAGTGCGTAAGTCTCGGCAGGCAGGCGGCCGGTATCAAGACTGAAGATGCGTATATCTGGTGCATGTTTGCTAATCAGATCTGTGACCACCATATCTTCGGCACCAAAACTGTTGGCGAAAACGACACCTTTGTGTGTGGTATGTATTTCCTGCAGCAGTTTTCCTGCATCAACGACTCGTTGTTTCAGTTGTGTATCGATACTCATGTAAATCCTCCTTTAAGTAAATAGTATTTAGCCAGCTCTGCGGATGGTGACGTGTGTGTTTCCACCCAGAGCCTCGACGGCCAGGATTTCATGCCCTTCCTGTTCCAGGCTCTGACTTGCCTGGGTTGCCAGATCTTCGTTGGCAAAAAGGAAGCGAATAACATCGCCAACTCCCTGTTGTTGCAGGCTGTTGCGTGCCTTGATGAAGTGCAGCGGACAATCGAAACCGCTCAGGTCGATCGTTCTGGGTTTGTCTTTCTGCGCTGGAAGTGCAGAACTCAGATCGAGGTGTCCATCGAGTGACTGGCAGAAGCCTGCAATGCGGGCACTCCAGTCGTCGGCCTCTGTCAGCAGTTTCTCGTAGACCGAGGGATCAAAGTTTTCCTGCAGGCGTAGCAGTGCCTGATCCAGTGCCAATAGTTCAGAACCAAGACCGCAGTAGTGATCGTGTCCACCCAGTTGTGTGGCGATCTGTTCCAGCGTGTCGCCATCGTTCTCACCGAGTACGAACAGCAGCGCGTTACCGCTAAGACGTAGTGCCGCTACGGTACACTCGACCGACTCCTCAAACTTGCGTTGCAGCAGGAAGGAGCGGCGATAGTTGCGCTCGTTGCTGGCCTCGGCGAAGTTGGCGGCCACTTTGTCCTGAGCTGCCCCAGCACATTCACCACCACCCAGTTGTTCCACCTTGAAGGCGCTGCTGTCACCATGATCCAGCAACAGTTTTGGTAGTTGTGCTTCGGTGACTTCGCGCAAGTCGTGTAACAGGTCATCGAAGTATTCCGTGCCGAGTCGCTGTGCCCAAGTGAAGAAGTTTTCACCTTCATGGGCCAGATTTTCGTAGCTCTCTTTCAAACGGGTTACAGCCTGTTTCACTCGACCAGCCGGGATGCTGTGGCTCTTCAGCGCCAGATCTCCGTGACCACGCCCATCGCCGCCGACGAAAAAGCGGTAGTGAGGTACCAGTTTGCCGAATAGTCGTTTGCCTTCACCGTAAACACCGATGTCACCGGTTTCCGGTTGGGCGCAGCCGTTGTGGCAACCGCTGACGCGTATACGCAGATCGTGCTTACCACCACTAAGGTTGGCCGCCAGTGCTTTGGAGGATGTTATCCCCAGGCGACAGGTGCTGTTGCCGGGGCAGGCGGTGGCATTATCACCACAACGTGGTGCATCCAATGCCAGTTTCGCCAGTTCGCCTTGAACAACGTTTACCTTCTCCTGCGGTACGTTGAGGATGATCAGGTTTTGGTCCTGGGTAGTGCGCAGGTCGTTGAGATCCTCACGCAGCATCAGCTTGGCAACACCTTTGAGTTGTTCGGCGGAGATGTCCCCGGTCGGTACCTGAATCGGTACGACGAACAGGCCCTGCTGACGTTGCTCCAGTACCTGACGTGGTGCCCCCGGATCGTGCACCAACTGCTCGCCTGGTTGTTGCCACTCGGCATCTACCTGTGCCGGCGTGGTGGCGATTAGCGAGCGTGCCAGTTCCTCACGGTATTTCTCACGGAAGCCCTCGGCACCGAAGCGCTCCACCAGAAATTTAATTCGTGATTTCGCACGCAGGGTACGATCCGAGTAGCGATTGTGTACCGCCAATACCGCTTCCATGCTCGGTAGCAGTTGCACCGCCGGAATGAACTCTTCCAGTACGATTCCTCTACGGGGTTTATGTCCGAGACCACCGCCCGCCAGCAGGCGGAAACCGGGATGGCCTTCACGGTGTGTGGCGATCACCGCCAGGTCATGCAGCAGTCCCTGGGCGCAATCGGTTTCGCAACCGGAGAAGCTGATCTTGAACTTGCGTGGCATGTGCTGTGCCAACGGATGGCGCAGGAAGTGTTTCACTGCCGCATCCAGATAGGGATGCACATCGGTGTGTTCCGCGGCGCATTGACCAGCCAACGGGCAGGCGGTCATGTTGCGCACAGTGTTGTTACACGCCTCGCGAGAGGTGAGCCCAGCAGCAGCCAGATCACGTAAGGCAGCAGCTGTATTCTCCAGCGGCACATGGTGAACCTGCATCGACTGGCGGGTGGTAATGTGTATGCGATCGTGATTGGAACGACGCTGTAGCATTCCGGCGATAGCCAGTGCCTGATGTGGCGTGATCTTTCCCCCCGGCAGCTTGGTACGCACCATGTTCACTCCGTCCTGGCGCTGCCCGTAAACACCTTGCTGTAGGCGCATAGACTGAAAGCGATCGCCATCCAGTTCACCGCGACGGAAGGCTTCTACAGCCTCTTCAAAGCGGTCGATCTCTTCGTTGTTTACCAGTGTATGGGTAATGGTCATGGTGTTTCTCCGTTAAAGGAACCTATGAATAAGTAACTGCGCGGGCGATCTGCTGTGTTGCGCGGTGCTCGCTCCTCGCCTATCTGTTTGATATGTCTCGTTCGCTGCGCGCCGTGCGCCTTGCATCTCATCCCGCTCATACACTTCTTCATCGCTCCCTAGAAAACTTGTATGCACTTAAGGCCGGTGAGTAGCAGCAGGCTGGTGAGCAGTTGGCGCAGAATTCGTTCCGGCACGATCTGGCTGAGGCGACTGCCGAGGAAAATTCCAGGCAGCGAGCCGAGCAGCAGGATGAGTAGTAGATGGCCGTCTACCGAACCGAGCTGAAGGTGACCGAAACCGGCGATGGCGGTCAGTGGCACCGCATGGGCCAGATCGGTGCCTACTACCCGTCGTGCGGGCATGGATGGGTAGAGCAGAAGCAAAATGGCAGTTGCCAGCGCACCGGCACCTACCGAGGTCAGCGGTACCAGGAAGCCGATGAAGATCCCGGCCAATATGGTCAGCGGCAGACGTAGGCGCGAAAGCACGGGTGCACGGCCAATCAGGCTGCGGCCAAAGGCGACGATGCGGCTACGGAACAGCAGCGCCAGTGCGGTGAGTAGCAGGGCGATACCGAGTAGGAGCTTCACCAGTTGATCCGTTTGTCCCCCCGCTGCGTGGAAGCCCTCCAGCCAGTGGACCACCAGCAGGGCGGTGGGCAGGCTACCGAGCATCAGCAGTCCGGCGATACGCCAGTTAACGGTGCGTTGGGTGGTGTGGGCGATAATGCCGCCGCTTTTGGTAATGGCGGCGAACAGCAGGTCGGTGCCCACTGCCACAAGCGGTGGAATGCCGAAAAAGAAGATCAGCATCGGTGTCATCAGGGCACCGCCGCCCACGCCGGTCAATCCGACCAGCAAGCCGACGAAAAAGCCCGATATTGCCTGTGCCAGTTCCACCGTTATCCGTCCCTCAATGAGTAACCGGCCCCAGTGGCCGGTCCGTGAGGGTGACTATATTTTGCTTGCTATAGAATTAGAACGAATATATTTTTCTATTTTCAGATGATTTAAATATAAAGATAACAAGGGGGAGAGGATGAATATCCAACAGTTGCGTTATATAAGGGAGGTGGTGCGTTGCGGGATGAATATCTCCATTGCCGCCAACACCCTGCACACTGCCCAGCCCGGGATTAGCCATCAAATCAAGCTGCTGGAAGAGGAACTCAACGTGAAGATCTTTGAGCGCAACGGCAAGCGGCTCATCGGTCTGACCCAGCCCGGACGGGCGGTTCTGGCGACTGCGGAGCGCATCCTGCGTGAGGTGGAGGAGATCAAGCAGATTGGTTACGAATTCTCCAATGAGGCCAGCGGTACCCTGGCGATTGCCACCACCCATACCCAGGCCCGCTATGCGCTACCCAAGGTGATCTGCGGTTTCAACGAGGCCTATCCGAATATCCGTCTGCATGTACAGCAGGGCAATCCGGATCAGATCGCCCAGTGGGTCGCCAGCGGTGTGGCCGATGTCGCCATCGCCACTGAGGGGATGTCCAAATATGAGGAACTGGCGGTGCTCAACTGTTACGAGTGGGACCACTGCCTGATTGCCCCGCCGGGTATGCCGATTCTGGAGGAGGAGCCGCTGACCCTGGAGGCGATCGCCGAATATCCCATCGTTACTTATGACATCAGCTTCGCCGGTCGGGCCAAAATCAACAATGCTTTCGTCAACGCCGGACTTCGGCCCAACGTGGTCTTCTCTGCCATCGACTCCGATGTGATCAAGACCTATGTGGAACTGGGGTTGGGGGTCGGGCTAATGGCGAAAATGGCCTACGACCCGGTACGCGATCCTGGCCTGAAGATGATGGATGCCAGCCATCTCTTCGAACCCAACACAACCCGCATCGGCCTGCGTCGTGGCGCGCATCTGCGTGGTTACATGTACGCCTTCATCGAAATGTTCGCACCGCATCTGGATCGGCGAGCGGTGGACGAGGCGATGCAAAAATAGCTACTCCCAATGTTGTATTAGGCGTGCGAATGAACATGGGTATGCTGGAGAGAACAAAAGGAGTGTGAGAATGAGTCGAGCGAACAAGAAACTTTTGGGTCTGATCTTGATGATCGTCGGGGTGCTGCTGATTCTTTGGGGGGTACAGATGTATGGCTCTTTCGGTTCCGAGTTGAGTCGCGCCTTCAGTGGCTCACCGACCGATAAAACTATCGGTGCCTTTATCGTGGGTGCGGTCTCACTGGTGGTGGGACTGGTGTTTTACCGCAAGTAGTTAGCGTTAAAAAAAAGCGTTCGGCGGCGGTGTACGCCGCGTCTTCTGGGTTGTTTCCAACCGCTCCTGCACCGCGGCTGTTTGTAACAGCACTTTCAGTTCCTGTGCGATTGCATTTGAAGTGACTGGCAATAACGCAAGCAGTTTGTGACGGTGGAGCAGGCCGAAGTAATCCTGCGGATGGAGTAGACGATTGGCCAGCCTGAAGCCCTGCGCCAGCTTCTCTTTTGCCCCCGGTAGCTGTCGTGCGGCCAGCAACTGGCCGTGGATCAGAAACAGTAGCGCCAATGCGCGTGGAGAGTGACGCGTGCGATAGAGTCGCGCCATTGCCACCAGTTCTGAATCGATATTTTCCCCCAACTGAAAACGGGCGACAGCGCAGGCCAGGCGCAGGGTCACAGAATCGTTATGACCCTGACGGAGTCGTTGTTGTCGTCTTCTAATCCACTTATCCAATCGTTGACGCGCCGTCTCTGCATCGATCGGCTCTGCGTACCAGCGACCCAGTGGGCCGTGGTGAGTGAGTGCAGTATTGAGTTCGGAAGCGTGCTTCATTCCTTCATCATAGGGTGTCGGCGAAGCGACGCAATAGCTCACCCATTGCCCGAGCGGCGTTGGAGGGGGTGTGCGCGATGTGGCTGACCAGCCCCAAATCACGACTCATCTTCAACGGAGAATCGAGCGCATGCAGTTCACCATTATTCTCCACCATCGAAGCAGGCAATATCCCCCAGCCAAGACCAACGGCAATCAACATTTTGTTGGTCTCCAGGTAGTTGGTGGAGAGGCTGACCTGGAGCCGATAACCTTTGAAGGCGGCTTCGATCAGTTCCCGGGTAAAGGTACCGGGGCCGGGGAGGATCGCTGGATGCTCCGCCAGATCGGCAATAGTCACACTCCCTTTCTGCGCCAGCGGATGATCGCGATGGCAGACCAGATCCAGCGGGTCCTGCCACAGCTTTTCCAGTTTCAGCACCGACGCCGGGTTGTTGGGCAGGGTGACGATGGCCAGCTCTAGCGAACCGCTCTCCACGCCACGGCACGCCTCCTCCGAATCGAGAAAACGAATATCGAGCTGCACGTCAGGGTAGTCACGGCTGAACTGGCGCAGCGGTTCCGGCAGGCGGTGCAGGCCGATATGGTGGCTGGTGCCGATGTGCAACTGACCTGCCACCTTGCCGGCGAGGTCGGCGACGACCCGGCGACTCTCCTCCACCTGGCGCAGGATGGCCCGCGCCTGCGGCAACAGCGCCCCACCCGCCTCGGTGAGGATGCTGCGTCGGCCGATGCGGTCGAACAGCGCCCCACCCAGTTCTTCTTCCAGGGCGGCGATGCGCTTGCTGATCGCTGGCTGGGTAAGGAACAGGCGCTCGGACGCCTCGGTGAACGAGCCACTCTCGGCAACGGCAATAAAGGCTTTTAGACTATTTAATTCCATAAAAGAATAGAATATATGAAAAAGATGAATTTGTGTAATCATTGACGGAAGTCTATCATCCTCCAACAGATTACTGAGGAGCCGTTCGATGAGTCAGGCAGAGATGCGCTGGGATGCCAGTGACTATGCGCAAAACGCGACGGCTCAATACGTCTGGGCCCAATCGCTGCTAGAGCGGTTGGCCTTGAATGGTGATGAAGCGATCCTCGATTTGGGCTGTGGCGATGGCCGAATCACCTCGGAAATCGCGACGCAGCACGCCGGGCGAGTGGTGGGCATCGATAGTTCGCCGGAGATGGTGCGTTTGGCCGCGGACCGCTATGCGGCGCAGTCCGGTCTGGAATTTTGGGTGATGGATGCGATCGCATTACAGTTTGATACCGAGTTCGACCTGATCTTCTCCAATGCCGTGTTGCACTGGGTCAAGGATCACCAGGCCGTGCTGGCCGGTATGAAGCGGGCGTTGCGTGCCGGTGGCAGGATGGTGCTTTCCATGGGCGGCAAGGGCAATGCAGCAGGTCCCTTATCTGTCATGGATAACCTAATCGCTTCGGAAAAGTGGTGGTCCTATTTTGAAGGTTTTGTTTTTCCGTATGCCTTTTACGGCATTGAGGAGTATGCGAGGTGGCTGGCCGAGGCCGGTTTCAAGCCGACCCGGTTGGAACTGGTACCCAAGGATATGGTGCATGAGAGCGTGGACGACCTGAAGGGCTGGGTTCGTACCACCTGGTTTCCCTACACATGTAGGGTGCCGCAGGCAATGCAGGACACATTCATCAATGAACTGGTAGAGAGCTATCTCAAAGAATATCCCGTCGATGATTTCGGCAGGACCCATGTGAAGATGGTTCGCCTTGAGGTTGAGGCGAGCAAAGAAGCGTAAACGAAGGAACCATGAGTCAATGACAGGCAAGACCTTATACGACAAATTGTGGGATGCCCACGTGGTGCGCAGCGAAGCGGACGGTACCGCGCTGCTTTATATTGATCGCCATCTGGTGCACGAGGTGACCTCACCGCAGGCGTTCGAGGGGCTGCGTCTGGCTGGGCGCAAGCCGTGGCGCAAGGATACGGTGGTGGTGACCCCGGACCACAACGTGCCGACCACCGGCCAAAGTGGTGGTATCGCTGGTATCGCCGATCCCATTGCCCGCACCCAGGTGGAGACCCTGGATGCCAACGTGCATGAGTTCAATCTGACCTACTTCCCGATGAACGATGTCCGCCAGGGCATCGTCCACGTGGTCGGTCCGGAGGAGGGGGCGACCCTGCCCGGCATGACCGTGGTTTGCGGGGACTCACATACCTCCACCCACGGTGCATTCGGTGCGCTGGCCCACGGCATCGGCACCTCTGAGGTGGAGCATGTGCTGGCCACCCAGACCCTGGTGCAGAAGAAGATGAAGAACATGCGCGTGACGGTGAAGGGCCACGTCGGCCCCGGCGTCGGCGCCAAGGATATCGTTCTCGCCATCATCGGCGAGATCGGCACCGCGGGCGGCACTGGCCATGCGCTGGAGTTTGCCGGTGAAGCGATCGAAGACCTTTCCGTCGAAGGCCGCATGACCGTCAGCAACATGGCTATCGAGGCGGGTGCCCGTGCCGGTCTGATAGCGGTAGACCAGAAGACCATCGACTATTTCAAAGGCAAACCCTTCGCACCAAAAGGCGAGCTGTGGGACAAGGCGGTCGCTGCTTGGGGTGATCTCCACTCCGACGCCGACGCGGTGTTCGACAAGGAGGTGGTGATCGATGCCGCTTCCATCCAGCCGCAGGTGACCTGGGGCACTTCGCCGGAGATGGTGGTGGGTGTCGACGCCCGCGTACCCAATCCCGACGATGAGGCGGATAAGGTGAAGGCCGACGGTATGCGTCGCGCTCTGGAGTACATGGGGCTGGATGCGAATATGGCGATTAGCGATATCCCGGTGGACGTGGTCTTCATTGGCTCCTGCACCAACTCGCGTATCGAAGACCTGCGTCAGGCAGCAGCAGTCGCCAAGGGCCGTAAGGTTGCCGCCACCGTGAAACAGGCGTTGGTGGTACCCGGTTCTGGCCTGGTGAAAAAGCAGGCGGAAGAGGAGGGGCTGGACAAGATCTTTATTGAAGCCGGTTTCGAGTGGCGTGAGCCGGGCTGCTCCATGTGCCTGGCAATGAACGCCGACCGACTTGAGCCGGGTGAGCGTTGCGCCTCTACCTCGAATCGTAACTTCGAGGGACGCCAGGGTAACGGCAGCCGTACCCATCTGGTCAGCCCGGCGATGGCCGCAGCGGCTGCGGTTAAAGGCCACTTCACCGACGTACGGAGTTTGTGAGATGGATAAATTCGAAAAGATGACAGCAATCGTGGCGCCGCTCGATCGTTCCAATGTGGACACCGACGCCATTATTCCGAAGCAGTTCCTGAAGTCGATCAAACGTAGCGGTTTCGGCCCTAACGCCTTCGATGAGTGGCGCTATCTGGATCACGGTGAGCCGGGAATGGACAACTCCAAACGTCCAATCAATCCGGAGTTCGTGCTAAACCTGCCGCGCTACCAGGGTGCGCAGGTGCTGCTGGCGCGCAAGAACTTCGGCTGTGGTTCCTCGCGTGAACATGCGCCGTGGGCATTGCTTGATTACGGTTTCCGGGTGATCATCGCGCCCAGTTTCGCCGATATCTTTTTCAACAACTGTTTCAAGAACGGCATCCTGCCCATCGTGCTGGATGAGGCGAAGGTCGATCAGTTGTTTAAAGAAGTTGAGGCGAGCGAGGGTTACCAACTGGCGGTAGACCTCGAAGCGCAAACGATTACTACGCCGAGCGGTGAAACAATTAATTTCGACGTTGATTCGTTCCGCAAGCACTGCCTGGTTAATGGCCTCGACGACATCGGTCTGACCCTGCAGCATGTGGATGATATCAAGGCGTACGAAGAACGACGTAAGCAGGAAGCCCCGTGGCTTTTTGCCTGATACAAATCGCAGAGACGGAAGAAAACGATGACTAAAAAGATTGCAGTATTGCCCGGTGATGGTATCGGTCCGGAGATCGTTGCCCAGGCGGTGAAGGTACTTGAGGTATTGAAGGCCGACGGTCTCGATATCGAAATGGAAGAGGGCGCCATTGGTGGCGCGGGTTACGATGCGGCAGGTGACCCGCTGCCGGAAGCGACGCTGAAACTGGCGCAGGCATCTGATGCGGTATTGCTTGGTGCCGTCGGCGGCCCGCAGTACGACAAGCTGGATCGTCCGCTGCGTCCGGAGCGTGGTCTGCTGCGTATCCGTAAGGAACTAAACCTGTTCGCCAACCTGCGTCCGGCGCTGCTCTATGAAGAGCTGGCTGATTCCTCTTCATTGAAGCCTGAGGTGGTTGCCGGTCTCGATATCATGATCGTGCGTGAACTGACCGGCGACGTTTACTTTGGTGAGCCACGTGGTATCGAGGAGCGTAACGGCGAACGTGTTGGCTTCAACACCATGCTCTATGCCGAATCGGAAGTGCGCCGCGTTGCCCGTGTCGCTTTCGATATCGCCATGAAGCGCGACAAGCGTCTCTGCTCGGTGGAGAAGGCCAACGTGCTGGAGTGTTCAGAGTTGTGGCGCGAAGTGGTGCTGGAAGTAGCGAAGGATTATCCGGAAGTTGAGCTTTCCCATATGTACGTCGACAACGCGGCGATGCAGCTGGTGAAGTGGCCGAAACAGTTCGATGTGATTGTTACCGGTAACATCTTCGGTGACATTCTCTCCGATCAGGCATCAATGCTTTCCGGTTCTATCGGCATGTTGCCGTCCGCTTCCCTCGATCAGAACAACAAGGGCATGTACGAACCGATCCACGGTTCCGCGCCGGACATAGCTGGTCAGGACAAGGCCAATCCGCTGGCGACCATTCTGTCGGTAGCGATGATGTTGCGTTACACCTTTGGTGACGAGGCCAACGCCAAACGTGTCGAGGATGCGGTGAAGAAGGTACTGGCTCAGGGTATTCGTACCGTCGATATCATGACCGACGGCGGTAAAGAGGTTTCGTGTAGCGGCATGGGCGATGCAGTAGTCGCCGCCATGCGTAATTAATCATCTCAGGAGTTTTAAAATGAAACGAGTAGGTCTGGTAGGTTGGCGCGGTATGGTCGGCTCGGTGCTAATGCAGCGCATGCGTGAAGAGAATGACTTTGCCGCTATCGAACCGATCTTTTTTACCACCTCACAGGCCGGACAACCCGGTCCCGATGTGGGCAAGGATGTACCGCCGCTGAAGGATGCCAACAGCATCGACGAATTGAAAGCGATGGATGTGATCGTTACCTGTCAGGGCGGCGATTACACCAAGGCCGTGTACCCTGAATTGCGCAAGGCCGGTTGGGACGGTTACTGGATCGATGCCGCTTCTACCCTGCGTATGGTGGACGATTCCATCATCGTCCTCGACCCGGTGAACAAGAGCGTTATCCAGGATGGTTTGAGCAAGGGCATCAAGACCTATGTTGGCGGTAACTGCACCGTTTCCCTGATGCTGATGGCCATCGGTGGTCTGTTCGAGAAAGGATTGGTGGAGTGGATCGCCCCTATGACCTATCAGGCCGCTTCCGGTGCCGGTGCGCAGAACATGCGCGAGCTGATCAAGCAGATGGGCGCTATCAATGGTGAGGTGAAGGAGCTGGTGGAAGATCCGGCCAGCGCGATTCTCGATATCGACAAAAAACTCTCCGATTTCCTGCGCTCTGACGACTATCCCAAGGACAAATGGGGTGTGCCACTGGCCGGTTCCCTGATTCCCTGGCTCGATGTGCAGCTCGACTCCGGTCAGTCCAAGGAGGAGTGGAAGGCACAGGTCGAGACCAACAAGATCCTCGGTCGTTCCGACAACCAGATCCCCATCGATGGTATCTGCGTACGTATCGGCGCGATGCGCTGCCACAGCCAGGCGCTGACCATCAAGATGACCAAGGATGCGCCGCTGGATGAGATCCACGACATCATTGCCAGCCACAACGACTGGGTGAAGGTGGTGCCGAATGATCGTCAGGTGAGCATGACCGACCTGAGCCCGGCGGCGGTGACCGGTACGCTGACTGTGCCGGTGGGCCGTATGCGCAAACTGACCATGGGCAAGGACTATCTCTCGGCCTTTACCGTCGGTGACCAGCTGCTATGGGGTGCGGCGGAACCGCTGCGTCGTATGCTGCGTATCCTGCTGGAACAGTAAAATCTGTGTAAAAAACCGCTGCGGAGGCACCTGCTCTCCGCAGCGGTTTTTGTTTGTGCAGCCAACTTTTTGCTAATTTTTTCGTGAGAATGTTCGCATTATCATGGCCGCCAGACGGGCTATTACAATCCTGAACAGGGTGCTTTGGTTTGCCGTCTAGGGTGAAAAATGCTATATGACTGCTGTAGTTAGTTGCAAAAACTAAAGTTCATTGGTAACTTTAGCCCTCAACTACGTGTGTAATGTGCGAAAGCATGCCCCGGAAACAGAATAATTCGATGATCGAGGGATTAAGGATGGTGCGGAAGCTGATTAAACCCCTGCTATCAATTGTAATGATGGCGCCCGCCGCCGCACTGGCATTGGGTCTTGGGGATGTGAAGCTGCATTCGGCCCTGAATGAGAATCTGAATGCCGATATCGAGCTGCTCTCGGTCGAGCCGGGTGATGTGGAAGAGCTGGATATTTCCCTGGCCTCTGCTGAAACCTTCGCCAAGCTTGGTCTGAGTCGCCCCGCGGTGCTGATGTTTGTCCAGTTCGAGGTCAAACAGCGCGACAACGGCACCTACTACGTACACGCTACTTCCAAAGACGCAATTCGCGAACCCTTCCTCGATTTTCTGGTAGAAGCCAAATGGCCTGCAGGCCGCGTGCTGCGTGAATACACCCTGCTGCTTGACCCGCCGACCCGTCACGCGGAAATGGCTTCTCCTGTGAATGCGGCCACCAGCGGTGGCAGTCAGCAAATGGCCAAGCCTGCACCAACGCAGCAGGCACCGATGAGCCAGCCCCAGGCCGCAGTCTCTGCGCCGATGCCACAGCAGGAGAGCGTTACCTACTACCCGTCTCAGCAGACCGCCGCCCCAAGTGGCGTGAGTTATGGGCCTGTTCGAGCTGGCGACACCCTGTGGCAGATTGCCCTCAAGGTTCGCCCCAACCGTGATATTTCTGCACCGCAGATGATGATGGCTCTGCTCAAGGCCAATCCGCATGCATTTATCGATAACAACATCAATCGGCTGAAAAAAGGCTTTGTCCTGCGCGTCGATGATCCGGCGCTTTACAGTGCCATGAGTAAGGCTGAGGCGGCGCGTGCCGTTGCGCAGCAAACCCGTGAGTGGCAGGACTACCGTGAAGCAGTTGCCGCCAAGGCCGGTGAGCGCCAGACCGCAACGGCCGAGGAAGGTACTGGCCGCAGTACCGCCACGGGTAAATCCGAACCCAAACTGAAGCTGGTTGCACCCAACGACAAGAACAAGGGCACAGGTGCTGGTGCCGGTGGTGGAGCCTCTGGTGATGCCCAGGAGCAACTGATGCTGGCGCTGGAGAGTTCCGCCGCACAGCGTAAAGAGAATGAAGAACTGCAGGGCCGGGTCGATGACCTTGAAGCGCAACTACAGGATATGCAGCGCCTGTTGGCGTTGAAAGACAGCGACATGGCCACCCTGCAGAAGCAACTGCGTGAACAGGGCAATGCGGTGACCCTGCCTTCGGAGCAGGTTGCCA
Source organism: Thiohalomonadaceae bacterium (assembly GCA_050302275.1). GTDB lineage: Bacteria > Pseudomonadota > Gammaproteobacteria > Thiohalomonadales > Thiohalomonadaceae > JAPHTQ01. Next base: position 57,799 of record JBNLAT010000001.1, on the reverse strand, counting down.
AAGCCGAGACCAAGGTCGAGCCTGCAGCCAAGCCAGAAGAGAAACCTGCTGCCGACGCCAAGACTACAACAATCAAACAAGCGGCTAAGGACGCAGCCAAACCGGCATCGGCCAAGCCTGCTGAGCCGGCACAAAAGCCCAAGCCGAAACCGAAACCGCGGGTAATGCCGCAGCCGCAGCCGGAGCCGAGCTTTATCGATATGCTGCTTGGTGATCAGATGATGCTGATTGCAGGTGGCGGTGTCATCGTGCTGCTGCTGTTGCTGGGTCTGGTGATCAGTCGGCGTCGCAACAAGGGTGGATTCCAGGAGAGTATTCTTTCTGGTGGCACATCTTCCATGCTTAACACCGGTGATGATGAAAACCGCAGTGAGACTTCATTCCTGAGTGATCTGGCGATCAGCGGTATGGGCGGCGGAGCGATTAGTACCGACGAAGGTGAAGTCGACCCGATCACCGAAGCAGACGTGTTTATGGCCTACGGTCGTTACCAACAGGCCGAAGAGGTATTGAAGAAGGCGCTGGATGCCAATCCGGATCGCCCCGACGTTACCGGCAAGCTGTTTGAGGTCTACTTCAATACCCGCGATAAGGACAAGTTTGATGAACTGGCCGATGCCTCTGCTACATCCTTGCAGGAGAACGACGAGGTATGGAGCAGCGTGGCGGCAATGGGCAAACAGATTTCACCGGAAAATCCGTTGTTTGCTTCCGCTGAAGCTGCCGCAGCTCCGGTTGCACAGGCTGCACCGGAACCGATTACTGAAGATGTACTCGACATCGGTCTCGACCTGGATGAGCTCTCTGCGGAAATGGAGAGTGAGGCCGATTCCAGTGACGATCTGGATCTGGGGTTAGATCTCGGCGATCTGGACGCATCTCCTGCGGCACCAGAGGCTGCTCCGGTCACAGAAGACGCTTCGTCCGATCTCGACTTCGATCTCGATTTCGGAGATGACAGCGCCACCGCAGAGCCGGCACCTGCTGCAAGCAGCGACATGGGTGACCTTGATTTTGATCTTGGCGATCTTGATGCAGGTGAAGAATCTGCACCGTCTGCTGCCGATGAAGTAGCGGAAAGTGCCGAACTGGAGCTGGATAGCGCCGACCTAAGTGACGCGGGAACGGGCGGGCTGGACGAGCTGGATCTTGGCGATCTCGACTTCGGCGACCTCGGCGATAGCAGTAGCGAAGAGCCTGAGACAGAGGAAGTTTCCCTCGATCTGGCGGATCTCGATACGGCCAGTTCTGACGACGATTTCGGTGAACTTGCGGCAGATGATGCTGGCAGTGATGAGACCGCCGCCGACGATGGCGATGTGTTCGGTGATGGTGATGAGATTTCCACCAAGCTGGATCTGGCACAGGCCTACATCGAGATGGGCGACGGTGAAGGTGCCCGCAGCATGCTTGATGAAGTAGTGGTGCAGGGGAATGCACAGCAGAAGCAGCAGGCTGAGGCATTGCTAAGTCGCATCTAATTGGAATTCTACTCATGCGGCACGATAGGGCGTTAAAATCGTGCTCAAAATGCTCATTTACCTGTCTGTAAACTGCGCTTTTTCGCCCGATTTTATCTTCTCTCGCACTCGCATGAGCGAATTCTAGAATGACTATACCCGCCCCGCATCGGACAAACTGGTGCGGGGCGTTTGTTTCTCAGATGGACAAAGTTCAATGCGTATCGCAGTAGGGGTCGAATACGACGGCAGTCGATTCTGTGGCTGGCAGCTACAGGAGGATGGCGTGCGTACCGTGCAGGGCGCGGTCGAATCGGCTCTGAGCAAGGTGGCGAATCATGAGGTCCGGGTGGTTTGTGCAGGTCGTACCGATACCGGCGTGCATGCCACCGGACAGGTGATTCACTTCGAAACCGATGCAGAGCGCGACGAACGTGCCTGGGTCTTCGGTGCTAACGCCAACCTGCCCAAGGATGTGGTGCTGCTCTGGGCCAAACCGGTCAGCGATGAATTCCATGCCCGCTTCTCCGCCGTGCGTCGCAGCTACCGCTACGTGATCTTTACCCGCGAGGTGCGTCCTACTTTTCTTGCCGGGCGTGTCACCTGGCATCACCGCGAGCTGGATATCGAACGTATGCAGCAGGCGGGCAATCTGTTGCTCGGTGAGCACGATTTCTCTTCCTATCGTGCGGTTGCCTGTCAGGCCAAGAGCCCCGTGCGTACCCTGCACCGTCTGGAAGTGAGTGGGCGTGGGCCGTTTATCTTTATCGATGTCGAAGCCAACGGTTTTCTGCACCACATGGTGCGTAATATTTCCGGTGTGTTGATGGCGATCGGCGAAGGGGAAAAGCCGGTGGAATGGAGCCGCGAAGTGCTGGAGGCGCGTGACCGAACACTCGGTGGTGTGACCGCCCATCCTTCCGGTTTGTATCTGACCTCGGTCGGCTACCCGGAGGGCTTTGGCATCCCGCAACTTCCCCCGTTATCGCCGGTCTGGTAATCTGCGCGGTTCCATGACAATGAACAAACAGCGACGCACCCGAAGCAAAATCTGCGGCATTACCCGTGTCGAAGATGGGCTGGCTGCGGCGTCTGCCGGGGCCGATGCCATCGGTCTGGTTTTCTATGGACCTAGCCCGCGCAATGTTGAAGTGGAACAGGCCGCAGCGATCTGCGCGGCGTTGCCTCCCTTCGTGACGACGGTCGGCCTGTTTGTCGATGCCGCAGCGGAAACCGTGAATCAGGTATTGCAGCAGGTGCCGCTGGATCTGTTGCAGTTCCATGGCGATGAAAGTGCCGATTATTGTCGCGCTTTTTCCCGGCCCTACATTAAGGCGATCCGCATGGCCGAGGGTATCGATCTGCACGCTATGGCGGCGGAGTACCACGATGCCCGTGGCCTGCTGATGGATGCGTATCACCCGGGCATCGCGGGCGGTACCGGGGAAACCTTCGACTGGGAACGTATTCCGCAGGATCTGACTGTGCCGGTGATACTTGCAGGCGGTCTGGAACCGGGTAACGTGGCCGATGCCATACGCAACGTTCAGCCCTGGGCGGTGGATGTAAGCAGTGGTGTCGAAGCCGCAAAGGGCATCAAGGATGCCGCAAAGATTGAAGCATTTATACGTGGAGTAAACAGCGCCGATGGCGATTGAGAACTACAACTTCCAGGATCTGCTGGCCCTGCCCGATGAGCACGGTCACTTCGGTCCCTATGGTGGCATCTTTGCCTCCGAGACCCTGATGGAGGCGCTCGACGAGTTGCGCGAGGCCTACGACCATTACAAAAACGATGCCGATTTCCTCGCAGAACTCGACCACGAATTGAAACATTTCGTCGGTCGTCCTTCACCGGTCTACCATGCCAAACGCTGGAGCGAACAGCTCGGCGGCGCGCAGATCTGGCTTAAGCGCGAAGACCTCAATCACACCGGTGCGCACAAGATTAACAACACCGTCGGCCAGGCATTACTGGCCAAACGCATGGGCAAGAAACGCATCATCGCCGAGACCGGTGCGGGTCAGCACGGCGTTGCCAGTGCCACGGTCACCGCCCGTTACGGTATGGAGTGCGTGGTCTACATGGGCGCAGAGGATATCGAGCGGCAGAAGATCAACGTCTACCGCATGAAGGTGCTGGGCGCCGAGGTGCGTGCGGTGACCTCTGGTACCAAGACCCTGAAGGACGCTCTCAACGAAGCGATGCGTGACTGGGTAACCAACGTCGATAACACCTTCTACATCATCGGTACCGTTGCCGGGCCCCATCCCTATCCGGCGATGGTGCGCGACTTCCAGACCGTGATCGGTCGTGAGGCACGGGAGCAGATGCTGGCCGAGACCGGCAAGCTGCCCGATGCGCTGGTCGCCTGTGTTGGTGGCGGTTCTAATGCCATCGGTCTGTTCCATCCCTTCCTCGCCGACGAGGGCGTCGCCATCTACGGTGTCGAGGGCGGTGGTCACGGCATTGCATCCGGCGAACATGCGGCACCGCTCTGTGCCGGTAAGCCGGGCGTGCTGCACGGCAACCGTACCTATCTGATGGAAGATGAAGACGGCCAGATCATGGGCACTCACTCCATCTCTGCCGGTCTCGATTATCCCGGTGTTGGCCCTGAGCACGCCTGGCTGAAGGATACCGGCCGTGCCACCTACGGCCTCGCCACCGATGACGAGGCACTGAAGGCATTCCACGATCTCAGTCGCCTGGAGGGCATTATTCCGGCACTGGAATCGAGTCACGCCCTGGCCTACGCGGCAAAGCTGGCACCGACCATGAACAAGGATCAAACCATCGTGGTGAACCTCTCCGGTCGCGGTGACAAGGACATCCACACCGTGGCGAACCTGGAGGGTTATGAGGTATGAGTCGTATTGCGAAACACCTCGAATCCCTGCGCAGCCAGGGACGCAAGGCGCTGATCCCGTTTATCACCGCGGGTGACCCGCATCCTTCGGTAACCGTGCCGACCATGCATGCGTTGGTCGAAGCGGGCGCCGATATCCTCGAACTGGGCGTACCGTTCTCCGATCCGATGGCCGATGGCCCGGTGATTCAGCATGCGGGCGAACGGGCGCTGGTTCACCACGTCGGCCTGCGCAAAGTGCTGGAGATGGTTAGCGAATTTCGCAAAACCAACAGCGACACCCCGGTGGTGCTGATGGGCTATCTCAACCCGGTGGAGGTGATGGGCTACGAGACCTTCGCCAAAGCCGCCGCCGACGCGGGCGTGGATGGGGTACTAACGGTCGACTTGCCGCCGGAAGAGGGTGAGGGTTTCACCGCGATTATGCGTGAGCATGGTCTTGATCCTATCTTCCTGTTGGCACCGACCACCGGTGAGGCGAGGATTTCCCGTATCTGTGAGCTGGCCAGTGGATTTGTCTACTACGTTTCGGTAAAAGGCATAACCGGCGCCGGTAACCTCGATACCGACGAGGTGGCAAAACGGGTAGAACTGATTCGCAGCAAGACCGACCTGCCGGTAGGCGTCGGTTTTGGTATCAAGGATGGTGCCTCTGCGGCACGGGTCGCAGCAGTCGCTGATGCGGTGGTTGTGGGCAGTGCCCTGGTGAGCCGCATCGAAGCATTACAAAACGAACTGGATAAAATTCCGCAACAGGCCGGAGCCTTCATCGCCGAACTACGTCAGGCGATGGACAAGGTCTAAGCAAAAAGAAAAGAGATACCCGAAAGGGGGAAAGAAGATGAGCTGGTTACAGAAATTCCTGCCGTCGCAGATCCGTACTGAAGGCGGCAACAAAAAGACCGTTCCCGAAGGGCTGTGGGCCAAATGCCCTGGCTGTAACGGTGTGCTTTATCGCGCCGAGCTGGAGCGCAATCTCGACGTCTGCCCCAAGTGCGGTCAGCACATGCGCATCGGTGCACGCCGTCGCCTTGAGGCTTTCCTCGATCCCGAACCGCGGATAGAGATAGGCAGCCATGTGTTGCCGATGGATGCGCTCAAATTCCGCGACAGCAAGAAATACAAAGATCGCCTGAGTGCCGCGCAGAAGTCGACCGACGAGACCGATGCGTTGATCGCTATGATGGGCCAGGTCAACGGCGTACCGCTGGTGGCGGCCGCCTTTGAATTCCGCTTCATGGGCGGCTCCATGGGCTCTGTGGTTGGTGAACGCTTCGTTCAGGCGGCCAACGCTTCACTGGAACACGATATCCCGCTGGTCTGCTTCTCTGCCAGTGGCGGTGCGCGGATGCAGGAGGCGCTGTTCTCGCTGATGCAGATGGCCAAGACCTCCGCGGTGCTGGCGAAGATGCGCGAGCGTGGCCTGCCGTTTATTTCGGTGATGACCGACCCGACCATGGGTGGTGTCTCCGCCTCCCTGGCGATGCTCGGTGATATCAACATCGGCGAACCGGGTGCCCTGATCGGTTTTGCCGGTCCCCGGGTTATCGAGCAGACCGTACGCGAGACCCTGCCTGAAGGCTTCCAACGTAGCGAATTCCTGCTGGAAAAGGGTGCCATCGACATGATCGTCGACCGTCGCGACATGCGTAGCCGCATCTCCAGTATCCTCACCATCCTTACGCGGCAGCCCGCGGCGTAAGTCTGTGGTCAGAGGGTGGGATTCGAACCCACCCTCTGATCCATTGCTTTCCACTCCATGACATTCAAAACCCTCGACGAGTGGCTCCGCTGGCAGGAGTCGCTGCACCCCAGTGCTATTGATCTGGGGCTGGAGCGCCCCGGCGAGGTTTGGCGACGTATGGGGCAGAGTAAACCTGCACCGGTGGTCATCACCGTCGCCGGGACCAACGGCAAGGGTTCCAGTGTGGCGATGTTGGAGAGCATCCTGCTGGCCGCTGGCTACCGTGTCGGTTGTTACACCTCGCCACACTTGCTGCGCTACAACGAACGTATCCGTATCGATGGCGTAGAGGTGGGCGACGAGGCGCTGTGCGAAAGTTTCGAGCGCATCGATCAGGCGCGTGCCGATATCTCCCTCACCTATTTCGAGTTCGGCACCCTGGCCGCCGTCGATCTCTTCAGTCGCGCCAATCTGGATGTCGCGGTATTGGAGGTGGGGCTCGGCGGCAGGCTCGATGCGGTGAACCTGATCGACGCCGATGTGGCATTGATCACCGCCATCGATCTGGACCATGCCGATTGGCTCGGTAACGACAGGGAGACAATCGCGCTGGAGAAGGCGGGCATCATGCGCCGCGGTCTGCCCGCGGTCTGTAGCGATCCCCTGCCTCCTCAATCTCTGATCGAACATGCCGCAGAGTTAAGCGCTTCTCTCTACTGCCTGAACCGCGATTACCGCGTGCAGAAAACCGCAGAAGGCTGGAGCTGGCAGTTTGCCGAGAATGCGCCGATAGCTTTACCTCTGCCCAGCCTGCGTGGCGAGTTTCAGTTACAGAATGCGGCTGGAGTGTTGATGGCATTACAGCTACTGCAGGAGCGCCTGCCCATTGCACCGCAGCAGTTACGTCAGGGTCTGTTAGAGGCACACTTGGCTGGACGTTTTGAACTCACACCCGGTGATGTGGTCGAGATTGCCGATGTGGCACATAACCCGCAGTCGGCGGCGGCCCTGGCGGAAAACCTGCGGCAGATACCGGCAGAGGGGCAAACCCTGGCGGTGGTGGCGATGCTGGCCGATAAGGACCAGCAGGCGGTGGTGAGTCTCATGGCGCCAGTGGTAGACCAATGGTTTGTTGCGGGCCTGGATGTGCCGCGCGGCGGCGATGGGACTGCCCTGGCGGCTATCGTCGAGTCGGTGACCGGCACGGCCCCTACTCTGGCCAGCACCGTGAAAGCCGCACTACAGCAGGCGCGGGCAGCGGCAAAACCGGGGGACCGTATTGTGATCTTCGGCTCTTTTTACACGGTGGCAGAGCGGCTGGTCGGGCCCGTATAATGGCCCCTGCGGCAGACGACATGACCCTGAGGTGTTTCATTGAATGAGCATGTAAAGCAGCGCCTGGTGGGTGCTGTAGTACTGGTATCACTGGCGGTGATCTTTATCCCCATGCTGCTCGATAGTGGTGAGCAGGGCGGGATGCCGGTGTTCGGCACCAATATCCCGAAAAAGCCGAACTACCAGTTCGAGCCGCTGGACATCCCGCTGGAACCGGTCAAGCCGATTGAGCCGGAAAAGCCGGTACTGGTGGAGAAAGCTGAACCCACTCCCAAGGACAAGCCTGCGCCGCAGAAAACCGAACAGCCTGCCCCGGTCAAACCGGCAAAGCCACCGCTGGTGGTCAAGGCCGATGAGCCCGCCAAAACGGAGAAACCGGCAATCGATGGCGCAGCCTGGGTCGTGCAGGTAGGCAGTTTCTCCAACTCCGCCAATGCCCTCAAACTGCGCGACAAGCTGCGTGCCAAGGGATTTACCGCCTTTGTCGAGAAGGTGGAAGGGGGCGAGAGCACGGTATACCGCGTGCGCGTTGGACCTGAGCTGAAGCGGGAGATCGCCGATGACCTGCGCGACAAGCTGCAGAAACAGCTAAAACTCAAGGGCATCGTCATGAGTTACAGTTCCTAGAAGCTCTTCTGGCTTTTGTCACGGGAATGGCTCTGGTAAGATCCGCTCCCTGTTTTCCAGCGACGTGACAGCATAAGCCTTCCATGAATTGGGTCGACCTTTCCATCCTTGCCATCATCGGCGTCTCTGTCACCATCAGCGTGTGGCGCGGCTTCACCAAAGAGGCGTTTTCGCTGATCGGTTGGATCGTCGCCGCCTGGGTTGGTCTGGCCTTCGCCGACAACCTGCAGTCACTGCTGAGTTCTCAAATCGAGTCTTTGTCCCTACGTCTGGTGGTAGCCTTCGCTATTCTTTTTGTTTCCACCCTGTTACTCGCGGCGATCGCCAACCATCTGGCGACCCAGCTTATTGAAACCACCGGTATGGGTGGTACGGACAAGGTGATCGGTATTCTTTTCGGTGTACTGCGCGGCTGCTTTGTCGTGGCGGTGCTGGTGATGGTTGCAGGTCTGACTCCGCTGCCGACTGAAAAATGGTGGCAGGCTTCGACCCTGATGCCACTGTTCCAGGATATGGCGTTGTGGCTGCGCGATTTCCTGCCCAACGACATCGCCAACCTGATCCACTACTGACGACCGACAGCGGTTAACGAGGAAGAGAGCATATGTGCGGCATAATCGGCATCGTAGCAAAAGGCCCCGTCAACCAGATGATCTATGACGGCCTGACTGTACTTCAGCACCGTGGCCAGGATGCTGCTGGGATCATGACCTGCGACGACGACCGTCTCTATCTGCGCAAGGACAACGGACTGGTACGCGATGTCTTCCATACCCGCCACATGCTGCGCTTGCTGGGTAATGCCGGTATCGGTCACGTGCGTTATCCCACCGCCGGTTGTTCCTCCTCCGCCGAGGCCCAGCCGTTTTACGTTAACTCACCCTACGGTATCGCCCTGTCGCACAACGGTAACCTGACCAACGCCGAGGCGCTGAAGGAAGATCTGTTCCGCGAAGACCTGCGTCATATCAACACCAGTTCCGACTCTGAAATCCTGCTCAACGTCTTTGCCCATGAGCTGCAACGTCAGGGCAAGGTACAGGTCAATGAGCAAGATGTTTTCGCCGCAGTTTCTCGGGTACATCAGCGGATAAAGGGCGCTTACGCGGTGGTTGCGCTAATTATCGGTTACGGTATTGTCGCCTTCCGCGATCCCAACGGTATTCGTCCGTTGATGATCGGCAAGCGTACTACAGACAATGGCGAGGAGTATGCGATTGCCTCCGAGAGTGTTGCCGTCGATGCGCTCGGTTTTGATCGGTTGCGCGATGTGGAGCCGGGCGAAGCGGTATTTATCGACATGCAGGGTAACTTTTACTCACAGCAGTGTGCAGAGAATCCGCTGCATTCCCCCTGCATCTTCGAGTACGTCTATTTCGCTCGCCCCGATTCGATCATCGATGGCATCTCTGTCTACAAGGCACGCCTGCGCATGGGCGAGAAGCTGGCGAAGAAGATGCTCGCGGCATGGCCCGACCACGACATCGATGTGGTGATCCCGATCCCCGACACCAGCCGTACCTCGGCACTGCAACTGGCCAACCAGCTAGGTGTGAACTATCGAGAAGGTTTCATCAAGAACCGCTATATCGGCCGCACCTTCATCATGCCGGGACAGCAGCAGCGTAAGAAATCGGTACGCCAGAAACTCAACCCGATCGAACTTGAGTTCAAGGGTAAAAACGTACTGCTGGTGGATGACTCTATCGTTCGCGGTACCACCTCGCAGCAGATCATCCAGATGGCACGCGATGCGGGCGCCAACAAGGTTTACTTCGCCTCTGCTGCGCCGCCGGTGCGTTATCCTAATGTCTATGGTATCGATATGCCGACCTCTGCCGAGTTGATCGGTTATGGTCGCGACGAAGCACAGATCGCCAAAGAGATTGGTGCCGACCGTCTCTTCTATCAGGAGCTGGACGATCTAATCTCTGCAGTGCTGTACAAGAAAAATAAAACCACCATCACCCGTTTCGATACTTCGGTATTTAGTGGCGAATACATCACCGGGGATGTGAATGAGGCTTACCTGCAACACCTGAATTCCAGTCGTAACGACGATGCCAAACAGGTGCGCGAGCAGCAGGAGAATGCGGTGATCGAACTGTACAATAATTCATGAACTAGAGGGCGCCTCTAAATATTCGTGAGCACACATCTTGAACGCTCATATCCGCGCCACCCGCGTTGAAAATCTTCGCAATAGCCCGCTATTACGTGCGACTTCCGCCTTGTCGGCACGAATCTGAGCGCCAATCTGTCGCACTCAGAATAATTTAGAGGTGCCCTTGACTTCGCAACAGTCCATCACATACTCTTGTTTACAGCGCCGATTTGAGATCAGCTTGCGGGCGCTATACAAATGCCGCTAAAGAGAGGATAACCTGCTTTAGCGTGATGCTTGGCGGGTTTTTTTGTGCCCGCATTAAATGAGGAACGGGCATGCCTTTAACACCTGACGATTGGGATGAACTTGAATTCGCCACCCTGGCGGTGCGCGCCGGACAGGTGCGTACGGCAGAAGGGGAGCAGAGCGAACCGATCTTCCCCACCTCCAGTTTTACCTTCAGTAGTGCGGCCCAGGCGGCGGCGCGTTTTGCCAATACTGAACCGGGCAATATCTACTCCCGCTTTACCAACCCGACGGTACGTACCTTCGAGCAACGTCTGGCGGCGCTCGAAGGTGGTGAAAGTTGCGTTGCCACCAGTTCAGGGATGGCCGCGATTCTCTCAACTTGCATGGGGTTATTGCAGGCGGGCGATCACATTGTCTCTTCCCGTGCGATCTTTGGTAGCACCGTGGTGTTGCTGGATAACTTCATGGCCAAGTTCGGGGTGGAGACCAGCTATGTACCGCTGACCGATTACGCTGCCTGGGAGCAGGCGATTAGGCCAAATACCAAACTGCTGTTTCTCGAAACCCCATCCAATCCGTTGACCGAAGTGGCCGATATCGCCCGCCTGGCCGAATTGGCCCACAGCCGCGGCTGTCTGCTGGTAGTCGACAACTGTTTCTGTACCCCGGCGTTGCAGCAACCGTTGAAACTGGGCGCCGATGTGGTGGTCCACTCTGCAACTAAATACATCGACGGTCAGGGCCGTGCGGTGGGCGGCGCGGTGGTTGGCAACGCGGAACTGGTCGGTGAGCGGGTCTATAGTTTCCTGCGTAGTGCGGGACCGACGATGAGTCCGTTTAATGCCTGGATATTTCTCAAGGGTCTGGAAACTCTCAAGCTGCGTATGCAGGCACACTCCGCCAGCGCATTGGAGTTGGCACAGTGGCTGGAGACTCAACCCGGCGTCGATCGGGTCTATTACCCGGGGCTGGCATCGCATCCGCAACACCAGCTGGCGAAGCAACAACAGAGCGGTTTCGGCGGCATCGTCAGCTTTGAACTGGCGGGCGGCCGCGAGCGTGCCTGGAACCTGATCGACAGTACCAACGTGATCTCTATTACCGCCAATCTGGGGGATGCCAAGAGCACCATTACTCATCCTGCGACCACTACCCACGGCCGCCTCAGCGAAGCGCAACGGGCGGACGCGGCAATCAGTGATGGGCTGGTGCGGATATCGGTAGGCCTGGAAGATGTGGAAGATCTGAAACGGGACCTGTCCCGTGGTTTGCAGGCCTGACTCGCGGTAATATCTTCTTACTGGAGCATCATGTTCCAGGTGGGGGAGTGATGGACGAGCGTGAGAAACAACACTGGGAAACCGTGTATCAGCGCCAGGATAGTGCTGAGGCCAGCTGGTATCAGGACTACCCACAACTCTCCCTGCAGTTTATCGAAAGCGCTGGGGTAACCCCGAATGAATCTATCCTTGATGTCGGCGGCGGCACTTCCCTGCTGGTCGACAATCTGCTGTTAAAAGGCTTCGAAAAGCTTTCGGTACTCGATATCAGTGAGGCGGCGATTGCACAGTCACGCCAGCGTTTGGGACTCAAGGCGGACAGTGTCGAGTGGTTCGTATCCGATGTCCGCAGTTTTGTCTCTCCACGTCCTTTTTCTCTCTGGCATGATCGTGCGGTGTTCCACTTCCTGGTGGAGGAGTCGGATCGTCACGCCTATCTCGATGTGTTGCGTTCCACACTGAAGCCAAATGGTCATGTGGTTCTGGCCACCTTTGCCCCCGACGGTCCCGAATCCTGTAGTGGGCTGCCGGTTCGTCGATACGATGCCACCATGCTGGAAGAGGAGTTGGGTAGTGATTTCGATTTAATCGAAAGCTGGCCCGAAGAACACATTACCCCCGATGGTGGCGTGCAACCTTTCATCTACTCCCTGTTTGAACTGAAATAGTGAGTCGATTGCTTACGGACGATCAAGGCGCTCGCCGTAACCAACTTCTTGGTTTTTACCATGAGGCGCTCAAGCGTGTGCATGGTGAATGCGCAGTCTCCCGCTATCTCTTTGCCCATCCCCTGGACGGTGAGTGGGCGGTGATCGCCGTCGGCAAGGCGGCCGCCGCCATGGCCCACGGCGCACAGCAGCAGTTGAGCAATCGTCTACACAGCGGTTTAGTCATCACACGTCACGGCTATGGCGATCCGCAACTGCAGGGTAAACCGTGGCGTTGTTTTGAGAGCGGTCACCCGCTGCCTGATGCGATGAGTCTGCAGGCGGGCGAGGCGGCACTAGAGTTTCTTGAAGAATTACCCGAAGGGGTTTCTCTGCTATTTCTTTTGTCGGGTGGCGCCTCGACGGTGATGGAAGCCCTGCCTGCCGGAGTGACCCTTGATGATCTGATTCGGGTGAACGACTGGTTACTCGCCTCGGGTCTGCCGATTAACCAGATGAATGCGGTTCGTCAGCGCCTCTCACGAATCAAGGGCGGTCGTCTGGCGCGACATCTGCGTGGCCGAACCTGCCTGCAACTGATGATCTCCGATGTGCCCGGCGACGATCCAACGGTGATCGGTTCCGCGCCGCTCTTTCCCAGCGCGGAAATCGGTCTGCCTGAGAATCTGCCGGGGTGGCTGACTGCCCTGTTACGCCACACCGAGTCGGCCCCCAGCGTCGAAGATGAGGTGTTTGCGCCGATCGAAACCCATATCGTGGCCGATAACCGGTTGCTTCTGCAGACTGTGAAAACCGCTGCCGAGTCACAGGGGTTGGCGGTCTATCTTCAGCCCGGTCATTTCCGCGGCGATGCCGTCGTGCTGGCGAAACAATTCGTCGAGGCATTGAAGCAGGGAAAACCGGGGCTCTATCTGTGGGGTGGTGAAAGCAGTGTCACCTTGCCACGTCTGCGTGGTAAGGGCGGTCGTAGTCAGCACCTGGCGTTGGTCGCGGCAGAGCTGATGGCCGGAGAGAACAATCTCCTGCTACTCGCTGCGGGAACCGATGGCAGTGATGGTCCAGGCGAGGTGGCCGGGGCATTGGTGGATGGAGAGAGCAAGGCGCGGGCTGAGGAAGAAGGATTCTCTCTGGCTCTGGCCCTGGCCAACGCCGACAGTGGCACCTTCCTTGCGGCCAGTGGTGATCTGATCGAAACCGGCCCCACAGGTAGCAATGTGATGGATCTGGTGATTGGCTGGAAAACGGACTGAAAGCTTCTGGCGGTGATACAATCCCGCACCATGACCGATACCAACCTGTTTGCTGCCGCCCACCAGGCACTCCTCGCCGATGACCCCGATGAGAAGGTTCGCTTGACCCATGCCCTCTACGCAGCGTGGCAGGCAGGCGAACTGACACAACAGGATTCTGGCCCGGTCGATCAGGTAAAAGTCCCCGGCAGGCCGCAGCGTCCGCAGTTGGTGATGCCCCGTGACCTGCCGCAGCGCAAGCCCAACAGTCTGGAAGGGCGTGCAGTGCTCTACCATGCCCTGACCCATATCGAGTTCAACGCGATCAACCTCGGCCTCGACGCCGCCTATCGTTTTCGCAACATGCCCGCCGAATTCTACGGCGACTGGTTACAAGTGGCCGACGAAGAGGCAGATCACTATGTGATGTTGCGCGACCACCTACGTACCCTGGGCTACGATTACGGTGATTTTCCCGCACACAACGGCCTGTGGGAGATGGCGCAGAAGACCGCCCACGATGTGATGGTGCGTATGGCGCTGGTGCCCCGCTGCCTGGAGGCGCGTGGCCTGGATGTAAATCCCGGCATTAAGGCCAAGCTGCAGGAAGGTGGCGACGAAGAGGGCGCGGCCAAGCTGGATATCATTCTGCGCGATGAGATCGGTCATGTGGCGATCGGCAACCGCTGGTTCCTGTATCTCTGTGAGCAACGTGGGCTGGAACCGATGCAGACCTACAACGGTCTGCTGGATGAGTACATGCAGGGACCGCTGCGTCCACCGTTCCACATTGAGGCACGGCGCGCGGCGGGTTTCAGCGAAGCGGAACTGGCCTATCTGGAGGGCGTTGGGTGAAGCGCTTTATCACAACCCTGATTTTTTTTCTGTTGTTCCCGACCGGTGTCTTTGCGGTGGAGGGGACAATGCTTATCTATCGCCAGCAGGAGCAGGGTGTAGAGCCCTATAACGATCGCATCATGGTCACGGCGGACTACCTGCGCATGGACGATGGGGCCGATAACGGGGACTACCTGATCTTCGATCGCAAGCAGGGACTGATCAGCAGTGTGACCCATGGCGATGAAACCGTGCTTGAGATTCCCCCGCGCAAGATTAGCCAGCGACCACCGATGCAACTGAACCGCCGCGGCAGCGAGATCGAAATGGGCGAGGTTCCGCTGATCGCCGGGCGAAAACCACAGCATCACCAGCTCTATCTTAACGACAAAAGCTGTTACAACGTGGTCGCCGTGGAAGGTCTGCTGGACGACGCGCTCAAGGCGTTGGCGGATTTTCGCAATACGCTTGCCGGGGAACACGCCAAACTGTTACCGCGTCTCCCTGCCGATCAACAGGATCCCTGCGATCTGGCGCGAAATATTTTCTATCCCACATGGCAACTGCAGTTTGGCCTGCCGATTCAGGAGTGGGATGAGCAGGGCAAAGGGCAGGTGTTAGTTGATTTCAAGGAAGGTGTTGAGTTGGATAAAAAACTATTCACTTTGCCGCAAGGCTACAGACACTACACAACAGACGATATGTTGTAAGAAAAAGAGGCCGCGAATATCGCGGCCTTTTTCTTTGTGCACTGAGAGGCTTCAGGCCTGCAGTCGTTTGATTAACTCCTTTTCATCCAGATCCGTATAGTCCTTGTTGAGATGGGTAGTGACCATCTTCGACACATGGTTGTTCATGTGCTGATTGAGCAGACCGTGAAAATGGGGCGAGGCGACAATCATCAAATTGTCGAAGCTGTTATGGGTTCGCCCTGAGTTCAGTTCCTTTGCCAGCTCCATGGCAAAGCGGGTGTGTTCAAACTCCTTGGGGCTGACTGGCTCGTTAAAGGCGCCGTGGGTGGTGCCTTCCATGCCAATCGCCTCGGCCTGAAAGTGGCCGGAACGGTCTGAAGCGAGCTCTTCGCCTTTTTCCCTGCTAGGTGGGTGGAGAAACTCCTTGAGCAGTTTTAGGGTTTTGGGGCGCGCCTGGGTCTTGAAAAGACGGGCGCGGCTGGCGTTACCGACGAGCAACCATGTAGACATTCTGTTCCCCCTCTATTGTTGTGGCCGGACTAAAACTATAGTCCATTCCCGAAAGCCGCTTCGGCCGCTCGTCGATAAATCACGTTTATTACAGATGTTTGCAATGTGCCACCCTTGCTGCGGTAGACTAAACTGATCCTAAAGGCAAGGCAGGTGCGCTATGGAGTTACAGGCCACAGGCGGAACATACCAGTCATCGCTGCAGGGCGGCGGGAGCAGCAATGCGCTCGATTCCAGTGGCAAGCGCCTCAACAGCGAACTTAGCGTCGAGGAGCAGCGCCAGTTGCAGCAGTTGCAACAGCGTGACCGTGAGGTACGTGCCCACGAGCAGGCACATCTCAGGGTGGGGCGCGATCTGGTTCGTGGCGGTGCCAGCTTCTCCTATGAAAAGGGCCCCGACGGCAATCAATATGCCGTAGCAGGCGAGGTCCGTATCGATACTTCCGGGGTGCCGGGTGATCCCGAGGCCACCGAAGACAAGGCCTACCACATTCGCGATACTGCCCTGGCACCGACCCAACCCTCCAACCAGGATCGGGCCGTGGCTTCCATGGCGTCGCGCATGGCGCAGGAAGCACGTATTGAAATCCAGCGCCTGCAACGAGCGCAGGCCGAGCAGGCCTACCAGGAAACCGGAGGCCCGATGAATCCCCAGGGTACTCTCATCAATCAGAGCGCGTAGCCGTAGAGGCACAGCAGCGGCTAACAGGGTATAGTTGGCCCAGTATCTGAACCAGGCAGGAAACGCTCTCATCGTGTCGCTCTATTCCGTCGACAAACTCATCAGCCAGACGCGCAAACTGGCCGCCGACTATCGGCGCGCCACGGGCCAACCGTTGCCGCTGACCGGCGAGATCGCCAATTTCGATGCGGCCAACCTGCTTGACCTGGAGTTGCTCCAGCCTGCTCCGGGCGGTTATGACGCCGTAGGGCGCAGTGGCGAGCGGGAAGGGTTGCGCTATCAGATCAAAGGCCGCGCGATCTTCGACGATAGCAAGGGCGGCCACCGAATCGGTCAGCTCAAGCTGGAACAGGAGTGGGACGCCGTGCTGCTGGTGCTGCTCGATGAGGAGTACGAGGCGTTCGAGATCTACGAAGCGGACCGTAACACCATCGTTGAAGCCATGGATGAGTCAGGCGGTAACCGCGGCAAGCGTGGCGCCATGTCGGTGGCGCGCTTTCGCAATATTGCCCGTCTGGTCTGGCAGCGTGGTGAAGGTGAAGTCATGGATGAGGTCTGGGAAAACCGGAAGGACTGACTCGCTTAAATGGATTCCGCTGCTGAAATTCTCGCCTCAGACGGCCCTTTCGCCCGCCTGCTCCCCGGTTTTGCCCCACGTGCGCAGCAGCAGGAGATGGCCGCTGCCGTCGAACGGGCATTGCAGCAGAACGAGGTGCTGGTGGCCGAAGCGGGTACGGGCACCGGCAAGACCTTTGCCTATCTGGTGCCAGCCCTGCTCAGTGGCGGCAAGGTGATCATCTCCACCGGTACCCGCAACCTTCAGGACCAATTGTTTCATAAAGACATCCCGCTGGTGCGCAAGGCGCTGGAGGTGGCAGTGGACCTCGCCCTGCTCAAGGGGCGCGGCAATTATCTCTGCATGCACCGCCTGGAAATGGCGCAAAGCGAGGGGCGTTTTCTCAGTCGTAGCCATGTCGCCGATTTGCAGGCAATCCGTCAGTGGGCTTCGCGCACCAAGAGCGGTGATCTGGCCGAACTGGACGAACTGCCTGAAGATTCTCCGCTCTGGCCGCAGGTGACTTCCACTGCCGACAACTGTCTCGGTAGCGATTGCGAACACCTGGATAACTGCCATCTGGCCCGTGCCCGTCGTCGTGCACAGGAGGCGGATGTGGTGGTGGTGAACCACCACCTGTTGTTCGCCGATCTGGCGCTCAAGGATGGTGGGTTCGGCGAACTGCTCCCCGGCGCCAACGCCTTCATCATCGACGAGGCGCATCAGCTTCCCGATACCGCCTCCAACTTTTTCGGCACCACCATTACCGCCAACCAACTGCTGGAACTGAGTCACGACACCGTGGCCGAGGACCTCAAGGAGGCGGGAGAGAGTCGCCAGCTCCGTTCATTCGCCGACAAGCTGGATAAGGCCGTGCGTGACATGCGCCTGGTTTTTGCCAGGGAGCAGGGGCGAGGAGCCTGGAGCGATTACTGCGAACGCACTGAGATGAAAGATGCGGTGGCTGCAGTCAAGGAAAGTCTCGAAAACTTCCATCGCTGCCTGCAACCGTTGGCCTCCCGGGGCAAAGGGCTGGAATCGTGTCTGGAGCGTTGCGAGACGTTAATGGCCGCTTTTACCGAGCTGAGTGGAGAGACGCCACCCGGTTTCATCCACTGGTATGAAACCTTCACCCGTTCCTTCAGCCTCAATCTGACCCCATTGGATGTAGCGCAGCTTTTCAGCAAGCAACTGGAGTCCCATCCCTGTAGCTGGGTATTCACCTCGGCAACCCTGGCGGTCGGGGATAACTTCAGCCACTTTACTCGCCAACTCGGGCTGGAGGAGGCGCTGAGCCTGCGCTGGGACAGTCCCTTCGACTACCCCAATCAGGCGGTGCTGTATGTCCCCGAGGGGATGCCTGACCCGAATAGCCCCGGCTATACCGATGCGGTGGTGGAGCAGTCGATAGGGGTAATCGAGGCCTGCGGTGGCCGCACCTTCCTGCTCTTTACCAGCCACCGCGCCCTGCAACGGGCGGCGGAACTGCTGGAGGGGCGTATCGAGTACCCCATCTTGGTCCAGGGTAGCGCCCCGCGCAGCCGCCTGCTGGATCAGTTTCGCGAGTTGGGCAATGCGGTGCTGCTGGGGACGGGCAGTTTCTGGGAAGGGGTCGATGTGCGCGGTGAAGCGCTCTCCTGTGTGATTATCGACAAGCTGCCGTTTGCTTCACCCGGCGATCCAATTTTGCAGGCGCGTATCGACGCCATGCGCGAGGCGGGCGGCAATCCGTTCATGCAATATCAGCTACCGCAGGCGGTGATCAGCCTTAAGCAGGGGGTAGGGCGATTGATTCGTGATGTGAACGATCGCGGCGTGTTGATGCTCTGCGACCCGCGTCTCGGCACTAAATCCTACGGCAGGGTATTCATAGATAGCTTGCCACCGATGACAAAAACGAGACGTTTTG
This sequence comes from Thiohalomonadaceae bacterium, assembly GCA_050302275.1. GTDB lineage: Bacteria > Pseudomonadota > Gammaproteobacteria > Thiohalomonadales > Thiohalomonadaceae > JAPHTQ01. The sequence continues at coordinate 39,104 of JBNLAT010000001.1, read as the reverse complement.
AGGTAATTGAACGTTTTTATATAAAGGTGACATCTAAAGCCGGTTGCCTATAATGTCACATTAGCTATCAAGCTACTGATTTATTGGAGGAGAACACTATGAAAAGAATGTTTGCGGCCCTTGCGATGGGCCTGATGATGTTGGGGACGGGGACATCGGCACATGCTATTGGCGTCGGTGTCAAAGCCGGTACGTTGGGCCTGGGTGCCGAACTGGGACTGACCCTTTCTGATCGCTTCACCACTCGTTTGGCGCTGAATAAGTACAAATTCGGTGCCGACCAGACTATCGATGGTATCGATTACAGTGCCGATCTCGATATGAGTTCCAGCGCGATTTTCCTCGACTGGTCTCCTTTCACTAACGGTAGCCTGCATCTGACTGTAGGTTACGTTAACAGTGACAATAAACTGAATGCATCAGCGACAGGTAGCTACACATTCGGTACAAATCCAACCTCTTACACGACCACTGTCGATACCACTGTTAAGCTGGGTAGTGGTCCTTATTTTGGTATCGGCTATGGCAATGTCTCCAATGCCGGTTTTGGTTTTACCTTTGAGCTGGGTGTAGTGCAGATGGGTACACCAAAAGCGTCACTCAGCGAATCCAGTGGTATGGTGCCTGCTGATGATATCGCCAGGGAAGAGCAGAACATCCAGAACGATCTGAATCAGTACGATCTTTATCCGGTTGTCTCCGCTGGTATCTCCATCGGTTTCTGATTCGACGTTTCATTTATATCTGAAGGCCCGTACACTTCGCAGTGTACGGGCCTTTCTGTTATTGAATCCATGAAACTACTAGCTATAGAAACCGCCACCGAAGCCTGCTCCGTTGCGCTCTACCTGGATGGAGAGGTGCGTGAGACCTATCGTCTTGCACCGCGCCAACACACCGAACTGGTGTTGGGTATGGCCGACGAACTGTTGGCAGGGGCGGGGGTGAAACTGACAGAGATGGATGCGCTCGCCTTTGGACGTGGTCCCGGTGCTTTTACAGGTGTGCGAATTGCTACGGGTGTGATTCAGGGTATGGCCTTTGCCGCGGAGCTACCGGTGGTGCCTGTCTCCACGCTGGCGGCGCTGGCGCAACGTGGCCTTACTCAGTTCGGCTGGTCGAAAGTGGCAGCCGCCATCGACGCACGCATGAATGAGGTTTACTGGTGCGCGTTTAGCGAACAGAACGGCTTGATGCGAGCGGTGCAGGATGAGCAGGTCTGTCCTGCGGAAAAGTCACCAGCGCTCGAAGGCCCGGGTTGGTGCGGGATTGGCAGTGGTTGGCAGGCTTACACCGAGGCGTTGTCTTCTCGTCACCAGAATGTTGCTGAATACCACGGCGATGAACTGCCCCATGCCGCAGGGATCGCGGTGTTGGCCGCGGCGGATATCGACAGTGCCGTAAGTGCCGAGCAGGCAATACCGATCTATCTGCGCGACAAGGTAGTGGGGTAAGTCAGAGAGCACCGCTGCGAACCAGCAGTCGATACACCGCTTCCGCCATCATTTCATAACCTGCTGCGTTGGGATGAACCTGATCCGATTTATAGCGGCTATCGGATAACACTTCCGGGATCACCGAATCCTGTAGCGGCACTCCGGTCTTTTCCGCGACCATTTTGTAATATTTCGCGCTCTCCAAACCGAAGATGGCTGGTTGCGGTACGCCGAGTAGCACCACCTGTATGCCACGACCTTTTGCCAGCCGAATCATCTGTTGCAGATTTTCCTGCATCCTTTCCATCGACTGCTTGCGCAACATATCGTTGCCGCCGTGGCAGAGGATAAGCAACGACGGCTGGTATTCATCCAGTGCGTCAGGTAGGCGGGAAAGGCCCTGCGGGCTTAGTTCTCCTGGAACACCTGCGTTGATCACGGTGTGTCCGCTGAGTCGCTGTAGCACGGCGGGGTAGCTGTCATCCGGCCCGACGCCAGTGCCATAGGTGAGGCTGTCACCAAAGGCGAGGATTACCGCATCCGTTGCCAGCGGTTGCAGGCGTATATCATCGCTGCAGGCAACGAGTAGAAACAGAAGTGAAAGGAGAAGCGTACGTTTCATACGCCGATACTATGGGCGTATCGGTCGCAGGACAATGACACGCCGCACAAACTGCGTGCCGTTGCTTATTTCAGTAACAGGCTTTCGAGGATGTTTTCGTAGATACGCGACAGAGTATCGAGGTCGTCGGTGTAGACCGCCTCATCCACTTTGTGAATGGTGGCGTTGAGCGGTCCCAGCTCCAGCACCTGGGCACCAGTAGGTGCGATGAAGCGACCATCGGAGGTTCCGCCAGCCGTGTTGATCTCGGGCACAATACCGCATACCGATTCAATCGCACTACGTGCCGCAGTAAGTAGTTCACCGCCTTCAGTCAAAAAAGGATTACCCGAGAGTGACCAGTCGATGTTGTACTCGAGACCGTGTTGTTCCAGTAGTGCTTCGACTTTTTCCCGCAGACCCGTTTCCGTCTGTTCGGTGGAAAAACGGAAATTGAATTCCACCAGCAGTTCACCAGGAATGACATTATTGGCGCCGGTGCCCGCGTGAATGTTGGAGATCTGGAAGCTGGTCGGTGGGAAGTGGTCGTTACCCTGGTCCCACACAATCGATGCTAGCTCTGCGAGTGCAGGAGCAGCACGGTGCACCGGGTTATCCGCCAGATGGGGGTAGGCCACATGACCCTGTACACCTTTAACCAATAACCGACCACTGAGTGATCCACGACGCCCGTTCTTCACCACGTCACCGAGGCGATTGCTGCAGGTCGGTTCACCGACCAGACACCAGTCGATCTTTTCACCACGGGCCTCAAGCGTTTCGATCACCTTTACCGTGCCGTCGACCGCGGGCCCTTCTTCATCGCTGGTGATGAGCAGGGCGATGGAACCGTGGTGTTCAGGATGCGTAGCGAGGAAACGTTCGCAGGCGGTGACAAAGCAGGCGATGGAGCCTTTCATGTCCGCAGCGCCACGACCGTAAAGCATGCCGTCTTCGACAATCGCATCAAAGGGCGGGTGGCGCCATTTTTCTTCGGGACCTGTGGGAACTACATCGGTATGCCCGGCAAAACAGAACAGCGGTCCCTTGTCGCCACGGCGCAGCCACAGATTATCGACTTCGCCGAAACGCATCGGCTCGGCGCGGAAGCCGAGTGCCCCCAGGCGTTCTGCAAGTAGCGCCTGACATCCCGCATCGTCGGGGGTAACCGAACGGCGGCGAATGAGATCGATGGCGAGTTCTAAAGTGTCTGACATGCTGGGCCTATTATTGCGCTAGACATCCATTCTAGCGGCAAAGGGATATGGAATCACTTGTGGAAAATGGATTGGTAATCGGACTCGTTGAAACCGGCGCGGATCGTTTTTCCGGTGATCAGCACCGGACGTTTGATCAGAGTCGGATTGGCCAGCATTAGTGCCAATGCTTTGTTCCGATCTACATCGCTGCGAACCGCATCGGATAACTGCTTCCAACTGGTCGAGCGGCGGTTGAGTAGTGTTTCCCAACCGACCGCATCGAGCCACTTCGCCAGTTCGGCTTCTTTCACGCACTGCTCGCGCAGGTCGTGAAAGGTGTAGGCGACGCCGTGGCTATCCAGCCACTTGCGCGCCTTTTTTACCGAGTCGCAGTTCTTAATACCTACCAGAGTAGTCATTTAGAAACCTCTGAATAGTGCGCGAGCGGGATGAGATGCACGGCGCACGGCGCACAGCGACCGAGACATACCAAGTAGGTAGGCGAGGAAGCGAGCACCGAGTAACGCAGCAGCTCGCCCGCGCAGCCACTATTCATCAGATATCGCGCAGCAGCTCGTTGATACCAACCTTCCCACGAGTCTTCTCATCTACTTTCTTTACGATCACTGCGCAGTAGAGGCTGTATGTACCATCCTTGCTCGGCAGGTTACCGGAGACAACCACGGAACCTGCAGGCACGCGACCGTAGTGAACTTCACCGGTTTCACGGTCGTAGATTTTGGTCGACTGGCCAATGTAGACACCCATGGAGATCACCGAGCCTTCTTCAACGATCACGCCTTCCACCACTTCGGAGCGGGCACCGATAAAGCAGTTGTCTTCGATGATGGTCGGAGCGGCCTGCAGCGGCTCCAGTACACCGCCGATGCCGACGCCGCCAGAGAGATGCACGTTTTTGCCGATCTGTGCGCAGGAACCAACAGTGGCCCAGGTGTCGACCATGGTGCCGGAATCGACATAGGCACCGATGTTGACATAGGAGGGCATCAGCACCGCACCGGAGGCGATGTAGGAACCCTTACGTGCGGTGGCTGGCGGTACAACACGTACACCACCTTCGCGGAATTCACGGGAGTTCATGTCGGCGTACTTTGACGGCACCTTGTCGTAGTAGTTGGTGAAACCGCCCTTCATGAATTCGTTGTCATTGATGCGGAACGAGAGCAGTACTGCTTTCTTCAGCCACTCGTTAACCACCCAGTCGCCGACGCCGCGGCGCTCAGCCACGCGGGCTTCGCCGCTATCGAGCATGCGGATAACTTCATTCACTGCTTCCTTGACGTGGGTGTCTACGCTGCGCGGGGTGATCTCGGCGCGGCGCTCGAACGCTTCTTCAATAACACTCTTAATATCGCTCATCTTTTTTCTCCAAATAAAAAACCAATTCACCGCAGAGGCGCAGAGTACGCAAAGGTTAATCGATGCTTACCTGTGAGTCAGGGTTTCTCTGCGTCCTTTACGTCTTTGCGGTTAAAGCTGTTTTACAAACTCACTTATTCGTTCAGCTGCCTCGATGCACTCTTCCAGTTCGGCGACCAACGCCATGCGTATCCGTCCACTACCGGGATTGATGCCGTGCGCCTCGCGTGAAAGATAGCTGCCGGGCAGCACGGTGACATGCTGTTCGGCAAAGAGTCGGCGACTGAATTCGCATTCATCGATGGGTGTCTCGGCCCAGAGATAGAAACCGGCACCGGGGCGTTCCACTTTCATCACCGGCTGCAGGATCTCCAGCACCGCCTCGAACTTCTGCCGATAGAGTTCACGGTTGGCGCTGACATGTGCCTCGTCGTTCCATGCTGCAATGCTCGCCGCCTGGGTGTGCGGTGGCAGGGCGCAGCCGTGGTAGGTGCGGTATTTGAGAAAACGCGCCAGCACTTCGGCATCACCGGCAACAAAACCGGAACGCAGTCCCGGCAGGTTGGAACGTTTGGAGAGGCTGTGGAAAACTACGCAGCGTTTGAAGTCGTTACGGCCCATCTTTGCCGCGGCCTGCAACAGACCCGCAGGTGGCTTCGCTTCATCGAAGTAGAGCTCAGAGTAACACTCGTCGGAAGCGATAATGAAATCGTGTTCGTCGGCCAGGGCAATCAGCTTTTGCAGATAGGCAACATCGGCCACGGCGCCGGTGGGATTGCCCGGTGTGCAGAGATAGATCAACTGACAGCGCTGCCATACCTCGGCGGGAACACCATCCAGATCGGGCAGGAAATGGGTTTCGGCGGTGGTGTTAAGGAAATACGGTTCGGCCCCGGCCAGCAGCGCTGCCCCTTCGTAGATCTGGTAGAAGGGATTGGGTGAAAGCACCAGCGGATTGTTGCTGCGATCGACCACCGCCTGGGCAAAGGCGAACAGTGCTTCGCGGGTGCCTGCCACGGGCAGGACATGGCGTTCGGGATCGACTGCGCCACTGGGCAGGGTAAAGCGACGGCTGAGCCAGTCGGCGATGGCCTGCCGCAGTTCGATGCGACCCTTGGTCAGCGGATAGTTGGCCAGACCGTGCAGATGGGTGATCAGCTCCTCCACCACAAAGCCTGGCGGCTGGTGTTTGGGTTCGCCGATAGAGAGCGCGATATGCGGCTTATTCGGCGGTGTGATCCCTGCCTTGAGCGCATTGAGCTTCTCGAAGGGATAGGGCTGTAATCTGTCGAGGTCTGGATTCATCGGTCATATTCAGCAAAAACAGCCCCGCATTATAGGGTATTGCCCGGATGCTATAAACCGGGCACCCCTGCTGTTATTGGCTTGCTACATGTCCGGTTTTTTCATTGCTGAGGAATGCCAGTGACAGGGCATGGTAGATCGGTTTGGGGCAGACCAGGTGGGAGACACCGTTGGCGATGAACGAGGTAAGGATCAACGCCATCATCATCTCCTGGTTGTTGGTCATCTCCATCACGATGATAAAGGAGGTCAGCGGTGACTGCACCACACCGGCGAAGTAACCGACCATACCGAGTAGCACCATCACCGAAATCGGCGCGACCGGCATCCAGTGGCCGAGGTTGGCTCCGACACCGGCACCGGTTGCCAGCGAGGGGGCGAAGATACCGCCGGGAATACCGCTGAGGTAAGAGGCCATGGTCGAACCAAATTTCATCAGCGGATAGATCGGGTCCCATTCCGCCTGACCGTTAATGATCGCCTTGGCCGCGCCGTAACCGGTTCCCGAGGAGCTGTAGTCGGAGAGATAACCGAATACAGCCACCACCAGGCCACAGACGAAGGCCACCAGCACCGGATGGTGTTTGACCAGCGGACCGAGGCGACGGGCGCCGCTGATCAGTGCGGTGGAGAAGATGCCGCCCAGCAGACCGCCGATGATGCCGCACACTGGCACCGCCAGCCAGCTCATCGCTGTGGGCATCACCGCGTCGGAGGTGCCGAAGTAGTGGTATGGACCGAGCATAATCAGCGCGGTCAGACCGGCGATCACTACGCCGATGGTCACCAGACCGCTGGTGCGCTGTTCGAAGCTTTTGCTCATCTCCTCAATGGCGAAGACGATCCCGGCCAGCGGTGTGTTAAAGGCAGCGGCGATACCGGCCGCACCGCCTGCCAGGATCAAACCACGTTCCATGTAGTGAGCAGGGAAGCGGGCGAAGCGTCCCAGCGAGTACATCACGGAAGCGCCAACATGTACTGAAGGCCCCTCGCGGCCGATGGATGCACCGACGGCCAGCCCGGCCAGTGCCAGCAGGATCTTGCCCATCACGATGCGTAACGAAAGCACCGCGCTTTTGCGTCGTGATTCCAGCGCGGCGATCGCCTGCGGGATACCGCTACCCTGCGAGCCGGGGAATACGTAGCGCGTTGCCCAGGCAATACCCGCCAGCACCAATGGGGTCGCCACTAGCGGCGCCCAGTCTCCCACTTCGGTCAGTTTGACGAAGAGTTCGCCAGCGTAGTCCGCGGCGATGGCAAAGATGGCACAGAGAACGCCGACCAGTAACGCGCCGATCCAGAAGACCAGGCGCACGCGCCAGGCTGAGGGAGAGAAAAATTTACGCTGGTTGCGCCGCAGGTGGCGACGCAGTTGAAGGGACGACATCGTTACCTTCCTTATCTATTCAGTTTATTACGCGTCAGACTGCCGACCGCCCCCGAGAAATACGGGGGCGGGCCGTCTGTCCTGGAAGTCGCCCAAAATGGTCTTCGTACCCTGATACTGTGTTGCAAAGCCTGCTCCGGTGCTCATTTACTACCGGTAAACTCTGCTCCTCGCAGGCTTTGCGCCTTGTCTCAGCGCACGAATCCTAACTTTGGGACAACTTCAGTTATGTGTAGGGATAGTTGTCGTTATGCGGCTGGTTTTGGAATTCGTATTCCGTTGTCGAGTTCTACCGGCACATTCACTTCGACATTGCCGACATACTCAACGCTGGCACACTCACGGAAGGCGCGAGTGGTGCAGTGGCTACAGATCGATTTATCCAGTTTCTGGAAGATGCCGTGCAGTGCGGCGGACTTGCTCTGGAAAATATTGCGTGGCCGAATTTTCTCCAGCGCATGACACTCGTCCAGCGATTCCCACAATCCCGCCTTGGCGTTAATCAGGTAGAGATCACCGCCTTCGTTGCGACGGCGCACCGCTTCATTACCCAGCACATCCGCTGCGGCGATATCGACGAAACTGATTCCCTGGGCAACGATAGCCAAATGTTTCTGTTCGGGATGTTGTTGCGCCAGACGCGAGAATTTTTCCCGGATGTAGGCGACGGAACCGAAGAACAGGTTGCCGTCGATACGCATGATGTGCAGTTGCGGACACTCCTGCAGACGGCTGTGCTCAGTGAGCGTGGAGAACTTGCGATTGGGCAGGTTCGGATCGGGAACACGGCTGACAATGCGTGGCTTGGAGACGCGCATTAGATAGAGCACCAGTGACAGCAGGATACCGGCCATGATCGCAAATTCCAGGTCGAGCAGCAGCGCGGCAAAGAAGGTGACGAGGAAGATGGCGCGTTCCGAGTGGTTGGATTTGAAGATGTGTTTAATCGCCGGGATATCGATCAGGCCCCAGGCGACGATAAACAGAATCCCGGCCATCGCTGCATTCGGCAGATAGGCCACCAGCGGTGCGATGGCGAGAACGATAAATATCTCGAGGAAACCGGCGATCATCGCGCTCATCGGTGTTTTCGCCCCGGCCTGGTAGTTGAGGCTGGTGCGGTTGAAGGAACCAGTGGCGACATAACCGGAGAAGAAACTGCCGGCGATATTGGAGAGCCCCTGACCGATGAACTCCTGATTACCGTCCACCAGTTGGCCACTGCGAATACCCACCGCACGACCGATGGAGATCGCCTCAGTGAGTGCGAACAGGGTCATCGCCAGCGCTGCCGGGGCGAGTTTCTGGATGGTATCCAGCGAGAAGCTGGGCATGGAGATCGGCGGCAAGGTCTGCGGCAGGGCACCGACGGTTTTGATGCCGATGGCGTCGTAGCCGTAGATCAGATTGAACACCACTCCGAGGAAGGTCCCGGCAAACAGGGCGACGATCAGAAACGGTATGCGGGGGAATTTCTTTTTCACCACCAGCCCGGTTATCAGGGTCAGCGCGGCGATTGCCAGCACGTAGTAGTTGGTATGCGGCAGTTGATAGGCAAAGTGCCCCAGAGTGTCGAACAGATTCCCTTCACGCGGGATCGGCACGCCAAAGAAGTTCTTTAACTGCTTGCTGGCGATCAGGATCGCCGCCGCAGTGGTAAAGCCGACCACTACCGAGTGGGAGATAAAGTTCACCACCGCGCCCATGCGTGCCAGACCCAGCGCCAACTCGATCAGGCCCACCATAAAGGTCAGGGTCAGTGCCAGCCCCACATACTCCGGCGACATCGGTTCGGCAAAGGCGCTCAGCGACGAGAGCAGCACGATGGATGCTGCGGTAGTCGGTCCCGACATCAGGTGCCAGGATGAGCCGAAGAAGGCGGCGATGATCGGCGGGATCATCCCCGCATAGAGACCGTATTGCGGCGGCATCCCGGCGATAGCGGCGAAGGCCACGGCCTGGGGCACAACGACGATGGCGACGGTGAGACCGGCGATCAGGTCCGCCTTGATGGTCTGTTTGGTGACTCGGTTTTTCCACAGCAGGAACGGAAACAATTTCTGTTGCCAGGCTGCGTAGCGATTTGTGGGCATCGATATTTCCTTCAAATTGGTTTTTTAAATTCGGGTGCGGATTTCACTGGCCGTCGCTGTGCAGGCTGGCCAGGGTTTTCATGGCGAAGTGGTTACCGTCAGCAGCGGAGCGTTGTAACCAGAGCGCTGAGGCTTGCTGGTCTTGCGTCACCGCCCATGAGCCGTCGCGGTAGCGCAGGGCAAGGTCGTATTCGGCCTGCGGATCGCCCGCCTTCGCTTTGGCCAGCAGGGCATCGGCCGAGTGCATGTAGGGCGAACTCTCCTTGTAGATCTGCCAGACGGTGAAGAGTGAGCGCAGGCCGGGGGTGTGCAGCCGTTCGCCGAGGGCATCGAGAGAATTCGTCCCGCGGTAGAGGTCGGCATCGTCGACGCCATCACTGCCATAGAGTTGGGTCAGTAGCGTATGGGCCGCGTGGTCGCCACGGTCGGCGGCACGGCGCAGCCAGGTGATGCCATTGGCATCCTTGCCGTCGGCAAGCAACTGCATCCCCAGATGTCGTTCGGCATCGGCATTGCCGTGAAGGGCGGCCAGTCGCCACCAGTGCAGCGCCTGTTGCTTGTTCTCCTCATCGGCATAGGTGTTGGCCACCAGATCGGCGGCATAGGCGTTGCCACTTTTCGCCGCCGCGGTGAGCCAATAGAGCCCGGCCTGCGGATCGGATTCGAGGCCATAGCGGCCTTCGCTATTAGCCAGCCCCAGCTGGAGCTGTGCCTCGGCATCGCCATCGCGGGCCAGCTGTTTCAGCCAGTCGAGTTCGGCATGGTTGCTGGTGGCGTTGTGGTGAACGCCGAGCAGAATCCCCACGGCGATAATGCCGATGAGGGTGAAAACCAGCGTCGGGAAAAGGTTCTTCTGTGCTGCACAGTCTTGCATTGGTATGTCTCTTGCCTTGCGTTGATTGCTTTCAAAGCTATTAAGTGCAAGAGGTGGGCCAGCTACTGGGCCGCAATGCGCTTCAATAAAAACAGTAAGTTACGGGTGATTCTGTTCGATTGCTCAGGAACTGCTAAACTTTCCTCCTACAAAAATTGAAGGATGCTTCATGACGCGTAGCTTCTCCGGCCTGATTCACCTGAATCGATTGCAGCGAAAAGTGCTGCTGGTGGTGCTGGTCATCATCCTGGTGCCGATGCTGATCACCGGGGTCCTCTCGGCCTCCTGGATCAGCGGGCGTATGGACGACTCCATCGAGCGCTGGATTCGCGAGGCGGCACAGGTCAACAGCAACTGGTTCGACAACGTCAACAAGAACGGCCGCCTGTTCGCCGATCTCTTTGAGCATCTGGCCGGTGGCCAGCCGCGCTTCATTCCGGGCAAGTCACCTATCCCGCCACAGCTCGAACCCCTGGCCAAGGAACTGGGGATCAATCTGGTTCAGGTTTTCGACGAGGAGGGGAAACAGATCTACTCCTCACCCCAGGTCTCCCTTAGCACGTCATGGGAGCCGGGCCGCAACGAGGCGGTTCTCAAGGTGACGCAGGGCGACAAGAGCCTGCTAGCGGCGGTGACTATTCTCCGCTTTCCTGTGGACCAGCCGCGCCATTACCGGCTGGTGTTGGGCACCCTGTTCGACAGGGAACTGCTCTCTCGCCTCAGCGGCATGAGCGGTCTCAAGACCCGTCTGTTCTATCCGCGCGGCGGCGATTTCGCCAAGGCCTTCTCCGCCGAGGCGGAGCCACTGAAGCTACGCCTGCCGCCAACCGCCTATCAGGAACTGCGCCAGCGCCACGACTACTACAGCGACGTGGCCGAAAATGGCGAGTACTGGGGCCTCTATACTCCGGTCGCCGATTCCAGTGGCAACGTCGAGGCGGTGCTGTTCAGTGGCCTCAAGCGCCACGGCGGTGAGCGCTTCCTGACCGATCAGGCGGCGGTAACGCTGGCGGTGGTGCTGCTCGGAACCCTGCTGGCAGGCATCACCGGCCTGCTGCTGTCACGCCTGCTGGTACGTCCGGTAACGTTGCTACGAGAGGGGGTGATGAAGGTGGCGGCACAGGATTTTCGTGCCAGTGTGCCGATCGCCTGGCATGACGAGGTGGGCGATCTGGCGCACGCCTTCAATAGTATGGCTTCGACGTTGCGCGAGGCCCGCGATCAACAGCGGCTGGAATTTCAGCGCGACAAGATCGCCTCGCTGGGTGAACTGTCGCTGGCGCTGGCCCACGAGATCCGCAACCCGATCGGGGTGATCAACACCGCCGCCAAACTGCTGGAGAAGAGCGAGTCGCCGGAGCGCCGCGCCGAACTGCACCGCATGATCCGCGAGGAGTGCCAGCGTCTCGATCAGTTCCTCAAGGATTTCCAGCAACTGGCCCGTCACCGCAAACCACAACTGGAACGGATCGATCCATCGGCACCACTGGAACGTGCCCTGCAGGTGATGCTGGCGGGACGCGAAACGATCACGCTACAACGCGACTACCACCACGGCGAAGTGCATATCTGTGCCGACGCCGAGTTGTTGCAGCAGGCCTGGGTCAATCTGTTGCGTAATGCACTGGAGGCGATGGAGGGTGAAGGTTCGCTGCGGGTGGGCTCGTCGGTGGAAGGTAATGAAGTGGTGCTGTTCCTGCACGACAGCGGCCCTGGCATTCCAATGGAACTGATGACGCGGCTGTTTGAACCGTTCTACACCACCAAGGCGCAGGGCAGCGGCCTGGGACTGACCCTGGCAAATACGTTGGTAGAGGCGAGTGGTGCGTCACTGGCGCTGGTGCCCGACAGCGGGCCGGGTGCCCGTTTCGCCATGCGCTTTTGCCTAGAGTGTGACAAAGAGGAGGAGTGATGCAGAGGACCATCCTTGTCGTCGACGACGAGCGCAACATGCTGATGGTGATGCAGATGGCGCTTGAGGAGGCTGGGTATCAGGTGTTAACCGCGGAGCGTGCCGAAGATGCATTGGGACTACTGCGTGATCCGGACCTTGCAGTAATCCTTTCCGATCTGAAAATGCCGGGCATGGGCGGTGAAGAGTTTATCTCCAGATGCCAGCGTGAGCGGCCCGATATTCCGGTGATCGTGGTCACCGCCTACGGCTCCATCCGCTCCGCTATCGAATGTGTTCAGGCGGGGGCCAGCGACTACCTGACCAAACCGTTTGAACCGGAGGAGTTACAGTTTGCGGTGCAGAGCGCGTTGCGTCTGCACGACCTGATGCAGGAGAACCGTCAGCTTCAGGCGGCGGTCAGCGGCGATGTGCGACGGCGGCGACTGGTCGGTAACAGCCCCACCATGCTGGCGCTGCGTGACGAGATCGATCGGGTCTCACCTTACAAAACCAACGTATTGATCACCGGTGAGAGCGGTACCGGTAAAGAAGCGGTGGCACGTTGTATTCATGAGAACGGCCCGCGTGCCGATCATCCCTGGGTGGCGATCAACTGCTCGGCGATTCCGCATGACCTGATGGAGAGCGAACTGTTCGGTTACGTGCGCGGTGCATTTACCGGCGCGGTACAGAATCGTCTCGGTCGGTTAGAGCAGGCCAACGGCGGCACTTTGTTTCTCGATGAGGTGGGCGATCTGGAATTGACGCTACAGGCGAAACTGCTGCGCGTGTTGCAGGAGCGGGAGTTTTCTCCGGTGGGTAGCGACGTGGTACGTCGGGTTGATCTGCGAGTGATCGCCGCGACTCACCGTGACCTGGAAAAAATGGTACGCGAGGGGCTGTTCCGTGAAGATTTGCTCTACCGTCTCGACGTTTACAAGATCAATGTTCCGCCGCTGCGTGAACGACGCGAAGATATCCCGTTACTCGCCGATACTTTCCTGCAAACCTTCCGCGCCGAAATGGACAAACCGGTGGAGGGTTTCAGCGACGAGGCATTAGCGGCGTTGTCCACCTACGACTGGCCCGGCAACGTGCGCGAACTACGTAACGCGGTAGAGCGTTCACTGCTCTCCTGTCGCGGCAATCGCATCGAACGTTACGACCTGCCGGACAAAGTTCATGGAGAAGGCAATAGTGAAGGCAAAAGCGGCGGTACCCTCGATCAGGTCGTGGAACAGGGACTGGATAACTGGCTAAGTGGCGTTGAACGTGAAGTGATCGTCAACGCACTGAAACGAACCGATGGCGTGCAGGTTCAGGCTGCCCGTCTGCTTGATATCTCCGAGCGCAGTCTGTGGCATCGGGTAAAAAAACTGGGTATTCGTGTTAATCGAAAGGTACATGAGTGATTGGCAGGAGAAAGGGAAGTATGCAAATTAAAGCGGTTCACCATGTCAGTCTGCTGGTGTCAGACACCGAGCGAGCACTCACTTTTTACTGCGACCTGATGGGACTGAAAGTGATCGAACGTCCAGCGCTGGGGTTTCCCGGCGCATGGCTCGCCATTGGCGGGCAACAATTGCACCTGCTGGAACTGCCCAATCCCGATGCAGAAAATGAACGCCCCGATCATGTGGGCCGTGATCGTCACCTTGCCCTGGCGGTCGACGGGCTGGATGAACTGGCACAGCGATTGAATAAAGCGGGGATTGCGTTGAACAAAAGCAAATCGGGTCGTCATGCGATCTTTTGTCGTGACCCGGATGGGAATGGGGTGGAGTTGATCGCAGTGGATTGATCGTGCAAATCCGTAAGTGATTGAAGTTAATGATGTGGGGGTATATGTTAATCCCTAAATCAACCATAACAGGGAAGTCATTCCGCCTTTGCGCATCTCAATAACACTCCCGTATCAAACTAACCCTCTGACCACTCGAAAGAGTTCAGGTAGTTTGGTATGTTTGTGTAGTGCGTTAACAGGGATTTTTTTCGATTAAGTAGGTGTGGGTGGGAATATGGCAGGAAACGCATGGGGAGCTGATTGGGGACGATACCATCGACAAAAAAGTGAAAAGAAAAGTGCAGTCGCCGCACGAAAGAAGCGAACACCATGCGTGTATTTACTCTACAAGGTCGATGGGGAGCGTGAATGGTTTGGCGAGCCTGTACTTCTCGTAAAAGTCGGAAAGAGCGAAAGAAATGTACTCCAGAGATACTCTGAACAAAAGAGTAAAGGTTTTGTTATTGCCAGTTGGTGGAGTATTGATCTTGCGAAACTTCATGGCTGTGAATTAGAGATACTGCGGAAGTGTAAAGAGCGCTACGGCGAACCCGTCGAGGGAAATGAGGTATTTCGCGTCTCGGAAACAATTGGTGCAGTGAAAGAACTCATTGAGGGCGTGGTGAAGGAGTTTGGATATATCGCCTTATAATCACATCAAGCACGTTCTCTCCGGTCGCTGGGACGCCGCTGTCGCAGCGCCTCTTATGTGAAACGTTAGGTGTCTAGGTTTATGAAATGAATGAGCTCCCACAAATTGTTCTTCGAAGATTGTTGCTTTCTAAAGAATTCTATTTCAATGCGGTCTGCGAGAGTGAGCTGGCTTCTGAGTTGGAGCGCATGATGGCGGTCCATAATTTTCACATTGCAATAGAGATTCTCGTAAAAACGGTTCTGCTTCATCATGAAATACGTGGAGAGAAGACATTAAATATTGATTTTGAGACCATGCTTACTGAAATTGACAAATATCCCGAATTCAAACACAAAGGGATCAAGGTTCCATATCGCCAAGAAATAAGAAATCTCAATCAATATCGGAATCTTGTTCAACATCATGCAATGGTCCCGGAGCGAAGTGTAATGGATGACTTTCGGGTATTTACGCGGCGCTTTATTGAAAAGTCTATGCCTTTGTACTTCGGCGTGAGCTTCGATGAAGTCTCAAGATTTGAGTATATTCACGATTCACTCCTTAAAAAACTAGCCGCGAAAGCGTATGCGAAAATGCAAGCTAATGAATTCGAACAATCCATTTGCCTTTCTGCGGCTCTTTTCGTCTACGGGTCAAGCTCTATCACCGATTTTCTTCCGGACGAGGGGACGAGTTCCGCTTTTTTTTCAACATCTGATTTGCGTGAATTTAGGGATTTATCACGCGCTATCGAAAAGACGCATGACCGAATTCGGGATAGTGAAAAGTTTACGGCACTAGTGGCGTCAGGACTTAAGCTCGCCGATATCAAGCGTTTTAGATCCAAAACACCCTACGTAAGCTTGGCTGTATATGGCCACCCATGGTTCCATGCGCGACAGGATGCAACATACGAGCAACAGGATGCAGAATGGGTATTGGACTACTCTATGGCATGCATTCTTCTTTGGCAAAGGGAGGGGCTCAACCCCGGGATTCGAGAGCACTGGTCTGGAGCTATAGAATTCATCAATGGCGAATGGCCGAAAGACGATGCTTAACAATAGCTTCGAATCCGATGGTTTACCCTTCCACTGTGCTCCAGGGCGAGTCGCAGTTCAAGCGGAGCGTTAAACGGTACAAAGGTTGAGGAATGAGTCCAGGACAAGAATTAGAGGACTATGTTCAAAGTACATATAGATTTCTTCTAAATATGAGGGATGAAGGAGTTACTGTTGAACGTAATATTTACCTCGCAGGAAAGTCTACTGCTAAACATCAAATTGACGTTTTCTATCAATTCGAGAACGCAGGCATTATTCATCGTGTAGCAATTGAGTGTAAGGATCACTCGAGACCAATAGAAAAAGGTCGAGTTCAGGAGTTTGCGAATAAAATCCAAGACATTGGTGGGGTTTCGGGGATTATGATTTCGCAGTCAGGATATCAATCAGGTGCTGAGCTTGTGGCAAGTCACTTTGATATTCTTCTCAAGACCACTAAAGATCTGCCGCCAACGCCTCACCTAATGGCAGAGCGATTGAAAACTGTTGCTTTGCCTGATGAAGATTATAATGGTGAACCGTTTTGGGCGATTATGGAGCATAGAGATGGAAAAGTTACTGGTTCGTATTTTGGTAACGAAAATAATGGACGTATTTTTATTCCTCTGTTTTTATCGAAATATCATGCGCAAATGAATTTTGACGAAAACATTCTCGAAAAGGATCGTTGGTGTGTTAGAGGACTCCCTCGATATGCATTTAGAGCCTTCCTTATTTTATTGGAGTTATTCGAGAAGCGCGGCATTGAGCCCATGATATTGTTCAGGCCTCCTGGTGACGTAAGTGAGGTAGGTTATGCAGGTTTTGTAACAAGTAGGGACTTGCTGGTAAAGGAGTATTACTGTGAAGATTTACCGAGGGTATTGAAGTAAATCGTTTAACAAAGCGCTGCACATGGATAAATTACTCACTGCGCGCCTAATTTACCATTGAGTGCGGTATTAATGCGAAAAATCAGTGTGGAGCGAGTCACTTCGGTAGTTGTAAGCTTATTATGATAGACGATATTTTTACTGGAATTTCCTACACAAATCGGTTTCTTATGCTGGTACACTGTTGTCCCTAATTGGTATACGGCGATCTTAACAGACTTATGAACAAGGATTTATCTCACCTGCCACAGAACAAGCGCGACGACCTGCAACGAGTTGTGGAGATCGTGCGCGAGCACTGCCCAACGGCGGGGATGATTATCCTCTTCGGTTCTTATGCCCGTGGGGATTTCAAGGAGCTGAAGGATCTGGCACCGGACCGCAAGTCGGGTCATCCCTCCGATTACGACATCCTGATCCTGACCTCTGAGGACGAGGAGTGTGGTGCGGGTACGATAAACCAGATCAATATGTACAGCCTCAATGCGGGCCTCTCTGCCACGGTGCGGGCTATTCATCACGACATCGACTTCATGAACCGCCGGATTGAGACAGGGCGCTATTTTTTCTCTGATATTGTCGCAGATGGGCGCATGCTCTTTGACGACGGATCGCTTGAGTTGGCTGAGGAGAAAGTGTTGTCGCCTGCCGAGAGGCTGGAGATCGTGCAAGAGGATTATGCGGAGTGGTTTGGCAATGCGCAGCAGTTTTTCGGTACATATGAACTTATCTATCCAAAAGGTTGGCTGAAGCTAAGTGCATTCAATTTGCACCAGGCGGCTGAATCTGCCTATAAAACCGCCCTCATCGTGTTCACCGGCTACATTCCTGACGAGCATTACCTTGCCATCCTTGGCTCACGCCTGGATGAGGTCGATCCCGCCTTTATGAAAGTCTTTCACGCCTCAAACCAGTTTGAGGAGGATGCCTTCACCGCGCTGGAGTACGCTTATATTGGCGCTCGCTACGATAAACGCTACACCATCGACGAACCCACCGTGTTGTACCTCGCCGAGCGCGTTGAGGCGCTGCTGAAACTCACTGAGGTACGCTGCCTGGAGAAAATTTCAGACCTGGAAAAATCGGTTGTAAGCCGATAGGGTCTTAGTTATTTAGTGCAACCATGTGTAGTCTCATGTTCAATATGAGAAAAGCCGATATATAAATATGCTGCCTTTATTGTGCGGTGTCTGGTCGAATGATTTATGCTTAGCTATTGTTATATCCATTATAGCTGTACTGATGTTGGTTTTGGATTTGATAGTTTGTTGAAGCTTTAAACACAATCGAGGGACTGTTATGTCGGCAAGGATTATTTATTACGGTGGCGCCAGGGAGAAAAATACTGATGGAACGGTCAGGATTATCGGTGTAAATGACAACAGTGCATTTAAATATGCAGCACTGAACATTGAGAAATCTTATCAGAAGTTTGGTGATCAGATTGTTATTAAGAAAATTACTTCCGCTCAGGAAATTGTTGCGTATATTTCTTCGTTCAATAGCTCAAGCATTTCTTCACTTGATATTATTTGTCATGGCAGTCCTTTGTCGCTTAACTTTTCAAGTAAGCCATATGAGGCCTGTGGGTTTTATGCCAGCTGGCTAGGCAAAAAGGCTATTGAATCATATTACAGCGATGATGATGGCAGTTATGGCTTTACCTCGCAGGCGCGTGCCATTTCTGATGTCAACTGGAATAAGTTCACTGATAATGCCAGAGTTCAACTACATGGCTGCCTAACAGCCAGCGATTGGTTTAGAACGCAAGATGGTAAGAAAGTTTTTCCTGTTCTTGTGGATAATATTGTTGAGCAAATATCGGATGAATTGAAGTCGGCGGGAAAGAATAATGCGCTTGCCATCGGTCATGCAACGCGCGGTAATCCTCTCATAAATGGAAAAAACACTACCCTTGCTCAGCAAGACTATCGCCATGGCGAGCGAAAAATATACAGAAACGGTAAGCTTGCGCTAACAACAAATCAAAAAGGTTTCCTGACTAATGAATATTTAGGACGTGCCCTTAAGGATTGGAAACCATGATTAGGAAAGTAATCATTATGCTTCTGCTCCTTGTTCTGATCGGGAGCATGTTTGTTTTCCTTGGGCCATATTTACGTGGTCTTAAATACGAGCAAGTCGTACAAATTACTGCAACACCAACCACCTATGATTGTGCGGATGGTAATTGCATTGGTTTTATTGCACAGCAAATATCACCAATTGAATTTGGTGACTATGTAGGGAAGTTGCTTTTGCCCTATGACAAAGACCTTGGTAAGGACGCATTGCAAGCCAAATGGGTGCATTTACTACAAAATGTGGAAAACCCTATTTGCATCGAAGGATACCTTCACAAATATTCGGTCAGTACTTTGAGGTTCTTTCAGTCTGGTTATGGAGGCTACCGTGTTCGGCTTGTGAATTATAAAGATGTGTCATGTGATACATCTGTCAGTCGTTAAGTGCGTGTTGCAATCTTTTATGATGCTGCTGCACTATATGTGAGTGGGTAATTTGCGTCGCTAGTGATGGTGGTGTGGATTTTCCAACGCCTCCACAATCTTTTCCATTAAACAGATTCTCTGTTCGTCGTTATCCAGCGGTTTGTTATCCAGATCGGTCAGGAAGAAGATATCCTCCACCCGTTCACCGAAGGTGGCGATCTTGGCGTTGAGCAGGCGCACCTTGCAGGCGGCGAGGGCGCGGGCGATATGCGATAACAGCCCAGGACGGTCGGAGGTGACGACCTCCATCACTGTACGCTGGTTGCGCTGATCTTCATGGAACAGCACCTGGGTTTTGATGTTGAAGTGTTTAAGTTGTCGCGCCATCTGCCGGTTAATCTTCTTCGGCGCCTCTTCCGGATGGCTGATCAGGTGTTGCAGCATCTCGCCGATCTCTTTCAATCGGTATTCACCCTGAATCGGTTTGCCGTCCTCTTCCAGCACCATGTAGGTATCGAGAGTGTGGTTGTCTTTTGACGGCAGGATGCGTGCGTCGACGATGTTGAGACCGAGTTGATCCAGCAGGCTGGTGGTGATGGTGAACTGGTGTTCACGGATCGGGGTATAGAAGAAAATTTCGGTACCGCCGCGTTCGGTTTGCTGGCGTAACTGCACCAGTGGTTCCGGATTGTCGCCGTGTTCGGTGACAGCCTGGGTATGCCAGGCGATCTCCTGACCGGAGTAGCGCAGGAAGTAGTCGTTGTTCAGGCGAGCCCAGAAGCTATCAACGATTTCGCTCGGGACACTGTGCAGGTGGAGGAGTCTACGCGCTTCTTCCTGATGCTCTGCAATGATCTCCGCTTCCATTACCGGGTTGGATAGGCCACGGCGCAGTGCATTACTGGTGCTGAGATAGAGTTCGGCGAGCAGGGCATTTTTCCATGAGTTCCACACGCCCGGACTGGTGGCGCGGATATCGGCGACGGTGAGCAGGTAGAGGTAATCGAGATACTCCTGCTTGCCGATCTTGGCGGCGAAGTTATTGATTACTTCCGGGTCGGAGATGTCCTGACGCTGTGCCGTAGTGGACATCAACAGGTGGTTGCGGATCAGCCAGGTCACCAGATTGGTGTCGTAGTCGCTCAGTGCGTGCAGTTTGCAGAACTGTTCGGCATCTTCTGCGCCGAGAATGGAGTGGTCGCCGCCACGACCCTTGGCGATGTCGTGGAACAGGCCAGCGATCAATAACAGTTCCGGTTTGGCCAGTCGCTGACTGACACGACTGCACAACGGATATTCGTTGTAAAACTCCGGCACGGTAAAGCGGCGAATGTTGCGCACTACGAACAGGGTGTGTTCGTCGACGGTGTAGACGTGGAACAGGTCATGCTGCATCTGACCGGTGACCTTGCCGAAGGCCGGAATGTAGGCGGCGAGCAGACCGTAGCGATTCATTCGGCGCAACTGATGGGTGACGCCTTTGGGCTGGCGCAGTAGCTCCATGAACAGACTACGGCAGCGCAGATCGTTGCGGAATTTTTTGTCGATCAGGTGGCGATGGCGGCGAAGCAGGCGAATGGTCCCGGCACGCACACCTTTGAGTTCCGGGTTTTGCGCCAGGATGAGAAATATCTCCAGCATGGCGAAGGGCTGGCGCACGAACAGTTGCGGGTTGATCGCTTCGATGAAGCCGTGACGTGCCTGGAAGCGGCGGTTGATTGGAGTCGGTTCGTCGCTTTCGTCGGCGTAAAGGATCTCCTCCTGGAAATACTGCAACAGCATTTCGTTAAGGCGACGTAACTCCATCACCGTGCGGTAGTAGTCCTTCATGAACTGTTCTACCGCCAGACGACCATCTTCATCGGTATAGCCGAACTGTTTTGCCAGGGCGCGCTGGTGATCGAACAGCAGTCGATCCTCGCGCCGTTTGGCCAGGGTATGCAGGCCGTAGCGTACCTTCCAGAGGAAGGTCTGGCCTTCGTTGAGCGTCTGATACTCTTCGCTACTGAGGAAGCCGTGTTCCACCAGACCGGCCAAAGTCTCGGCACCGAAGTGGCGCTTGGCGACCCAGCCGATCATCTGAATATCGCGCAGCCCGCCGGGGCTTTCCTTGATATTGGGTTCGAGGTTGAAGGCGGTGTCGTGAAATTTGTGGTGGCGGGCGATCTGCTCTTCCCACTTGGCGCTGAAGAAATCGCGGCTGGGCCATATATGGTGTTTGTCGGTCTGCTCGCGCATCGCCTGGAACAGCGCTTCCGGGCCACAGAGCAGGCGTGCTTCCATAATATTGGTGGCGACAGTGATGTCGTCGCGGCCCTGTTCCACGCAATCGGCCAGGGTGCGTACGCTGTGGCCGACCTCCAGCCCCAGGTCCCAGAGGAACATCAGGAACTTCTCCAGTTCCGGTGCGTGTTTGTCCAGTGCCTCCGGTTCGGCCAGCAACATAATGTCGATATCGGAGCGGGGATGCAGCTCACCACGGCCATAGCCGCCGACGGCGATCAGGGCGATGTCGTCAACATCGAGTCCACAGTGACGCCAGGCGTGGATCAGGATTTGATCGATAAAGGCGGCGCGGTGGGTGACCAGTGAAACCACTGACTCGCTGTTGAGGAAACGATATTCCAGCGCATCGTCACCCTGGCGGATCGCATCGCGAAAGGTTTTGATTGGATTCGTGGTGGCTTCGAGGTCGGCCTCGAAGCGTTGCTCGTCGAAGAGCTCTTTAACCGCAAACAGCATTTAAACGGTTTCGCCCTGACGCAGGGTCAGTACTTCGACGCCGTCTTCGGTGACCAGAATGGTGTGTTCCCACTGAGCGGAGAGGCTGCGGTCCTTGGTGATCACGGTCCAGTCGTCGGGCAGCAGGCTGACGTTACGCTTGCCCGCGTTGACCATCGGCTCGATGGTGAAAGTCATTCCCGGTTCGAGGAGTGCGCCGGTGCCAGGGCTGCCGTAGTGCAGTACCTGCGGCTCTTCGTGGAACTCCTTACCGATGCCGTGGCCGCAATATTCACGCACTACCGAGAAGTTGTGGGACTCGGCGTGGTGCTGGATGGCGTGGCCGATGTCGCCGAGGCGAATGCCAGGGCGCACCATGCGGATGCCGATCAGCAGGCACTCACGGGCGATCTCGACCAGGCGGCGCGCCTTGATCGACGGTTCGCCGACGAAGAACATCTGGCTGGTGTCGCCGTGGTAGCCGTCCTTGATCACGGTGATATCGATATTGACTATGTCACCCTTCTTCAGCTTTTTCTCACCTGGAATGCCGTGGCAGACCACGTGGTTGATCGAAGTGCAGATGGACTTGGGATAACCGTGGTAGTTCAGCGGTGCCGGAATCGCCTGCTGCTCATTGACGATATAGTCGTGGCAGAGGCGGTCCAGCTCCTCGGTGGTGACACCCGGTTGGACGTGGGGGGCGATCATCTCCAGCACTTCGGCGGCCAGACGACCGGCGACGCGCATCATTTCGATCTCGTCCGCGGTTTTGATGTTAATACTCATCTATATGATTTTCCTAAATTTATTACTCGCGGCTCAATGTGTCGCCGGGTTGCCGTCCTTCCCGATAATTGGGGGGTGAACGTTGTTGAATAAAGGGGCTTATGGTATAAAGGGCGGCTTTTATAGGCAAACCAAAAATCAGCACCCAGCGGATGGTCCGTCGGGGCTGAAATCCACACATGTGCTGAAGGCACCTTTCGAGGTTCTTTCGGTTACCCGGGTGCCCCGCGAGGGGTTGGGTCACCGTCTGCACATGGAGGACTAACCCAAGCAGGAGTATTAAATAGAATGGCTAACGTTACCATGCGTCAAATGCTGGAGGCCGGTGTTCACTTCGGTCACCAGACCCGTTACTGGAATCCCAAGATGGCTCCGTTCCTCTTCGGCGACCGTAACAAGATTCATATCATCAACCTGGAGAAGAGCCTTCCGCTGTACAACGAGGCGATGAACTTCGTTTCCAAGCTGGCTTCCAAGAAAGGCAACATTCTCTTCGTTGGCACCAAGCGTCAGGCCCGCGACATCGTTCGTGAAGAAGCCGAGCGTTGCGGTATGCCCTACGTCAACCACCGTTGGCTGGGCGGCATGCTGACCAACTACAAAACCGTTAAGCAGTCCATCAAGCGTCTGAAAGACCTCGAATCGATGGATCAGGATGGTTCTCTGGACCGCCTGACCAAGAAAGAAGCGCTGATGCGTCGTCGTGAGATGGAAAAACTGCAGCGCAGCCTGGGCGGTATTAAGGACATGGGCGGCCTGCCCGATGCCCTGTTCGTGATCGACGTAGGTCACGAGAAGATCGCCATTAACGAAGCGCGCACTCTGGGTATTCCGGTTATCGCTGTTATCGATAGCAACTGCAGCCCGGAAAACATCGACTACATCATCCCCGGCAACGATGACGCTATTCGCGCCATCACCCTTTATGTACAGGGTGCTGCCAACGCCATTCTGGAAGGACGTGCATCTTCTTCCACCGGCGGGTCAAAGGATGAGTTCATCGAAGTGACCGAAGACGAAGGCGAAAAGGCGGCAGGCTAAACCGCCTTGAGCTGAAACGAAAAGGGGGCGTTGCCCCCTTTTTTGGAACAGGACATTACGTACCGCATACGCGGCACGGTTTCGTTTTTAGATGATTGTTTAAGAGGAAAGAGCAACATGTCTATTACCGCTTCTATGGTAAAGGATCTGCGCGAGCGCACCGGCGCTGGCATGATGGAGTGCAAAAAGGCCCTGGTAGAGTGCAACGGCGATATCGAAGCTGCTATCGAGCACATGCGCAAGACCGGTCTGGCCAAGGCCGACAAGAAGGCAGGTCGTACCGCTGCTGAAGGTCTTATCGTGATCAAGGCGAGCGGCGATAACAAGAAAGTCGCCATCGTTGAAGTTAACTGTGAAACCGACTTCGTGACCAAGGGCGACGACTTCCAGAACTTCAGTAACGAAGTGGCACAGGTTGCGCTGGATAACGGCGTTAGCGATCTGGACGCCCTGCTGGCAGCCAAGATGGCCAGCGGCGAGAGCGTTGCCGACACCCTCAAGGCGATGATCGCCAAAATTGGTGAGAACATGAACGTACGTCGCGTTGCCCTGCTGCAGAGCAACGGTGTACTGGCCAGCTACTCCCACGGCAGCCGCATCGGTGTAGTGGTTGATCTGGAAGGTGGCGATCTGGAACTGGGTCGCGACATTGCCATGCACATCGCTGCCAGCCGTCCGCAGGCAGTTTCTACCGATGACGTACCTGCCGAAGTCATCGCCAAAGAGCGTGAAATTTTCAGCGCCCAGGCGGCCGAGTCCGGCAAGCCTGCTGAAATCATCGAGAAGATGATCGACGGTCGCATCAGCAAGTTCCTCAAAGAGGTTACCCTGCTGGGCCAGCCGTTCGTTAAAGACCCCGATACCACCGTAGAGAAACTGCTCAAGGGCGCTGGTGCCAAGGTTGCCAGCTTCACCCGTTTTGAAGTGGGCGAGGGTATCGAGAAGAAACAGGAGAACTTTGCCGACGAGGTGATGGCTCAGGTCAAAGGTAGCTAAGCCATGGGAAAAGCCGAGGGCAAGCTGGCTTACAAACGGATTCTGCTCAAACTCAGCGGTGAAGCGCTGATGGGCGAGCAGGACTTCGGCATCGACCCGGCGGTGGTGCAGCGCATTGCCGCCGAGATCGCCGAAGTCGTCAAGGATGGCGCAGAGGTCGGTTTGGTAATCGGCGGTGGCAATATCTTCCGCGGCGTCAGTCTTGCCTCGAGTGGCATGGAACGGGCAACAGCAGACCACATGGGTATGCTGGCGACGGTGATTAATTCTCTGTCGGTACAGGATGGCCTGGAAAAGGCGGGCCTGACCGTACGAGTGATGTCGGCGCTGCCGATCCATCAGGTCTGTGAAGACTACGTACGCCGTCGCGCCATTCGTCACCTGGAGAAGGGGCGGGTGGTGATCATGGCCGCTGGTACCGGCAACCCGTTCTTTACCACCGATTCGGCGGCAACCCTGCGCGGTATCGAGATCAATGCCGATCTGGTGCTCAAGGCGACCAAAGTGGATGGTGTCTACACCGCCGACCCGGTCAAGGACCCCAGCGCCACCCGTTACAGCCGTCTCACCTACGATGAGGTACTGGCGAAACAGCTCGGCGTGATGGACCTGACAGCGATGG
Source organism: Thiohalomonadaceae bacterium (assembly GCA_050302275.1). Classification (GTDB taxonomy): domain Bacteria; phylum Pseudomonadota; class Gammaproteobacteria; order Thiohalomonadales; family Thiohalomonadaceae; genus JAPHTQ01. Next base: position 13,963 of record JBNLAT010000001.1, on the reverse strand, counting down.
TGCTGTGTCGCGATCACAAAATGCCTTTACGAGTGTTCAACATGAACAAGCCGGGCGCCCTGCGTAATATCCTGCACGGTGGGGATGAGGGCACTCTGGTGGAGTGTGGAGACAAGTAGATGATTAACGATATCCAGAAAGATGCTGAAGCGCGGATGCAGAAAAGCCTCGAGGCGCTGAAGACCGAACTGACGAAGATTCGTACCGGTCGTGCACATCCCAGTCTGTTGAACCACATTACTGTCGATTACTACGGTTCCGAAGTGCCAATCGGCCAGGTCGCTAACATCGCAGTGGAAGATTCACGGACCCTGACCGTGACACCGTGGGAGAAGCCGATGGTTTCCGTGGTGGAGAAGGCGATCATGACCTCAGACCTGGGTTTGAATCCTTCCTCTGCCGGTACCGTGATTCGTGTACCGATGCCGCCGCTGACCGAAGAGCGTCGTCGCGACCTGACCAAGGTGGTGCGTCACGAAGGTGAGCAGGGCAAGGTAGCGATTCGCAATATCCGTCGTGATGCCAACTCCGACATCAAGGACTTGCTGAAAGAGAAAGAGATCAGCGAAGACCAGGCGCGCGGTGGCGAAGACGGTATTCAGAAGATCACCGATAAATATATCGCTGAGGTGGACAAACTGGTCGCGGCGAAAGAGCAGGACCTGCTGTCCATTTAGCACATAACAATGCAGCGGCCTCCATGTAAGGCCGCTGCTTATTTTCACAGCGATGCCGGATTCGGTGGGTATGGCCGACAAAAACGATTCCAACTTTACCCAGGGCAATGTACCCCGTCACGTCGCCATCATCATGGATGGTAATGGACGTTGGGGCCGCAAACGTCATTTGCCGCGTGTCGCCGGGCACAAGGTCGGCCTGGAAGCGGTGCGCCGCACTATCGATTTCTGTGCTGCTGCCGGGGTCGAGGTGTTGACCCTGTTTGCCTTCAGTAGCGAAAACTGGCGTCGTCCCAAGGACGAGGTCGGTATGCTGATGAACCTGTTTATGACTGCGCTGGAAAAAGAGGTCAAGAAGCTGCACAAGAATGGTGTGCGGCTGCGGGTTATTGGCGACATCAGCGCCTTCTCTCCCGAACTGCAACAGCGCATTCACGAAAGTGAAGAGCTCACCAAAGCAAACAGCCGCCTGCATCTCAACATCGCTGCCAACTATGGTGGTCGCTGGGATATCACCCAGGCCTGCCAGATGCTGGCCGCAGAGGTGGAGGCTGGCAGACTTCGCAGTGACGCGATCACCTCTGAACTGATTGAGCAACACCTCTCCCTGACCGATCTGCCCGAGCCTGACTTGTTTATCCGCACCGGCGGTGAGCAGCGCATCAGTAACTTCCTGCTCTGGCAACTGGCCTATACCGAACTCTATTTCACTGATCTGCTGTGGCCCGATTTCGATCAGCCTGCTTTCGATGATGCGCTGAAGTCTTATGCCTGCCGTCAACGCCGCTTTGGCCGCACCGGCGATCAGGTGGAGAAGCTACGTCATGCTTAAGTTGCGAGTGATAACCGCCCTGATTCTCGCGCCCCTGGCCCTGTGGGCCATCTGGGCCAGCTCCTCCAATGCCTTCGCCATCGGCGTTGCGCTGATTATTGCCATGGGTGCCTGGGAGTGGTCGCGTCTGTGTAATTTGAAGGCGCTGCCTGGCCGGCTGGCCTATGTCGCCCTGATTGCCTCGCTAATCTTCATTGCACACCGTTTTCTCGGCCAGGGCGAGTGGTCGATGGTCATCCTGCTGGCCGCTGCAGCATGGTGGGTGGTGGCGCTTTTATCCGTACTCGGCTATCCGCGTAGCGCCGCGTTGTGGCGTGTTGCCGTGGTGCGCGGGCTGGCCGGAATACTTGTGATGGTGCCCGCCTGGGCGGCACTGTGGCTGCTGCACGACCGCTTTGGCCCCGGTTTTGTGATCCTGTTGATGTTGTTGATCTGGGCTGCGGATACCGGCGCCTATTTTTCCGGTCGCGCCTTCGGCAAGCGCAAGCTGGCGCCGAATGTCAGCCCGGGCAAGACCTGGGAAGGTGTGGTCGGCGGCATGCTGTTTGCCCTGCTGATCGCCCTGATCTCTACCCGCTGGTTGCCGCCGGTCGACGGCATGGTCGCCTATCTGGCGCTGGTGGTGCTGACAGTGGCACTGTCGGTGCTGGGTGACCTGCTGGAGAGCCTGTTTAAGCGCATTGCTGCAGTGAAGGATAGTGGTGACCTGCTGCCCGGTCATGGTGGCGTGCTGGATCGTATCGATAGCCTGACCGCCGCGGCGCCGGTCTTTACCCTGGGGTTGTTATGGCTGAGTCGCTGAAAGGCATAACGGTTCTCGGCGCGACCGGTTCCATTGGCGTCAGCACTCTGGACGTACTGGCGCGACATCCGCAGCGCTATCGGGTGGTGGCATTAAGTGCCAACCGCCAGGTCGACCGTTTGTTGGAGCAGTGCCTGCAGTTTCGGCCGCGTTATGCGGTGATGGCCGACGAGACCGCAGCAGAACAGTTGCGCGGCAAACTGGTAGAGCAGGGTGCTGAAGTGGAAGTCCTGAGTGGTGTGGCCGGGCTGGAAGAGATTGCCGCACTGGATGAAGTCGATTATGTGATGGCGGCCATCGTCGGTGCCGCTGGTCTGCCTCCGGTTCTAGCCGCAGCGCGTAGCGGTAAGCGCATTCTGCTGGCCAACAAAGAGGCGCTGGTGATGTCCGGCCAGCTGTTCATGGATGAGGTGCGCCGACACAATGCCGAATTGTTGCCCATCGATAGTGAGCACAACGCGATCTTCCAGTGCATGCCGAGCGACTTTGCCCACGGTCTGGATCAGGTCGGCGTTCGCCGTATCCTGCTGACCGCCTCGGGTGGCCCATTCCGTACCACCCCTATCGAACAACTGACGGCAGTGACCCCGGCCCAGGCAGTTGCCCATCCCAACTGGTCGATGGGACAGAAGATTTCCGTCGATTCCGCCACCATGATGAACAAGGGTCTCGAAGTGATCGAGGCCTGCTGGCTGTTTCACACCACCACGACGAACATCCAGGTGGTGCTGCACCCACAGAGCGTGATTCACTCCATGGTGGAGTACAACGACGGTTCGGTACTGGCGCAGATGGGCAATCCCGATATGCGTACCCCCATCGCCCACGCCCTGGCCTGGCCCGAGCGCATTGAATCCGGGGTGCCTAGCCTGAATCTATTTGATGTGGCGCGGCTCGATTTTGAAGAGCCCGATTTGCGTCGCTTCCCCTGCCTGCGTCTGGCTATGGAGGCGATAGAGGCGGGCGGTACGGCGCCGGCGATCCTTAACGCAGCCAATGAGATCGCAGTAGAGGCTTTCCTGCAGGAGCGTATTCGCTTTACCGCGATCCCGGAACTTATTGAAGAGACTTTGGGACGAATGAAGATTGCCGCGGCCGACTCGTTGGAGACGATTTTTGCTGCCGATACGGAAGCCAGAGAAGTGGCGACCACACTGATGGCCGATGTTGAGGTGTTGCACTGATGATGGATGTACTGCTGACCATTCTTTCTTTGCTGGTGGCGTTGAGCCTGCTGATCGCGGTACACGAACTGGGACATTTCCTGGTCGCCCGCTGGATGGGGGTCAAGGTACTGCGTTACTCCATCGGTTTCGGTAAGCCGCTGTGGCAGAAAAAATCGGGACCGGATCAGACTGAATATATGGTGGCCTCCATTCCTCTGGGTGGTTACGTCAAGATGCTCGATGAGCGCGAGGGCGAGGTGCCTGAGGCGGAACTGCATCGTGCCTTTAACCGTCAGCCATTGCTAAAGCGCAGCGCCATCGTCATGGCCGGTCCGTTTTTCAATTTTGCCTTTGCCATCGTCGCCTACTGGATGATGTTTGTGATCGGCATCAATGGCATCAAGCCGATCATCGGCGATATTGCACCGGATTCCATTGCCTCTGCAGCAGGACTGCATAGTGGCCAGGAGATCCTCTCCGTGGATGGGGAGGCGACACCGACCTGGCAATCGGCGATTGAGGCGATCCTGCCGAAGATGCTGCTGAATAATCCGGTCAAGCTGACCATCTATGAAGGCGGTGTCAGTCGCGAGGCGATGCTGGAATTCGATGAGGTGGATGCCAACAGCAAGCCTCAGGAACTGTATAAAAAGCTGGGCCTGAATGTTTACCAGCCGCGTATCGCGCCCGTCATCGGCAAGGTGGTCGAGGATTCGGTCGCCGAAGAGGCGGGCCTGCAGAGCGGAGACAAGGTATTGCTGGCTGCAGGACAGCAGGTGGATGAGTGGCAACAGCTGGTATCGATCATTCAGGCGCATCCCGATATGCCGCTTGAACTGCTGATTCAGCGTGACGGTGAAGAGATGCCGATATCGCTGCGACCGCAGGTGGTACAGAGCGATAAAGGGCCGATCGGCAAGATTGGCGCAGGGGTCTATTTCGACCGTAGTCTGTTCGAGCCGCTACGCGCCGAATTGCGTTATGATGCGGCAGCAGCCATCCCGGTGGCGTGGAGCAAAACCTGGGAGATGGCGGGCCTGACACTGCGAATGATCGGTGAAATGATCATGGGTCGGGCCTCGGTGGAAAATATCAGCGGTCCAATTGGGATTGCGCAGTACGCCAAGCAGTCAGCCGATGCGGGAATGAGTCATTTCCTCAAGTTTCTCGGACTGATCAGTGTCAGCCTTGGGGTATTGAACCTGTTACCGATCCCGGTGCTGGATGGCGGACATCTGCTCTACTACCTGATTGAAGGTGTGATTCGTCGCCCGGTACCTGAGCGAGTTGAAGCGATGGGGCAGCGTGTTGGTTTGGCGCTGATTTTGGCCCTGACTGTTCTGGCGATTTTTAATGACCTGACTCGTCTGGTTGGATAATTGACGATAAATAAACGAGAGAAAATGTTTTTGTTGCAACGTATCGGTCTTGTCTTACTGCTGGTCTGGAGTTCGGCCTCTTTCGCCATCGAGAATTTCGTTATCAGTGATATTCGTGTAGAGGGGCTGCAGCGTATCTCCCTGGGTACGGTGTATAACTATCTGCCGCTGAAGAAGGGTGACACCCTGAATGATGAAGCAGCCGATGCGGCTGTTCACGCCCTCTACAAAACCGGTTTCTTTCGTGATGTGGTGCTTGAGCGCGACGGCAAGGTGCTGGTGGTATTTCTTGCCGAACGTCCGGCGATCGCCAGCATCGAATTCAAAGGTAACGACGATATTTCTACCGATATGCTGACCTCCAACGTCAAGCTGGTCGGCATGAGTGAAGGTCATGTTTTCGATTACTCCATGCTCGACAAGGTCAAGCAGGAGTTGAAGCAGGCCTATCTGGCGATGGGCAAATACAATGCCCAGGTGCGTTCCACCGTTACGCCACTGGAACGTAACCGCGTAGCGATACTGATTGAAATTGCAGAAGGTGATGTGGCGGCGATTCGCCATCTTAATATCATCGGTAATGAAGCCTTCAGTCAGGAAGAACTGACCAAAAAATTTCAGCTGGGTTCTGATGCGGGCTGGTTCAGTAGCAGCGATCAATATTCAAAACAGAAACTGGCTGCCGATCTGGAAACGCTACGCTCCCATTATATGAATAATGGTTATATCAATTTCGAGATCCTCTCCACCCAGGTGACGATTACCCCGGACAAGAAGGATGTCTACATCACCATCAATGTTGCGGAAGGGGATAAGTACTCTATTGGCAGTGTGCAGGTGGCGGGTAATACGATTGTGCCCAAAGAGGAGCTTGAAAAGCTTATTTCTGTACATCCCGGTGATACCTTCTCACGCCTGGAGATTACCGAGAGTCACCGGCGGATTAGCGATGCCCTGGGTAATATCGGTTACGCCTTTGCCAACATTAATCCGGTGCCGGAACTGGACAAGGAAAAACGCGAGGTCAATCTCACCTATATGATCGACCCGGGACAACGGGTAACGGTACGTCGCATTAATTTGACCGGAAACATCCGTACCGATGACGAAGTGCTGCGGCGGGAAATGCGCCAGATGGAAGGTGGCTGGATGTCCAGTAGCAAGGTGCAGCGCTCGGTCACACGCTTGAATCGTCTCGGTTTCTTTACCGATGTTAACGTTAAAACACCGGCCGTTCCGGGAAGCCCTGATCAGGTGGATGTTAACTTTGACGTTAAGGAACGTGACTCCTTCGGTAGTTTTAACTTTGGTGTCGGCTACGGTGACGTACAGGGGATGTTGATTAACGCCAGTATCAACTGGGAAAACTTCATGGGAAGCGGTGAGAAGGTTGCGATTACCTTCGATAACAGCTCCACTGCGACTACTTACAGCTTTAATACCACCGATCCTTACTGGACCCAGGATGGGGTGAGCCGTACCTACGATCTCTACTACCGCACCACTGACTCGGCAGCGGCCAATACCGCGGATTATACCCGTGATGCCTACGGTGCGCTGATGCGCTTCGGTGTGCCAGTGAGCGAGTACGACACCATGAGTTACGGCTTGCGTTACGAACACTCACAGTTGAACGTGGATAGCGCGACGTCTGTCGAAGTACTCGATTTCTGTAGCGACGCCAGTACTTCCGCTGACCAGTATGATTGTCAGTACGATACCTATGGTTTTGAACTGAGCTGGAGCCACGATACCCGTAATGCAATCTATTTCCCCACTTCAGGCGGGAAATTATTGCTCAGTGGCGAGGTCGCACTGCCGGTTACTGATCAGGCCAACCGCTTTTATAAGTTGCGGGTTAACAAACAGCACTATATCCCGTTGGCGAAGCACCTGACTTTCAGTGTTGAGGGTGATATCGCCTATGCCGATGTCTACGACAGCAGTAATATTCTGGCACCTTATGAGCGCTACTATGCAGGTGGTGTATCGACCCTGCGCGGTTATCGCACCAATACCCTGTTCTCGACGCCCGGTACCCTCGATTCCAACGGCGACCCGCTGGGCGGTAATGCCCGTCTGCTGGGCACCATGGAACTGGTCTTCCCGCCCCCCTGGGCGCTGGATAGTCCGTCAATGCGCTTGAAGGCGTTCGTCGACGCGGGTAACGTATATAACACCAGTGAAAGCACAGACCTGTCAGAACTCCGCTACACTACAGGTTTGGGTTTGGCATGGATGACGCCGGTTGGTCCGCTCTCCTTTGTTTACTCAATGCCGCTTAACGAGAAAGCGGGGGATGAGACGGAATCCTTCCAGTTTACGCTGGGCATCCAATAACGATGGAAGTACACAGGAAGCAGATATGAAACGCATTGTCTCGTCTCTGATCGCTGTTTTGATCGGGTTCACCACCAATGCCGCTGTTGCGGCAGATGCTCCCAGCATCGCCTTTGTGAATACTGCCCAGGTTCTTGAGCAGGCGCCTCAGGCAGAAGCTGTGCGCAAAACCCTGCAGGATGAATTTGCCGGACGTGATACCAAGCTGCAGGCAGAGCAGAAAAAGATCAAGGCGCTGGAAGATAAGATGGCGCGCGATAGCCTGACCATGAGTCAGGAAGAACAGAGTAAACTGGAACGTGAGATCCTGACACAAAAACGCGATCTCAAACGCTCTCGCGACGAGTTTGCCGAAGACTTCAATATTCGGCGCAATGAGGAACTGGCGAAGATGCAGCGGGATATCGCTACTTCTATCGTTGCACTGGCCAAGGAGAAGGGCTACGACCTGATTCTGGAAACCGGCGTTATCTTTGCCAGCGAACGTGTCGACATTACGAAGAGCGTCATCGACCGTCTTAAGCAGGACTTCGCCAAAAAAGATACCAAGAAAAAATAGGCGATACACGATTGCATTACACATTGGGGCAACTGGCAGAAAAGCTCGGCCTGCGTGTCGAGGGTGATGCGCAGCAGATCGTTCGCCGTATCGCGACGCTGGCAAATGCCGATGCGGAAAGTATCAGTTTTCTGGCCGATTCCCGTTACCGGAAATATCTGCAGGACAACGCTGCAGGTGCGGTGATCCTGCGCGAAGATGATCGCCACTATTTTTCCGGTAATGCACTGATTTCAGAAAATCCCTATCTCAGTTACGCGCATCTATCCGCTCTGTTTGCGCCGCAACATGGCGATGGACCGTTGTTGCACGAACGTGCTGTTATCCACCCCGAGGCAGTGTTGGGTAACAATGTACGCATCGGTGCCAATGCGGTGATCGGTAAAGGTGCGAAAATCGCCGACAATGTGACGATCGGAGCGGGTAGTGTTATCGGTGAGGGTAGTGAAGTGGGTAGTGGCTCACTCATTTATGCCAATGTTACCGTTTATCATGACTGCCGTATCGGGACTCGCGCGGTGATTCATTCCGGCGCCGTGATCGGTTCCGACGGTTTTGGTTTTGCCAATGATCAGGGCAAGTGGATAAAGATTCACCAGTTGGGTCGGGTCATTATCGGCGACGATGTCGAAATCGGTTCTAATACCAGTATCGATCGCGGCGCGATTGAAGACACCCTGATCGGTGACGGCGTGAAACTGGATAACCAGATCCAGATCGCCCACAACGTCAAGGTTGGTAACGATACCGCTATGGCGGGTTGTGTCGGTGTAGCCGGGAGTGCCGATATCGGTGCCAATTGTGCTATCGGTGGCGGTGTCGGTATTCTTGGGCATCTAAAAATCGTTGATGGCGTGACGGTTACCGCCATGTCTCTGGTACCCGGTTCGATCAAGCAGAGTGGCGTCTACTCCGCAGGCACACCACTGGAACCAAAGTCCGAGTGGCAAAAGAATTACGTACGCTTTAAACAGCTGGATGATATGGCTCGCCGTATCAAGGCGCTGGAGAAAGCACTGGCTGAAAAAACGAAAGAAGGTTAATGACAGTGGAAAAGATGGATATTCAGGCAATCCTTGAACACCTGCCGCACAGGTACCCGTTCCTGTTGGTGGATCGTGTACTGGAGTGTGAACCGGGTAAACGCCTTAAAGCGATTAAGAATGTTTCAGTCAATGAACCGATGTTTACCGGTCATTTTCCGGAACGCCCCGTCTTTCCTGGCGTATTAATTATGGAAGCACTGGCCCAGGCCACCGGTATTCTGGCATTCAAAACCCAGGGTAAGAAACCTGATGGTAGCTCACTCTACTATTTCGCCGGGATCGACAACTGCCGCTTTAAACAGCCAGTCCTGCCGGGTGATCAACTGGTTCTGGAAGTCGAAGTCGTAAAACAGAAACGTACTATCTGGAAATTCAACGCGGTGGCGAAGGTTGATGATAATGTCGTTGCCAGCGCGGAACTTATGTGTGCAGAACAGGCCATAAAATAACATGAGCGATATCCACTCCACAGCAATCATCGACCCATCGGCAAAACTTGCTGAGGGTGTTACTGTCGGCGCCTACACTGTTATCGGTGCCGGGGTGGAGATTGGCGCCAATACATGGATTGGTCCGCATGTGGTGATTAACGGTCCAACCAGTATCGGCTGCGAAAATAAAATCCACCAGTTTGCTTCCATTGGCGAGGCGCCTCAGGATCTGAAGTACGACGGCGAGCCGACACGGTTGGAGATCGGCGATCGCAATACCATCCGTGAATTCGTCACCATCAACCGCGGTACCGTCAGTGGCGGTGGCCTGACCAAAGTGGGTAACGATAACCTGCTGATGGCCTACATTCACATCGCCCATGATTGCCAGGTCGGCAATGGTGTGATTTTCTCCAACAATGCTTCACTGGCCGGTCACGCACATGTAGGTGATTTCGTGATCCTCAGTGGCTTTACGCTGGTGCACCAGTTCTGTTCTATCGGTGACTATGCCTTTACCGGCATGGGCAGCGCCATCTCCAAGGATGTTCCGCCATACCTGATGATCTCAGGTAATCCTGCTGCACCACACGGACTGAACAAGGTAGGTCTGAAACGTCGTGGTTTTAGCGACGAGCAGATTCGTAACCTGAACAAGGTCTACAAGATTCTTTATCGAGAAGGTCTGAGCCTGGAAGAGGCGACTAAACAGATCAACGCGATGGGCGAGCAGCATGAGGAAGTGAAGCGCTTTGCCGATTTCCTTGCTGAATCGCGGCGTAGCATCATTCGCTAGTTCGGAAAAGAAAAGCCACGGTGACCGTGGCTTTTTTTGTGTTTCTTCTATATTCCCTGTTCACTTGCACATTAGTTGTTGGATTCAATGAACTCCGAACTATGTGTAACAATTCTTAACATGCATGGTTTTTTGGTATGGGCATTAAGATACTGAAAGTCTTTCAAAAATCAGAATTATATTGGTCAGAAAATCAATCCTGTAGCCAATAGTATGATGTCTGTAGATTATGTATTATCGACACCGTTACCGATTTCATAAACAGATCAGGATTAGATGCATTTAATGGAATAGAACTCGTATGGATACGTGACACATGGATAGGCAATATACTCTCTACAAAGACATCTTCGGACGCAGTTACCAGATCATCTCGACATCTGAACAGCCCCATCCAGCAGCAAAGCAAAGACATTTCTTCTGCCCGGAACTGACCAAAACCTTCCTGCGCTCGTTAAAAGTCTCGCAAGATTTCTGGCATAGATATGCTGACAACATCGGAGATAATCATTTACCGGGTCAGGATGCCGACATCCAGGCGCTCGAATCAGTGGCTCAAAAACTGGTGCGCGGCACACTCGCCATCTATGAAATCCCCACTGCGGGCAAACACGCATTGCGAAACGGCAAAGGCGCGGTATTCAGTTTTGCACGCGGCCCCGTTCCCCTGCCCACAGACAAAGTCCATTTATCATTTTCCAATGAAGCGGAAGTCGAGGAACATCTCACCGGATTAAAGGCCACCCCACACCACTGGCACAACCTGTTACAGGAAAACGGCCTGCTGCCACCAAGTGTCAATCCACAGACCACCAGCGAAAGTGAATACCGCAACGTTGTAAAACAGCACCTGCTCTCGAAAGAACTATTGCTCTACAAAACCCAGGATGTACCACCGGCACCCAAAGCGGGTGATTCGGGTCAAACAGAAAGCAGCGCCAACACTCCCGGCAACCGCATGGCGCATCTGGAGTCGCCGCCTGTAGGTCCGGTGCGGGAGGTTGAAGCGGAAAAAGTTAAAGTCACTCAGGAAGAAGCATGCGACGAACTGGGTAAGTGTGAAGTCACTGAAGCCGAGGCGGCGGAGCAGGGGGGTATCGACCCGGAGCATATGGATGCGATCAAGAATGTCTGCCAGGACAACAATGCCGTGATCAGCTTCCGCAAATCCAATCCCGACTGCATCCCGCATATGAAAAACGGGGTGAAATCCAAAGGGCTTAAAGTCAAGCAGAAGACCTTTACCAAAGAGAGCCTGCCTGAGAGCCATAAAGGGCAGGCGGGACTTGTTTCAACATTGATGAAGAAACCCGGAGAAGGCGAAATTCTTTCCGGTGATCAACTTCTTCCCTATAAAGCCAGTGATGGGGAACCGTTGACCGGCGACTACGATATGCATGAGATGATCGATGCGACTACAGGTGAGAAGATTATAGGGGAGTCAGATCGGGATCTGAAATTGAGAGAGGCAATGAACCACGAGATTGGCAGTGACCGTATTATGCACGGCGCACAGGCCAACTACATGGAGTATTGTAAGAAGTACGGCGAGGAGCCTGTGCCGGAACTGATGCAGCCCGACCCGCCTGTGACAGTGGTGGACGGCAAGGAACCGGTCACCTTCTATCAACTGGACAGCGACGAGCAGCTACTCAATATGTATAACTGTAAGGGTACGGAAGTGCCTTCGCACTGGAACTTCCAGAACGAAGCTAGCGGAGCCTGAACATGACCATTGGTGAATGCACAGACTTGAACTGGAAAGAGCGGCGCCGGAATGAACTGGTGGAACATTATTGGGAGGCGGTAAAGCACAAATGTCCCCCCATTGTTCGTACGCTCACAAAGGATGAGAGGTGTAAATACAATCAAATGTGGGAAGAAGCAATAGATACTTATAACGTCGAATTGCCCCTCATTGAGCTCAGCCGTTGCCCGATCTGCAATGAAAAACTCTACTACAAGCTGGATGTGTTGGGATTAGATGGCCCACGCTGGCATGTGAACTATCCCGAAGAAAACAAACCAGAAATCCAGTGTTGCAAACACTTCCGCGCTCTGATGGGCGCCATCGATTTCCATGGCCGTGATCCAGTGGAAGCAAACCGCTCCCCAAATGGTCGTCGCATCCAACCCGGCCCCGGCGTTCCTTTTGTAGTGCCCGATGTCTTGACCAAAACACCTGGAATGACCGCGGTCATCGCCAGCTTCGAAGGGCCGCACGGCGATACCTACTATCCCATCGGTTACTTCAGTCCCGAACCCGCCAACCCCGCAAACCTCCCACCCGCCTGGAGCCGCGAGACCCTGAAAATCTACGGGCCTGATGGCGAGATCGTCGGCTGGACCCTCACCAACCATGAATGGGATTTCGAGCTGCAACCGTGGATCGACGAAAAGAAGGTCGTCTGGATTCCATCGAGCGGTGACGAAATCGTACGCGAAGGGACATGTCCCTACGTCGATCTCCCCGGTATCCGTAAGCCTCAACTGATTGAAAGAGACAAAGTGAAAACCATGTATCTACCCGACGGTAGCAAGCTCAACCCATTTGGTGATTGAGTGAGACTTAATTTGTGTAATCGTTTTCCTACACCGACAACCCAAAATGCCTGACAAATGTCAAAAGAAACTCTGTGAAGCGTTCCCCATAATCTTGGCTCTGAATGGTAAGTCCCAGTGAACTTTTGTATGATGCGGCTTCAGTTTTAACCCCCCAGTTGTAGACATTGCAGGGACGTAACAGATGAAAGCGGTACCCATCTGCACAAACGGAGTTGAATCCCGGAATTTTTCTCCGTTGTATTCAATACCCCATTTACCAGGCCAGCTCACTGCCCTGGCTGCTTTCGTATTGCCATCCCCACGGAATTAATCGGTATTTAAAGGACTCCCCCCATGAGCCAGATTTCTAAACGTCGCAGTAGTATTCTTTCTTCGCTCCTTTTTGTCGCCCTGTCAGGTACGCTATTACAAGGGTGTGGCTCAAGCGGGGGCTCTGCAAGCGCCCCGGCCGCGACCACGCTCTCCTGGTCGGCACAGCAGACCAAAACCTTCCACTTCACCTGGAGTGATGTTTCCGGGGAGACTGAATACCGCCTGTTTGAAAATCCCGATAGTAGTTCCGGCTTCACGCAGGTGGCGACAATCGCTGCCGATAGCACTAGCTACGACTTAATCGTTTTCCTACCCAAGCGCATTAATGCTCAGTACATGCTGCAAAGCTGTAATAGTACCGGTTGTACCGATTCGAATGTGGTGTCATTTACGTCCACTTTGGCGGACGGGATTGGTTATTTCAAAGCAACAAATGTGACGGCTAGTGAGCGTTTCGGTAACAGCGTCGCCTTCTCTGGGGATGGCAATACTCTAGCTGTTGGTGCAGTGACAGAGGGAGGGAGTGGCGCAGTTTATTTGTTCCGTAACAATGGCAGCAGTTGGACTGAAGCGGGTTATGTGAAGGCATCCAATGCGGGGTCGGGTGACTGGTTCGGTGTCAAAGTAGCACTCTCTGCGGACGGTACCACCCTGGCTGTAGGTGCACCTTATGAGGATGGTGATGCCACCGGCGTCAACACCACCATTACCGAAACGACCGCAGTGACGGATAGCGGCGCGGTCTACCTGTTCAGTAACGATGGCAGTAGTAGCGTCTGGGCGGAGGATGCCTACATCAAGGCCCCAGCTGCGATAACTGGGGCGTATTTTGGTGCACGTGTTGCCCTCACCGCTAATGCCACTAATACCACGCAGACCCTGGCGGTGGGAGGGGATTTCCAGTCCGGCGGCAATGGTGCGGTCTATCTGTTCAGTAACAGTGGCAGTGGCTGGGTGGCCGGTGACATCCTCACCGCCTTCAATGGGGGGCCGGATGACTGCTTTGGTTGCCGAATTTCACTTACTACCGTGGGCAGCACTATGCTGATGGCGGTGGG